>CALKXD010000047.1 GCA_938003855.1 uncultured Granulosicoccaceae bacterium | reverse complement strand
GCAGTCAGCGGTCAGACCGCCCGTGCTATCGGCGCCGGTGACCTTCAGGAGGCAAATGCCGTACTGGCCTGTGCGGTGCTGATTTCGCTTGTGGGTGGCACTCTGATGTGGGCGCTGGTGGTGTGGTTTGGCCCGCTGTTATATAACTACGCCAGTGACAGCCCGACCGTTATAGATGCGGCGCAACGCTATGCCGCTATCGTATTTCCTGCGATCCCGTTATTCTGGCTGTTGAATATGCTGTGCTCGGTACTGCGCGGTAACGGCGACATGGTCAGACCGGCGATGGTCGCACTGATAATGTTGCTGTCCTACGCCGGGTTTGCAGCGCTATTGATACCGGGTAAAGAGGCCATACTGACCGACACCATTCGCGCTGCGGCAATTGCGATGATCTGCAGTTACGTGGTTTCGCTGATGGCGGCGATCTTTTTCATCAGGCAAGGCAGGCAGCCGATTCGTTTTCAGGTAAGTGCCTACCGCTCGACCACACTGTTTAATATTCTAAGGCAGGGACTGTTAGCGTCCAGTCAATCCTTAATGACGGTCACTTATGCGTTGACCACCACGGTATTGTTCAGTCGTTTTGGCACCGACTGGCTGGCCGGCTTTGGTCTTGCGGTTCGCCTTGAACTGATCATGGTGCCGGTGATCTTCGGTATCGGTTCTTCACTGATTGCCATCGTCGGTGCCTATGTCGGGGCGGGTCAGCGTGAACGCGCTATCTCTATTGCCTGGCGCGGGGTGCTGATCAACAGTGCTCTGGTGGGTTGTATCGGGATATTATTTGCGCTGTTCCCGGGAGCCTGGTGCGGGCTTGTCGGCAGTGATGCCACGGTTATAGAACACTGCAGTCAGTCACTTCGGGTGGTTGCTCCCACTTACGCTTTTTTTGCGCTGGGCCTTGGGTGCTATTTTGGCAGTCAGGGGTTGAACACCCTGAAATACCCGGTTATCGGTGCACTGCTTCGGCTGCTGGTCGTGGCATCCGGGCTGTTCTGGGTGGCGGAAACTACCTCGATTAATGTGGTGTTATGGCTGGTGGCCGGTGCTGTCGTGGTCTACGGGGTATTTGTCACCGTGGCTTTGAAAGCAGGGCCATGGCGGTAGCACTGCAGATCAGTCTTCCAGCGCCTTGCGTATTTTTTCACCTTCCGATTTGCAAAAAGTGTGAATAATCCGCAAATCAATACCCAGAGAAAAATGCCTCACGCCCATGTCGAGATATTTTTTAGTTTGATCGGCGGTTTCTATTTCGGCGCGTGCCGGAATACCATTGCGAATGGCTGTGGTGAAGACTTTTTTCTCCACAGCGAGTAGATCGGGGTCATTGGCGACCTTTTGCCTGCCTATGCTCATGCAGTAATCAGACGGACCCCACTGAATCATGTCGACACCGGGCACCGCCAGAATATCATCGAGGTTGTCGACCGCTTCTTTTTTTTCGATCATGAACGCCAGTACCACGGCATTCATGTTGTTGATATAGGCCTGCGAGCCGGACTGACTCATGTATGAATTGCGTCGTGTGATCGCACCATGCAAGCCGCCGAATTCGGGGTGATCGGGCTTGACCAGTCGAATGTTATCCTGCACGTCCTGTGCGGTGCGGCAGTCACAGAATAACAGACCGTTGAATCCGGCACCGATAGCCCGTTGCGCCGTCGTCGCCACAATGCCCGGCTCGATTTTTATCATACTGCCCATGTTGTGAAGTTCCGCTGCCCGGCAGAAGTTATCGAGGTCGCTTAAGTTAAACGCGGTGTACTCGGCCAGAAATTCAACATAGTCGGTGGTGCCGGTATGACCAAGCGCTTCGACCACCGAAGGGCAATTAATCATTACGCGTGTAGACAGCGTTGGTTTGTCACTGTTGAGACTGTTGCGTATCGTGTTTTTCAACATAAGCAGCGGTGGTTATCCGTAAAGTTGAATTGCGGCGGGTTACAAACTGCGGGCCGCCCGGCGGGCCGCCTGAATTTCAGGGTCGGGGTCGAGGCTGGCTGCCAGCAGGTTTTGCGTGTAGGACTGCTGCGGATTTTCAAAGATATCGCGCACGCTGCCTTGCTCGACAATACTGCCGCCCTGCATGACGATAACCCGGTCTGCGAAGTCCCGTACCACCGGCAGATCATGGGCAATGAAAATATAGGCCAGGTCGAGCTTTTTACGTAAATCAGATAACAGTGCTATCACCTGCGCCTGTACTTGCACATCGAGTGCGCTGACGGCTTCATCGCACACGATCAGTTCCGGTTCAAGTGCCAGGGCCCTTGCGATAGCAATGCGCTGTCGCTGACCGCCGGAGAACTGATGCGGGTAGCGCTGTGCATGATCCGCTGACAACCCGACTTGCTCAAGCAGTTGTTGAACACGCTCATGCCACTGTGCACGCGGCAGAATCTCTTTGTGTATGACCCAGGCCTCTGATATCAACTCATAGATTGACATACGTGGATTAAGACTTTGGGTCGGGTCCTGGAATACCATCTGGATCTGGCGTCGTATATTGAACAGTTCTTTGTCAGACAGCGAAAACAGATCACGTCCTTTATAGAAAGCCTTGCCGGCACTTGGCTCATCGAGTCGCAGGATTGCTTTGGCCAGAGTTGACTTACCCGAGCCGCTCTCACCAACGATAGCTACGCACTCACCGGCCATCACATCAAACGTGACGTTGCGCACTGCTTCAAACTGACCAAATGACTTTGATAAGCCCTGCACGTCAAGCAGTGCGTCCGCACGTCTGTCGGTATTGGATGGTAAATCACCTTTACCCGGTGCAGCGGCTATGAGGTCGCGTGTGTAGGGGTGCGACGGGTTTCTATAGATGTCGAGCGCCGAACCATGCTCGACAATACGACCGGAGTTCATCACCACCACACGAGCGGCGATCTCCGCGACTACGCCCAGATCGTGGGTGATCAGCAGCATACCCATGCCGGTCTCACGCTGCAGATCCTGCAGCAGGGACAGAATCTGTGCCTGCACCGTAACATCGAGTGCGGTAGTTGGCTCATCGGCTATCAGGATATCGGGACGTAGTGCCAGCGCCATGGCAATCATCAGGCGCTGACGCTGACCGCCGGAAAACTGATGCGGGTACTTGGCGGCCGAAGCTGCGGGGTCGGGGATACCGACACGTTGCAGTAGATCGAGTGTTTGGGCACGTGCCTCGCGGCGACGGGTACCATGAATTACCAGCGTCTCTTCAATCTGCCAGCCGGCGGTATAAACCGGGTTCAGATGACTGAGCGGGTCCTGGAAGATCATGGCGATTTTGCGGCCATTAACGGCCCGGCGCCCGGCTTGCGACAGTTGCAGGAGATCACGTCCTTCAAACAGTATTCTGCCTGAGCTTATGCGACCCGGTGGCATATCGATAAGATCCATCACAGCGGCGGCCGACACCGACTTACCCGATCCGCTCTCACCGAGAATGGCAAGTACCTCACCCCGGTCAAGGTACCAGCTGACATCCTGCACGGCCTTTACCGTACCACCTGCGGTATGAAATTCAACGGACAGTGACTGAACGTCGAGCAGGTGATCAGTCATTCTGAGTACTCATCTCCAACCGCCAGCGCTGCTGAGGATCAAGCGCGACACGCATCCAGTTCGATAGCAGGTTTAGCGACAGCGTAGTGAATATTATCGCTAGACCGGGCCAGAACGAGAGCCACCAGGCGCTGGTCAGGTAGGATCTGCCCTGTGCGACCATCAGGCCCCAGGTGATTTCAGGGGGCTGGATGCCAATGCCTAGAAACGATAGTGAGCTTTCAGCCAGCATTACAAAGGCAAAATCCAGTGTGGCAATAGTGATCAGCGTCGGGAACACCAGCGGCAGTATGTGACGAAAGATAATTCTGGGGGTTGATGCGCCCATGACACGGGCAGCCTGGACAAACATGCGTTCTCTTATCTCCAGTACTTCAGCGCGTGCGGTACGCAGGTAGACAGGTATGCGTGTAATCGCCAGTACGATCACCAGATTACCCACTGATGCTGGTAGCATGTACAACACGATTACCGCCAGCAGCAAAGACGGAAAAGACATAATCACATCTGCCAGCCGCAAAATAATCTGACTGGTCAGCTTTGACGTATAGCCCGCAATCATCCCCAGTGTCGTACCGATCAGGAGCGAGCAGAACACCGCACCCGCCGCAACCATCATGGTATTGCCGGCCGCTACAATAATACGCGCCAGCAGTGGTCTGCCCAATGCATCACCGCCAAGCCAGAACGTCCAGTTTTTGGAGAAATCAAAGGGCGGGGCATTGCGACCACGGAGGTTTTGTTTGGTGGCGAGATCCTCAAGCATCATCGGCCCGAACAATGCGCAGCAGATCACCAGCAATAAAAATGCGGCCGCGATACAGGCCAGCTTGTCGCGCCACAACATACGCAGCAACTGCACAAGCTTCGACGGCAACTCACGGACTGGCTGGGAATCGGTCATTGTCAGTATCTGATACGCGGATCGAGCACTGCATAGAGGATGTCGATCAACAGATTCATTAGAAATATAGCAAACGCCGTTACCATGACCGCCGCGAGCACTACTGCAAAGTCGCGCTGTAAGATGGCATCGATCATCACCTTGCCGACCCCCGGGAAGCCGAAAATTGTCTCAACGATCACGGCACCGTTAAGCAGGCCGGCAGCCTGGTCACCAATTACAGTTATCACTGGCAGCAGGGCGTTTCGGAGGGCATGCACAAAGATAATAGGGCGGTCGAGAACACCTTTGGCGCGGGCCGTTTTCACATAGGCCGAACTTAGCGCGGTGATCATGGAACCGCGCACCACCTGGAGTATCAGCCCGAACGGCCGGATAAAAAGCACCGAGACAGGCAGTATCCAGTGCCACACGGTGCCGGTTCCGGAGGTTGGTACCCAGCCCAGGTTCACCGAGAAAACCACAATCGCCACAATGGCGATCCAGAAGTCCGGTGCGCTGGCTGCAATCAGAGAGCAAAAGGTGGCGATGCGATCAAACACACCACCCACCCGAAACGCCGCCAGTGAGCCTACGACAATAGCCATCACGGTTACCAGTGACATGGTGATCAACGCCAGTTGCAGCGTCCATTTAAAACCGCGTAATACAGAATCAAGGGCCGGTTCGGCGCGTCGAATCGACATACCGAAGTCCAGTCGTAACAGATCTCCCATGTAGCGTGCAAACTGCACCGGCAGGGGATCATTTAAGCCGTGTATCTCGCGAAACTGCTCGCGGGACTCCTGAGAGGCATCAACAGGCAGGTACAGGGCGGTGGGATCACCGGTTAACCTGCTAAGAAAAAACACCAGTATGACCAGGCCTACCAGTGAGATTGCGCTGGCAATGGCGCGTTTTCCAAGGAATGTTCTAATGCTGGGCGACTCCGCAAACAGAGTCAGGGACAAAACACCGCTTGCCCCTGACGTTGCGTGGCAATATAGGTTTGTTATTTAAACCCGATCTGGGACAACTGCAGCTCGCTGTTGGTGCGTATGCTCGGGGTAAAGTCGAGGCGTGAATTAACCCGGCTGAAGCCGACCATGTGGAATAACATCACATCAGCGACCAGATCTTCGTGGATGTATTTAAACGTCTCTTCCCAACTGGCTTTTCGATCATCACCGGTTAGCGCCGTAGAGGCGGCGATCATGTCGTCGAGGGTGGTGTCCTGCACACCTGCCTGCAGGCCCTCGGAGGCATACTTGAAAAACATCGAGAAGACGGGATCACCATTGGCATTATCGTGTTGCGCCTCAACGATTTCCGGTCCACGGTCTTCTGCAAACGGTTTGGAGTAGTGCTCCAGCCATTCAGCGACTTCAACCATTTTAAGGTTCATGTTAAAGCCGGCATCCTGAAACATTGCCAGCAGCGCTTCCATGGTTTCCAGTACATTGCCGAAGTTATTCGTGCGACCGATCAGAGTGATCTCCGTGTCGACTGGTACGCCGTCTGCCTCGGCCTCGCCGAGCAGTGCTTTTGCCTGTTCGGGATCATAGGTATAGGGCTTAAGAGAATGGTTGTAGCCGATGGTCGACGGCGGGGTCATGCCAGTGGCAAGCAAGGTTCCGTCGGCCAGTATCGTACCAACGAAAGCTTCGCGATCTACCGCGTGGTTAAGTGCCTTGCGGACACGAATATCGTTTAACGGTGCGGTGTTGTGATCGAGCCGCAGATAGACTGTCTCCGAATTAGGGTAGGAGTAGTCCATGCCTTTATCTACCGCATCCTGCAGGGCTATATTAGGCGCTATATCTGCCTCGCCGGCGGCGACCATCGCGGCGCGAACGGCACTGTCGGAGCGAAACACATAGGTGGCAGCATCTACTGCAGGTTTGTCACCCCAGTAGTCACCGTTGGCGGATAATTTTATATGCTGGCCGCGTGCGTATTCATCGAATATATAGGGGCCGGTTCCTATCGGGGTGTCGACATAGGAATCCATCGGGGATTCTGCCGGCATGATGGTAACGGTTGAAAGCAACAGCGGTAAAATAGGCTGCGCAGGGTCAGCGGTGATGTCTATTGTCAGATCATCGACAATAGTGCTGCTTATATCCATGCCGCCGAAAAATTTAGCGCCAATCTCGCAGGTCAGGGCTTCGCTTTTGATTCGCTTTAGTGAATGGGCCACGTCTTCAGCAGTGAAATCGGTGCCGTCGGAAAATTTCACGCCCGGGTGAAGTTTAAATTGCCAGGTGCCATTGCCTTTGTCTTCCCAGCTGTCCGCCAGACGGGGTTTCAGGCCCTCTGCAGGGTTTAGCTCGGTGATGGTCTCTGCAATATTCTGTAATACCACACGGCCCACATTGGACCGTGAGGCCTCACAGGGATCGACGATGTCGAGTTCTTCTGAAAGTACAATCGTGACCGCAGAATCCGCCGCCATCGCAGATGACATTGTGACCGCAGCAAAGACAGACCCTAGTACCAGGGTGAACATTTTCTGCATAGTTGTTTTCCTCCATTAACGCGAGTGCAGCCTATCAGTCACAGAATCAGGGCAGGGCTGCCTGGCCGCGATCCGTTGCTCTTTTGCATAGGGACTTGCATTGATCTATACCAGGCCGTCTGTAACCACATGGCGCCAGTGATTCAATTACGTGCTACAGCTGATCCTCCAATCAACGTTATCTACCGTACAACATTCGGAGTAATTGTCAACTCGCAATCCCTGCCGTGCAAAATACGGCAGATGCTACACGCAGGTTTCGCGCGATGACCTTTGTCCGGCCCGCATCAATTACCCGCTTTTGCAGGGAATAGGCATTGATGGAGCTCTAAAACAGCGGCACCGTGCACTGCTTGATCGGGACAGACGGGCCGGGAAATCATCGCTAGAGAAAATCACCCGTGTATTGCGTCTACCGGCCATCTATATTGATAGAATTGCAGGCTAAACGCATCGCTAAAAGCTTTACGCGGGCAGCAGGCCGTGTTTTTTCAATACCAATGTCAACCGGTCGTCCATATCGG
This sequence comes from uncultured Granulosicoccaceae bacterium, assembly GCA_938003855.1. GTDB lineage: Bacteria > Pseudomonadota > Gammaproteobacteria > Granulosicoccales > Granulosicoccaceae. The sequence goes on along the minus strand of CALKXD010000047.1, from coordinate 14,833 downwards.
CAGAGGCAACCAATGCCGGGCGTCGACTGCCGCCGACACTGCGGTCTATCAGGTACAGCGCTCTTTTCGTCATCGCCGGCGGGTAGCCAAATTGATAAAGATCAGTGCGAAGTTCACTGAACCGGCGCTGATGCTGCCGGGCAGCTTCCAGATCACCGCTGGCATAGCTTTGGCAAATTGCCGATAGCGCCTCCGGCATTACGTTAGCCAGCCCGGATATACAACCACTCGACCCGTGTACCAGCCCGTGATAGATCAGTGAGTCAGGTCCGGAATAGACGTCAAAATCATCGCGGTTTTTTGCAATGTCGAGATAGGCATCCAGTGATTCCTGAGCGCCGCCGCTGTCTTTGATGCCAGCGATATTCGGATGTGCCGACAGTGTTGCCATCGTCGCAGGCTCAACATGGTGTTGCGTGCGTGCCGGAAAGTCATAGACATAAACCGGCACATCAACGGAATCAGCCACCGTTGAAAAGTGCGTGATAAGTCCCTCTTGTGTGCAACTGATAAAGTACGGGGATATAACCGGAATCGCATCTACGCCAAGTGCTGCAAACTCTTTTGCCAGTAATACGGTTTCGAATGTCGATGGTGTACCGGCATTGGCAATCACCTTGACCCGACCATCCACTTCGTCGACAACAGCGGCACATAAGGCAGTTTTTTCAGTGTGCGTCAGGCTGCTGAAATCGCCGTTGGTACCACAGCACATAATGTTGTTGCCGGCTGCGATCTGCCGCCTGACCTGTTTCCTGACGGCAGGCAGGTTTACCTTTTCATTTTCATCGAAACAGGTTACCAGGGCAACATAGGGCAATGGATCGGACATCAAGCGTTACCAGTAGAGGTGATTATTCTGCCGGTTACGGTAAATAACTATGATCTAAAAAACAACGGTAAAAGTATCTCACCGGCTTCGCAGAAGTGTTTGCCCGGGAACTACGCATTATTCATTGTGTGTGTTCGGCGGTGAGCGCTGTTTGATTGTGCGTGCCATCAGCAGCGATGCTGCAAAGATCAGCACACCGCCCAGCCAGGTGGAAAAAGGAACCGTCTGGCCAAACACTAAAAACGCCAGCACCGCGACAATCGGCAGGCGCAAAAAATCGAGAGGCACCAGTAACGATGCCTCTGCCAGCGCGAACGCACGGGTAACAAACCCCATCGCCAAAAGCCCGATCAGTCCTTGCAGTACCAGCAGGCTCCATTGGTAGGCGGTTAAGTCAGCCCAGTAGAACAACGCGGGGATTAAAGCAATTGGTACAGTGATCAGAAGGTTCCAGGCCAACAGTGTTTCTGTTGAGTCCTTCGCAGACATCGGCTTTAGCAGCAGTTGTATCAGTGCCGTCAGAACCGCACCGAGAAGCGCCAGCAGCAAACCGACGGAAGCACCTGATTGATGGCCCGGGTTAATTACGACAAGTGCACCGGCAAACCCGAAAATTACCGCCACTATCCTTAGAAAATAAGGGCGTTCAGCCAGAAACAGCCAGGCGCCGATGGTGACAAAAATCGGAGTGGTGAACGCAATGGCCGTGACATCAGCCAATGCCGATAGCTGATAGGCAGAAAAAAACGCAACCAGCGATGCCAGCTTCAAGGTTGCCCGCAGCACATGTCTGACGCGATAGTGAGACTTCAACATCTGCGGTCGTCGCAGCAACCAGGGCAGAAAAAACATCAAGCCGAACAACGAGCGGGTAAAAACCATAAAGTACGGATGTACATCATCGGCGACCAGTCGAACGATCACCGCATCAATAGCCGCCATGACCGACGCCAGCAACATCAGTACGACACCCACCAGTGTCGAGGACTTGCCGTCAGTGATTATTTTTGCAGGGTTCAACGACTACTCGGGTTTAACGGGGCAGGTTGATTGCCTTACGGGTTCAGGGAAGCTACGGGACAGGCACTTTATTGTCAACGCGTTAAACCCGCCGTGCGGATTCCCCCGGTCCGCTTCGACCGCAGGAGACACCGGGCTTTACTGGAATTTCCTGTTAACGCGAATTCAATTTGCGTATGCCGCAAGCAGGATGTTTGTTTCCGTCTGATCTGGAAATCGTATAGAGTCACACTGTGAACCAATCTATACTCATCATTGGAGCGGGCCCCTCCGGCCTGACGCTCGCGACCGAACTCACGCGGCGTGGAATCGGCTGTACCATTGTAGACAAAGCGGCTGGTCCCGCCCCTTTGCATGAAAGCCGTGCGCTGGCATTTAACGCTCGAAGCCAGGCTCTATTACGGGCAAGTGGCGTCACCGGGAAAATCGTCGCCAAAGGGCATGCTGTCAATAACATTCATTTGTGCTGGCGCGGGAGTTTGCGACAGGTTGTATCTATGGATCATGATATTAGCACGCCACACAGTTCCGGCACGATCACCATAATCCGCCAGGGTGAGATAGAGCGGATCTTAATCAGTCATCTCGAAGCTCAGGGCGTGTCTGTGCAGTGGAATACCGAGCTGATCAATTTCAGTGAAACCGATACCAGCATCACTGCCTCGCTTCGCAACGCTGCCGGCGTTATGCAAACACAGACCGCGCGGTATCTGGCGGGTTGCGACGGGGCGCATTCGCAGGTTCGGAAGCAGGGCGGGTACACCTTTGACGGTGAAAGCGACTCACAACGCTGGACACTGGCTGATATAGCAGTCAGTGGCAAAGACGTCGCTCATACGCTGATTGCCGATCTGCGTCCGGGTCAGGCATTCGCAACCATGCCTATCGAAAGCAACATCGTGCGTTTGATTCATAACGGGCCCGATATCCTTACCGCACACCCGATTGCACGTTACGGCACAGAGGTTCACTGGCAATCCGAATTCACGGTGTCGTATCGACTGGTCAAACGCTATCATCGCGGCCGGTCTTTCCTCTGCGGTGATGCAGCACATATACACTCACCGGTGGGTGGGCGGGGAATGAACCTTGGCATTGAGGATGCCGCATCGCTTGCCTGGTTGCTGGATACCGGCTGCGAAAATCAGTACTCCGGTTTGCGCCTGCCAGTGGCGCAAAAAGTACTCAGCATGACACACCGGCAGACCTCACAAATGAACTCGGCATCAGTGGGGTCGACACTGGCAAAAAAATATGGCCCGGCGCTTTTATCAATACCCTACATCCGCCGCACCATGCAGCGCGCTGTCCTCGGTCTCGATACACCAACCCCGGCGTGGCTCAGCGACAGCTGACGCAGAATTACCCCCGCGACCAGATCTGCGGGTACAGGTCGGTTGCCGGTCGATCACCCGGCGCCAGTCCAGCCGCTGTCATCAATGCGCTGTGGTCCGGATCCATACCGCATTCACGAAATTTGATTTTCACATCATCGCCAAGCCACTTGGTGGTAAATACCCGCAGGTCCCGATCGTCATCAAGCTTACCTGAGCCACCGTGAATGATACGGCTGTTAAACACCACGCAATCGCCTGGTGCCATGTCCCAGGAGGTAACGCCGTATTTATCGGGATTGGCGTCTATATCCGGTAAGTCTGCCTCTGCTACTGCCGTGAAATCGACCTGGTCAACATCAACTTTTCCATCGGGATTTAACTCGCCGAAGTTGTACTGGGAAAACGCTGAACCCGAGCGGTGACTGCCTGGTACAAAGGCCAGTGCATTTGCCTTTTTAACCGGCACCAGCGGCATCCAGATCGTGCAGGTATCGTATCCTTCAACCGACCAGTAGGGTTCGTCCTGATGCCACGGTGTTGCAAACTGGCTGCCTGCCGACCGGACAAACACGGCATCGAAAAAGAAATTGATCGACGCCGCATTCATCAATTGTCCTGCAATCTTTGCGGCCGGAGAATCAAAAATAAATTTCCGGTATTCGTCGATGCCGCGCCACGCCTGGCTGTCCCAGAACATAGTCCGGTCACGATCATCACGGTCCCAGATTCTGGATCGATCCGTCGGTCGCTGACAATTGATCTCCAGTCCGTTGGTCAGCACTTCTACCCAATCGGCATCAAACATCCCCTGCAGAAATACTACGCCGTCCTGCTGGTAGCGGGTCGACTCAACTTCGGTTATCTGACGTAGCATGTCAGTATTCATAGGGCATTCTTCCTGTAATGTAGTGTTAAATCCGATCTCAGCGCGGATCAATGCTCTCGGCAGGGTCGCTAGTACAGTCTTAGATATTCCTCGACTTCCCAGTCGGTCACTGCCTGGTGGTAGCGTTCCCACTCATCAACCTTATAGGCCAGATACGAATTACGCATGGTGCTTCCCATAACTGATTCTGCCAGTTCATCGTCACGCAGAGCGTCGGTCGCCGCCATCAGGTTACGTGGCAGGCGTCGAATCCCCAGTTCGTCAAATTCTTCTTTGGTCATCTCGTAGAGGTCACGGTCTGTCGCCGGACCGGGTTCTATTTTATTGACAATGCCTTTGATCGCCGCGGTCAGTGACATGCCCAGCGCCAGATAAACATTCATACACATATCTGCTGCGCGGTTTTCGATGCAGTATCGGCTTTGCGGTAAGCGGAACTGTGCCGAACGATTGTTGTAGCCATAGGTGATATTGGTCGGCGCCCAGGTAACTGTGCCGCCTTCGAAACCGCCGACACGCGGCACCAGGCCGTTATAGGAATTTACCGTGGGGCAGGTGATTGCCGTGAGTGCCTCGGCATGCGCCATCAGACCTCCGACGGCATAGCGTGATTCATCACTCCAGCCGCTCTCATCTGAGCCAAATAGATTAACACCGGGATTATCAACGGTCTGCATTGACAGGTTAATATGCGCGCCGGACCGCCAGTCACCAATAGTGGGTTTAGGCATAAAGGTAATAAACATACCGTGGTTCTTGGCGACTTCTTTCAGCAGAATTCGCAGGAACACCAGCCGGTCTGCCATCTCAAGTAAGTCGGTATAGTGGAAGTCGAGCTCAAACTGTGAATACGCCCCTTCTGCAACAACATCGTGAACATTCCAGCCCAGATCTTCGAGGATGTCGATCATGTCTTTGAGGAACGGCATGGAATCTATAGAGTGTTCGACGTCGTAGCCAAACGCCTGTCGGCGTGAAGTGATACCGGTGTCTGTTTCATCGTCAATAGCTTTCACCGGTTTGCCATTTTCATCAAAGCGCATGGCGATGAATTCAGGTTCGATACCGGCATAGCCAATGTAGCCTTGGGCTGCGCCGTCACGAATCGCGCGCTTCAGTGCCTGGCGCGGGCAGACGTTGTAGGGTTTATCTTCCCAGAACAGATCGGCAAAAATTATCGCCATGCTTTTATCCCACGGGCAGATGTAGACAGCGTCGAGATCGGGCACCATTACCTGATCGGAATCTGCCGGTGACAGCTCCGGCACATACGAGATCGAGTGCACAGCAAACTGCGGGCCCTTGCCCATGCATAAGCGTTCGAAGTCGCTCATGGGTACCGGTTTGGTTTTGGGGATTCCAAACAGATCTATCCAGCTGGACAACACGTATTTGACGCCGGCTTCTTCAAGTCGGGCGCGCACCTCGGCAATGCGTTCTTCGGTGGGCAGTGCCTCGGCAAAGGTGTCGACGTAGACGGTCATCTGTTCTTTCCTCAGGTTTCGATAGTTTAGTGCGCGTACATGCAGGGGTTAATACTACTGTTTACTCAAGCAACTCGGCGATGGCGCTATCCAGGTAGCGATGAAACTCGGGGTCGTTACCCGGTGATGCCACGCAATGGCCCCACGCTGATTGATAGACTCGCAGGTCGGCGTTGTTTATCCCGGCGGCCTCTATGGCATTGTCTTCGGGCCTGAAATACAAATCATTATCACAGGCAATAATAATGGTGCGGGCTTTGATGGCAGCCAGCGCCTGTTTAAAGTTGCCGTTATACGCCGGCTGCCGGCTGATGTCGGCACACTGCCAGCTGGCCAGTTTGCAGAGCAGATTATTGGCGTCCCAGTTCAGGTGATCCTGCTCCCAGTCCAGCAATAAATCCTCGGCGGTATCAAAACCAAGTTGTTGGTACATTTTGTTGCGATAGAATGTTTGCGAGAAAGCCCAGCCGGCATAGATACGGCCAAAGGCTTTCAGGCCCTTGACCGGCGCAGTCTGATAATGGCCATTGTCATACACCGAATCAGCCTGCAGGGCAGCTTTCACGCCTTCGAGAAATACCCAGTTGTGCTCGGCGGTTTTAGCAGAGGCACAAAACGGCAGTATGGCGTCGACCCTGTCCGGGTACTGTGCGGCCCATTGAAACGACTGACACCCGGCCATCGACCAGCCGGTCACCAGTGCTATTTTCTCAATACCGAACTGACCGGTTAGTAGCTGTAGCTGGGCGCAGATGTTGTCAAACAGGGTGATTGCTGGAAACGCTGCCGCCGCTTGCGGGGCAGGGGTGTTGCCCGGTGATGATGACAGCCCGTTGCCAAACATATTCACCGATACAATAAAATGCCGGGAGGGGTCGATAGCCCTGCCTTCGCCGAAGAAGCCTTCGTTACGCAGATGACTGCCGGTATAAAATGTCGGCAGCAGCACAACATTATCTTTGGCAGCGTTTAACGTGCCGTAGGTTTTGTAGGCGAGTTTTGCGTTGCTCAATACCTCACCGGACTGCAACTCTAGCTGTTTAATGGTGAATACGTCGTGAGTTTGCGTCATGAGCTTATACCACCGCAATGGTGTATCGGGTGCATGCCTAGTACCCCAGTTCCGGGTTGACCGGATTAAGTAACGGCTTGCCAGCCAGGTAGAGTCGCATGTTCTGAAAAAACAACGACAGCGTCAATTCAATATAAGCGTCACCATCATCCGCGGAGATGTGCGGCGTGATGATAAGATTTCTGGTATCCCAGAGTCTGGAGTTGTGTTCTATAGGTTCGGGGTCGAACACATCGAGCACTGCGCCACTGAGGCTACCGTCTTCGAGTTTGTCGCACAGAGCGTCGTAGTCCATTATCGCCTCACGCCCGATGTTGATAATGCCCGCGTCTTTCTTTAGAAGATTTAAACGGCGACGGTCCAGTAGGCCGCGAGTCTCCGGGGTGTCAGGAGTGGCAGCCAGCAGATAGTCGGCACGTGGCAGTATGTTGTCGAGTTGGTCAGTGGTGACTATCTCGTCGCAGCCATCAACAGCACGCCCGCTGCGGTTTACACCGATAACATGCACACCAAGCGCCTGCACTTTGCGCGCTGCCGACCCACCCAGGCTGCCGGTACCAATAACCACAAGTGTTTTACCGGCAATGGGTGACGCGTAGAGTGAATCATAAATACGCTGCCGCTGATTAGTGACCACAGCGGGTATTTTAGAATGCAGCATCAGCACGCTCATCAGGCCGAACTCAGCAGCCTTGGCAGCATGTACGCCTTTATTGTTGGTCAGCGTCACTGATGGTGGCAACCAGTCCATCGGCAACATGTGCTCAACACCGGCGCCAATGCAATGAATCCATTTGAGGTTTGGTGCCACCTGCGCCAGATTTTCCATTGGCAGGTTCCAGGTAAGCAGAACCTCGGCGTCTTGCATAGACGCGGCAAAGTTATCTGTGTCCCAATCAACGAATGGATCAACGGCGTCGCTTATATCCTCAAAGCCGTCAAGTGTCTGCGCAAAACGCTCGCGCGTGATGGTAAATACTTCTTCGCCTTCGGCGGTATTCGGAAACGACCCGGCCGCCCAGCGGTTATTTTTTATGTGTATTTTTACAGCCATGGTTCAGCTCTGTAGGTTGTTGGCGTCGTTCAGACCGGGCACAGAGGTTTTATTCCAGTGCTCTGAGTTGCGTGATGATTGACTGGTCGCGAGCATCTCCCGACAGCGCATCAGCGGCAAACAGAATATCCATCACCTGCTTGTTGGTGCTTTTTAGTAAATCGCGTTGCTCGTCAGCGCCGGGGATGTTCAGCACGGTATCGCTGCCATAGGTGGGGATCACGGAACCGTTGTTTGCCCCGGCCAGGATACCCGGTTGTGGCGGTGGCTTGCCTTTTTGCAAGTTTCGAATGTGCTTTTTCAGTTGATTCCGGTACATCGCTATGCCGCGATCACCGGAGACCAGATATTCTTTTTCATGGTCAGATATAGCCCCCATACCCTCGACGGCTTCAACATCACCGGGGCTTGCTTGTTTTTCAGCGTAGCTTCGATCAAATAATTCTCCCTGTTCGATCAATTGCATGCCTTCCGGTGTGTTGTATTCCAGTGGATCACCGCGATCACCGAAGTTGCCCCAGGCATAGGCGATGCAATGTTCGTCATCCACCGGCACTACCCATCGGGTAAAGGCACTGCGACCGAAGTAACGCTGCTGTGTGCCATCTGTGGCAAACGCAGAACCCGCCTGTGTAAAGTTAGGTAAAACCAGCTCGTTTACCCGCACCCAGATGTTGTCGCCAACGCGCCGGGAAGCAGACCCGAAGAACCTTTGCTTTTTATTTTCGTAGAATTCTATTTCGCCAAGCTCTCCAAAACCGTCGGAGAACTGCGATTGATGCAGAAATGCGGTGTGGACCGGGTCGACTATTGCATCGAGGACCTGCAGCCAGTTGCAGTTGAATGGCCCGGCATAGGGTGTCATCACCATCCCTTCTATATCGAAGGTATCGTAGACTGGAAATTCGGGCAGCTCATCGATGGGCCCGAGATAGGCAAACAACAAGCCTTTATATTCTTTAACCGGATAAGCGCCAAGGCGCACGTTTGCCTGCACATTGGCGGCGGACGCTGAACCTTCGGGTTCACCCGGTATCTCCAGCACCGTGCCGTCAACATCAAACAGCCAGCCGTGGTAACAGCAGCGAATACCTTGATTCTCGCAAGTGCCGTATTCCAGCGATGCACGACGATGCGGACAGCGCTTGTGCACCAGGCCATACCGACCCGACTTATCACGAAACAACACCAGTTCCTCACCCAGTATTTTGATCAGCTGCGGTTTGCTGCCAAGCTCTGTGGTTATGTAAACCGGATGCCAGTAACGGCGCAGATAGTCACCACAAGGTGTGCCAGGGCCGGTTTGCGTTAATTCATTGATCGGCTCGCCGGTCCAGGTCTGGTGGTAGCCACAGTAGGACTCGAAGTTATCTTTTTGCTGCTTGCTGTCGCGGAAGTTGGCACCATCGGTCATTTGCTGTTCCCGGCTTTAATTAGACAGTGTCGTCTGACAGATTAATGAATACCCGGTCGTTCTCTATTTTTACCGGATAGGTTTTAAGATCAATACAGACCGGGCCGCCCAGTGCTTTGCCGGTCGGGATATCAAAGCGCCCCTGATGCAGGGGACACTCAATAACAGTATCTTCCACGATGCCGTACTCCAGATGTTCTTCAGCATGCGTGCAGTAACCGTCAGTCGCAAAAAAACCTTTGGCCGTATGGTATATACAAAAAGTTTTTTCGCCGTGGTCAAAACGGATCAGGTCTTCTTCATCAACTTCGCCGACACCGCAGGCATCGATCCATTGGTCACTCATCAGGTTTCACCTCTTAACGACTGCAGACACAGGACTTCAAGACAGTTGTATTTATACACATTCTGTTGTGACATTGCATTCCAGTGGGTTTATGCCGGTGACATAGCCGTGCGAGCAAACCCTTGGTCCGGCGCGTGCAGCAATATACCGCTCATGATGCAGTCAACTGACTGTTCGCACGCGTTTGCTCTTCTGCAGTACGGGATGTGGTTTCATTGTGACGGTGCATCAGCTGGCAATTCGCTGTAGAGCACGCTCTAGATCGGCTGTCAGATCTGTTACTGCCTCGAGGCCGATATTGAGACGGACCAGGCGGCCACCGTAGTCTTTGCCCGGCCGGTCGATATCGGGGTAGACCACCGCCAGGCTGTTCACGCCACCCCAGCTAAGACCGATTTTAAACAGCGACAGCTCATTGATAAATCTCTCGACGGCTGCTGCAGAAACAGACGCTTTAAACGTAAACGAGAATACGCCGCTGGAACCGGTAAAATCCCGCTGCCAATGCTGATGACCGGGGCACGACGGTAGTGCCGGGTGCAATACGGTTTCGATATCGCTCTGTTTTTGCAGCCAGCGGGCTATTTCCAGAGCATTGCGCTCGACGTGCTCCAGCCGGATCGCCATCGTCTGCAGGCCTCTCAGCGCAAGGCTGCAGTCATCCGGAGACACGGCAAGACCCAGCTGCCGATAGACCGGACCAAATTTTTCGTAGGCACGATCATCACGTACAGAGACTGATCCGAGTAACAGGTCACTGTGGCCGCCGACGTATTTGGTCAGTGCCTGCATGCTGACGTCAACACCCAGCGCAAAGGCATCGAGCATGACGCCGGCCGCCCAGGTGTTATCGATTGCGACGGCGGCACCTGTCTCGCTGGCGGCAGTGACAATGGCGGGCAGATCCTGTATTTCCATCGTCACCGACCCGGGGCTCTCACACCAGATTAAAGCTGTGTTCGGACGGATCAGTGATTTGATATCAGCACCGATCAGCGGATCATAGGGTTCAACATCGATACCGAGTCCGCGCAGCATGCCCTCCGCCATTTCCTTGTTGGGACCATAGGCTGAATGCGGTACCAGGGCATGGCTGCCCGAGGTGCAGTAGGCAAAATAGACCAGTGCAATGGCGGCTTGCCCGCCGGGCACAATAAACGAGTGGCGAGCACCTTCGAGCTCGGCAATCCGTGCGGCTAGCTCGAGTGCGGTCGGTGTGCCGTAGAGCCCGTATGAATAGCCGTTCTCAGCCTGTTGCCAGTCATCGCTGACCTGCGCCTGCGAGTCGAATACCACGGTTGAACCGCGATACACCGGGGTGGCCAGTGATTGATAGTCACGCCTGGAGCGTGCTGCCGGGTCTAATAATCTGGTACGCCAATCCATCACGCCAATGCCTTTGCTGTAAAACGGTTGATAGGTTTGATGGCTTTGGATTGCTGCCCGCTATTGGACGCTACCAGCCACCACAAACGCGGTTGCCATCCCTTTGCAAGCAGATTGCAGAGCATTTTACTGATTCGGGCGGCCAGTTTAACCAGCCTCGGCCTGCTGTGCGAAAAAAGAGGTGTCTTTCGGTACTTCCGGCAGTGCCATAGTGTATGCCTTGCAGCGCACCCGACCCGACACTTCACCACGCACCAGCTCGTGGGTGAGCGTGCTTGGCAGGGCATTCGGGCTGAGCTCAATGGCGTCTTCGGCGTAATAGGTCGATATATAAAGCGTGCGTGGCTTGTCAGAAACATTGGCGGCCGACCCGTGCAACAGGCTGGCATGCATCAGGCAAACCGATCCGGCCGCACCGGTACAGGAGATAATTGACGCCTGGCATTGCCGGACCACCTCGTCCTTCACCGCACCGGTAAACACGCCGTTATGCCACAAAGAATGCAACGGGCCGGTGTGGGAGCCTGGCACCACCTCGAGCGGGCCGTTGTCGAGAGTAACATCGTCTACAAACAACAGCGCGGTGATCATGTCATCGTTGGTCATAGGCTGGAAGGTGAAGTCCTGGTGGAACTTCACCTTGGTGGCGGCGCCCGGTAATTTTGAATTCACTTTGCCATGATGAAACCGTATTGACGACCCGATTAGATCGGTCACCATGTCAACAGTGCGGGCGTTGCGCATAACATCGGCATAAACCCCGGATACTTCCTCCGGCGACTGCACGCGGCGCAGGGCAGGTTGCGCGGCGGTATGCCCAGGCTCCAGATCAAACCGGTGTCGTCCATCGAGGGTGTCACCGTAGTCGCTGCTGTGGCTGCGGCTTTCTTCCACCCATTGACCAAACACCTCGCGCATGCGGTGCAGTTGATCTTCGGTGACGGCAGCATCGACCATCAGATAGCCGTCCCGCCAGAAGCTATCCTGTTGCTGTTGTGTCAGTACCGCCATGTTATGTCTCCTAACGGGACGCCGGGATCAGACCGATCCCATCAGCCGTTCATCAAACGGGTATTGGTTAAGGTTTTCAAAGCCGGTGTCGGTGATCAACACCTGATCTTCCAGCTTGATCGAAAAATCACCGTTCTCCGGGCTGACTAATGCCTCGACGCAAAGCACCATGCCAGACTGCAGTTCATAGTCAAACGCTCCCCTGACCAATTGATCCGGGTAAGCGATCAACGGCCATTCATCACACAGGCCAACGCCATGCATCAGGCAACCGTATTTAAGCTTCTGGTATTGCGGTTCCAGCACATGGGTATTGAGTGAAAGTTCCTGCATAGTCACCCCCGGCTTAAGCATCTCCATATTGGTCATGATGTGTTCGTGGGCGTGCCGCATCGCATAGACCATGTCTGCCGGAGGCGCCTGGTCTCCAATCCACCAGCTGCGGCTCATATCGACACAGATTCCGTAGCTGCCAACCAGATCGGTATCAAAACTCACGATCTCGTTGTTGTTCACAATGCGTTGTCCGCACTCCTGAAACCACGGGTTGGTGCGTGGGCCTGACGACAGCAAGCGCGTCTCAATCCACTCGCCACCGCGGCGAATGTTCTCGGCATGTAATACCGCCCAGATATCGTCTTCGGAAATCCCCCCGGCGGGAACTTTCTCGCGTGCGTAACGCTCCATCAATTCCACAGCTGTTTCGCAGGCGTGCGCGGCACAGCGCATCGCCAGTATTTCATCGGTGCCTTTGACCGACCGGCATTTTTCGGTCAGTTCCTCGCCGGGCAGTACCTCGAAGTGCTGCGCCTCCAGGGCACGCAGTCCATCGATCATTATTTTGTCCACCGCCAGCCGCTTGTTGCTGCCACCGTGCTCGTCAATCAGTACGCGAACCTCATTGGAAAAAGTATCCGCAGCGACATCGACTTTATCGCCGCGATCAAAATAGAACAGATCAGCGCCCGAACGCTGCTCTCTGACCAGCGGATTAAACGTGGACAGGAACGGGGAGTTTTTGTAGTCCCAGATAACCATGTAACCGTCGGCACAGACCAATACCGCTCTGAACGGGTTGTGGGTGTTCCAAAGCTGCATATTGGTGCTGTCAGTGGCGTAGCGGATATTCAGCGGATCAAACAACAGCACGCCGCCCAGATCGCGCTCGACAATGTGTTGTGTCAGGCGTGTCCAGCGGTACTCGCGCATAGCGGCGAGATCGGGCAGAACCAACCCCGCACTCGACCACTCGGACCGTGCCAGCTGCGTCGGCCCGATCTCCACGCGGTCATCATTATTCGGCGAGCCATCGGCCAGCGTTTCGCCGCGGCTCGGGTCGATCTTGCGTTGCTCGCGATAATGTGTCCCGGCAGCCATTGGGCACTCCTCAGCGGTACTGTTGAATAGGCTCAGCGAGCTTCGATTGTAGCCATGCAAGCCGTTGGCAGGGAGACAACAAATCCGCAAAAACGTCTGAATTGCGACATGAATCAACCCGGTAGCAAAGTCGGTTACCGGTCAATATGCGACCGCACTGCCAGCCATGTACCGCAAGGTGGTTGCCACGCAGTTGCCTGACCCGCCATGGTGAGTAATGATGATGGCACGATAGCCGTGACGATCAGCAATCCAGTCAGCGGATCACCCCAGTTTCACCACGCCAACCGGGTCAATGTTCAGATGAACTTTTCGTTTCAGTACCTGCATGACAAACCAATTATCGACGGCAGGGATCACCCGTCACTGGGAGGCAATATCAATGGACCGTCATTGATTAAAGTGCCTGACTGGCTGGCGGCACCGCTCGGTCGTTATTATCTGTATTTTGCACACCACGAAGGCACCTATATCCGTCTGGCGGTGGCTGATGAACTGACCGGCCCCTGGTCAATCCATGCACCCGGATGCTTGTCGTTAGAGCAGAGTTTATTCTGCCAGCACGCACCGTTACCCGAAGATACCCACCCGGATATACTGGCGTCGATTGCGGCGGGCATTGAAGGTGATTATCCGCACATCGCCTCACCGGATATGCACATTGACCCTGTGCAGCAAAAAATAACAATGTACTACCACGGCCGCAACCCCGACGGCACCCAACAAACACGCCGCGCCGAGTCCACCGACGGCATCAATTTCACGCCACTGCCGCCACTGCTCGGCGATAGCTACTTCCGTGTTTTTCAGCACCGGCAGCATCACTATGCCATAGCGTGGGGCAGTGTACTGTCACGTTCGACTGACGGCGGACACACCTTCACCGCCGGCCCCACACTCACCGACGACAACTACCGCCACGGCGCCATACTGCAGATATCCGGACAGACCTATGTGCTCTGGTCGCGCGCCGGCGACTGCCCCGAATCACTACTGATCTCACCACTGAACACAGAATCCGCAGACTGGCAGAACTGGCGCCTGGGGGAATCCACACGACTGCATCACCCCCAACGCACCTGGGAAGGCATCGATGAACCGCTGCTGCCCTCAACGTATGGCGGAGCAATGCAGCCAGTGCACGAACTACGTGATCCCTGCATATATGAAGAAGGCGGCAACGTGTATCTGCTGTACTCCGTGCGTGGCGAACAGGGCATAGCGATGGGTAGAGTTACAGTTGACGGCTGACAAAGTGATGGTTGCTAACGCTGCGGGTTTCCAATGACCGGTGCCTAACAATCATCGAAGTAAATGCTAGTGCACCAATACCCGACCACCGAGTACATTCCGGGTCCGCAGAAGCACCGTGGAAACCCGCAGCGTGAGCAAGGCCGAATCGACAGTAGTCCCTTGCTCACGCTGCGGGTTTCCAGTGGTCGGGGACCTAACAATCATCGGAGTTAATGCTACTGCGCCAGTCCCCGCCCACCACATACATTCCAGGTCCGCAGAAGCACCGTGGAAACCCGCAGCGTCAACAAGGCCCCACATCCCCGGACATCTCCAGCAAACAAGCAATCACCACAACCCGCAACTATAAACTACGCTGCA
>CALKXD010000046.1 GCA_938003855.1 uncultured Granulosicoccaceae bacterium | reverse complement strand
GTCCCCGGGGGTATGGCGCTCTTGCGGTAATCGTTTTGCCGGCAATTAAGTCAGGGCTACAGTATCTCCCCACTCATTTTTTCATAACAGCAATCTAGCGACAGCGATACACCGGGGTGTTCCCGATAGCACTGTTGTCAGCGGACTGCTTGCATCGGCTACCCGGGTCCCGAAAATCACCTGCCGTACCGTCGCTCCAGGCCCGGCATTTAAGCCAGGGGGGGGGCGGATACCACAGGCAGTCTCGTTGCTGATCCGTGCCGCAAACTACCCGACCAGTCCCGCCAGACGGGACTGTCTGTTTAGCCGAATAACCCATTGCCGGGGGCTAAAACGGCATGTTTATGCAGAGAAATCATGATCTGCATTAGCGTTAGGCCCTGTTGGGCACTGAATTCCTTGGCTATTTGTTACTGTTGGCCTATCAAAACCCGATTTTAATAGATTTTGGCTATCAAACCATTGATTCGAATGATTGTACAATTTGACATCAACGCATCATAGTCTGAGTCAGGCGGTTCGAATCTCAACCGGTAACGCTGCGAAATCAGCTTATCGGGTCGATTTGTAGGACGGTCGATGTACCGACCGCTCAAATTGAGTGGCTCACTTAAATGTGGAGGAAAAACTGTATGCAAGTACGTCCAGACTTCGTAGCCAAAGCATTATTGGCAACAGTCGCTATGGCCGCCGCTACTGCCGATGCTGACGTCGGCGACTACTGCGAACCGATTGATGTTGCCGTCGGGTTCCCTCCTCATTGTAGTTCTTCAACTGACAACGGAGTGTCGGTGTGACCGGGTTACTACCGCATAGAAGATCAAAGGCTGCGGTTTCTGACAAGGCTCACGCGTCAGACAAAATAAACTCAATGGCTCGTAACACGCCGCACATCAGTGGCAGGGATGACCGGTCGGTGTTCGACAGCGTGTCGCGTTATGCAACAGGGGGTCTGTGACCGGCATCACCGTGTCGGTGCCTCAGCAGACGTTATAGGTTAGTTCATCACACAGGAAACTTAAGGAAAAAAGCATCAAAGACAGGTTTAATCAATATCAGGCCAACCATAATCCCGGTTCGGACCGTGCTGCATCAAACGGATTGACCGGTCTGATTCTAGGGGCCGTCATGGTGGCGATTTTTATGTTGGTAATCTGGCTGTGGGTATCTTTACGCTGACATTAAGTTTCGGTGTGTGGCAAGTTACCCGGGTAACTGTCGAGCCGAATATCAGCACGGGTCAGGCAGTAGGGGAGCAGGGCAATCACCCAGCCATCGTATCGGTGGACGGGGCAATGTAAAGCTTGAACATAGTGCGTTCGGTTTTCTATTTATATTGCAAAGGCAGTCGTAGGCGTAGATCTATAATTTAGACATAACCAACCGTTAAAATATTGGAGGAGTCAATATGTTAAGAAATTATAAATACATTGGGCAACGTGTAGCACTGGCAGTGGTTGCGGCAGTCGGCATCGCAACGGCAGGTTTTACATCTTCCGCCACAGCCGCCGAGCTTGACTATGGCGAAATCGGTGATCCGGTAAACCTGGTTGTAGGCTATCAGCCTTACTACACAGAAGCCTGGTCCGGTGTGGTGATGAAGGGGCTTAAGCTCTACGAAAAATACCTGCCGGAAGGCTCAACCGTTGAGTTTCAGATTGGTTTGCAGGGTGGCATCATTGTAAATGCCATGTTGGCGGGCAAGCAGCACATTGGCTACATGGGCGATATGCCGGCTATTGTTGCCACCACCAAGGATCGCGTTGCTGATATTCGCATTGTAGCAACAGCGGGTCTGGCTTTTGACCAGTGCAACAACATGCTGGTAAGGACTGATGCTCCAGAGTTTGCCGATGCTGACGAAGCAATCCAGTGGATGGACGGAAAGGTAGTTGCCGTGCCGAAGGGCGCGTGTACTGACCGTTTTGCGCTGGCCGTCTTTGAGAAAAAAGGCATCGAACCTGCCAGTTACCTGAATCAGAATATCGAAGTTATCACCAGCGGATTTCGCGCCGGTAAGCTTGACGCTGCTGCTATCTGGGAGCCAACCGCTTCACGACTGGTGCACGAAGGCCTGGCACGGAAGGTTGCTTCAGGTGCGTCAGTCGACGAGAACGATGGTGGCTTCATCGATATGCGCGGTGATCTGATCGACAAACGGCCTGACGTGGTAAAAGCCTGGCTAAACGCCGAGCTGGATGCTCAATTGTTTATGGCAGATCCTGCCAATACGATGGCCGTTGTGGCAATGGCTGAAGAGCAAACCACCGGCTTCTCTCAGGAAGTATTGTGGAAAGCAATGACCGGCAGCACCCCTGAAGCACAGGGCGGCACACCGGTGCGCAACGAAATGGCATTTGCCATCACACCGAAAGCCCAGGCATTGATAGACAAGGCGACGGTATTCCTGCATTCGATCAAAACTATCAAGGTCGATACGCTGCGTAAAAATGCGGTCATGACTGAGTTCACCAACGATATTCTGGAAGAGCGCGGCCTAACGGCCCCGATTGGCCAGATCATGGCTCAGCCTGACTCTGCTTATTCCGGTCCAAAAGAGTAATAAAAGTAGCTTGATCCCCTGTCCCTCGCCGGACTGCAGGTCTGGTGAGGGATAGATCAAAGCAACCCCAATTGATGCCAATACGGCTATACCGCCGGGACTTTTCACCTCAATGCACCCGGTAAATCAACGCTTTGCGTTGTATCTGATTATTGACTGCACAGTCACTAGAATTGAGAATATTATAGATAATGTCTAACACTCTGGATTCGACGGCCGGCCCGCAGGGTGCGGAAGTCACTACCATGACCCTGACGATGCACAGGGTATCAAGCTGGTTAAAGAGCCCTCGTCCCTACCTGATGCTTATCGGTTTCGCCGCAGTATTGGGCTTTTGGTTTTTATCAGTCGAAATCTGGAAGCTGCCGCGCTTTGTCGATATGCCGGGGCCGACGGAAGTGTTCAGTGAATGGTTCAGCAAAGATCCCTACTACGGCCTGTCTATTTACACCCCTGAATACTACAAGCACATCGGCATTAGCCTGCGCCGGATCGGCTTTGCGTTTTTACTGGCCACCGGTCTGGGTGTTCCACTCGGTTTGTTTCTGGGGTGGTCGAAGTCATTTCGTGAGTATATTTTTCCGTTGTTTGAAGTCTTGCGTCCTATCCCGGTTCTGGCCTGGGTGCCGCTGGCCATTATTATGTTTGCCGGCTCTGAAACACCGGTTATCTTCCTGACCTTCCTGGCGTCGTTTTTTGCGACAACACTCAATACCATGCTGGGCGTCGAATCTATCGACGAATCCTACAGCCGGGCCGCCCGTTGTCTGGGGGCGAATCGCTGGCAGACCTTCAGGCATGTCGTTGTCCCCGGTGCTATGCCCTATATTTTTACCGGCTTGCAGATCTCTATCGGTGTTGCCTGGTTTTCTCTGGTGGCAGGGGAAATGGTTTCCGGCCAGTACGGACTGGGATACCTGATAAACACGGCCTATATGATGATCGAATACCCCAAGATTATTATCGGCATGATCACGCTGGGGATTGTCGGTTACTCGACAAGCGCTCTGGTACGGCTGCTGGGGGATTATCTGATGCAATGGCGAGTTCGGGAACTTGCCCTGGGAGACAACTGATGAGTGCGGTTTTAGATCGGCCGGCAACCGATATTGTCACCGAAGGTGCAATCCGCATCGATGATGTTGTTAAGATCTACGATCCGGATGGTGCCGCTGTAATGGCGGTTGACCATTGCTCGATCGATATTCCAGCCGGCGAGATCTGCATGATCGTCGGCCCCTCGGGCTGTGGTAAAACCACCTTACTCAACGCAATTGCCGGTTTTCACGGCATTACATCGGGCTCTATCCATCTCGACGGTGAACTCCTATGCGGACCGGGTCAACCTCAGGCCGAGCCAGGCTCCGATCGCATCGTGGTGTTCCAGAACGGCGCGCTGTTTCCCTGGAAGACTAACCTCGACAACATTGCCTTCGGGCCAATGATGGCGGGCAAGTTGAGCAAGCAGGAAATATACGACAAGGCTCGCGCGATGATGGCGGATGCGGGTCTCAGTGGTACGGAAAATAATTTCCCGGGTGAAGTATCGTCCGGGTTGCGACGTCGGGTGGAGATTGTTCGTGCACTAATGAACGACCCCAAAGTACTGCTGTTTGACGAGCCCTACCGCGCGCTGGATTCACTGACCAAATCAGTGATGCACGAGGCACTGCTGGAAATCTATTACCGCAACAAGGTAACCATCTTTTTTATCACCCACGATCTGGAAGAAGCGATCTTTCTAGGCCATCGTCTGGTGATAATGTCGTCCCGCCCGTGTAAACCGAAAAAAATCGTCGAGGTTGATATACCTCACCCGCGTGACTACAGCGTCCTGACATCGCCCCGATTCCGGGAGATCATGAACGAAGCAAAGGGCGTTGTGCATGAAGAAGCACAGAAGGCCTTTGACGCCGGCGAGAAAGAGGGCTGACAACGATGGCAATCAAAAAATTTAAAGACAAGTTGTTTAGTCGGGCGACCTTTCGCGGCATCACAGCAATCGTGATATTTGTCATTATCTGGGAGGTCGGTGCGCGCTCGGAGCAGTTGTTTGGCTATCGGTTTCCGTTTCTGGGTTTAGTGCCGCCGCCGTCGGATGTACTGGCCAGCTGGGGTGGTCTGATTGGTGACCCCAGTTACTGGCAGAGCTGGTACATGAGCTTCCTTCGCGTTTTCGGCGGGTTTGCTGCGGCCATGATCATTGGCATACCGCTGGGGTTGTTTATGGCAGTGAACCGCACATTCTACGGCATGTCTTTTCCAACCTTTGAAATACTGCGCCCGATACCACCTTTGGCCTGGGTTCCGGCATCGATCATCTTCTGGCCCACACAGGAACTCTCTATTGCTTTTGTCACCTTCCTCGGTGCGTTTTATACGATAGTAATCAATGTACTGGGGGGCGCCAGATCGATAAACAAGCAATTCCTGCAGGCGGCCCAGTCCATGGGAGCCTCGCAGTGGGATATCTTTCGTCGTATCGTGTTACCGGCCACACTGCCGTCGATTGTGGTCGGTTCGGCCGTCGGTATGGGAATAACCTGGGAGGTCGTCGTAGCGGCTGAAATGATATCCGGTGGGGGCAGCTCAGGTGGTGGTGCCGGTGGCGGGCTTGGCTTTTTTATCTGGAGCTCTTATGTCGGTGGCTCTTATGAGCAGATTGTTGTCGGTATGATCAGCATTGGAATCGCCGGGTATTTCAGCAGCGAATTACTGCGACAACTCGGCGGCCTGCTGACTCCCTGGTTAAAGACACGGTAGCAAAATTATGAGCACTCAAGTAAAAGAACAATCCGCCTTCAGTGGCAGAGATGTCAGAGAGCAGTCCGCCAGTGAGATTGTCGCCACGGGAATCTGCAAGACTTATGGCGCCGGTCCGTTTGCCAAAGACGTGGTCCGTGATTGCTCGTTTACTATCGAGAGCAACAAGCTGACGGTTATGATCGGCCCGTCGGGCTGTGGCAAGAGCACTCTGATTCAATTGATTGCCGGCTTTGAAACGCCGGATCAAGGCACCATCACAATGGACGGCCGGCCAATCACAGGGCCGGGTATGGACCGGTTGGTGTTGTTTCAGGAGTCAGCATTGTTCCCGTGGATGACCACCTACGACAACATTATGTATGGTCCCCGTGCTCGTGGTGAAGACACAAAAGAATCAGCAGAGCTGGCCGAGTTTTTACTCAACAAGGTAGGTCTTGAGGCTTTTAGGGATAAATACCCTCAGCAGCTCTCCGGCGGTATGCAGCGACGCGCCGAGTTAGCACGGGCCATGATCAACAAACCCGAAGTCATGATTCTCGACGAGCCCTTTCGCGGCCTCGACAATATGTCCAAAGAGTTGATGTGGGAGTACTATGCCGGCCTCTATGAAGAGGATCGAAACACTAACTTCTTTGTGACCACCGATATCGACGAGGCGATCTTTCTGGCCGACCGGTTGTTGATCATGACAAACCTGCCGACCAGCACGCGTGCGGTGATCGAAATTGATATACCCCGGCCACGCAGGATTGAAGATGTGGTAAATAGCTCGCGGGCCAATGAGATCAAGAAAGAAGTCATGACGCTACTGCACGAAGAAGCGATGAAATCTTTCTCCGGCGGCAGTAAGGCCGCCGCCGATTTTCTGGACGCCTATTCAAAGCGTGCGGGCTAACGGTTACAGTGCCCGCTAACTGAATCTCTGCCGGTAAGTACATTATGCCCGACTGGTTGCTCGACCGATCCACGGTTATCGCCCTTGCTGTAGTCGGGGGAGTATTCTCCTTGTTGGCATCGTGGAGCCAGTCACGCGGCTGGGTAACTGAACCACAACACAAGCGGTTGAACCAGGCTGCCTATGCATTTATGGCGGTCAGTATTATTCTGTTTATCGGTGCCGGATTATTCGCCGGGCAGCCAGAATAACTGTACCGCGATGGTTGACAGTTGATGACAGGGCTAACGTTTCTTATTTGCCCGGGTAGAGGACGATATGACCAGTTTCAAAAAGGTATTCGAGCATAAGCAGGAGATCCTGCGTAACCGGCCGGACAAAACACGGGTCGAAGTATCCGCTGAGAGCAAGCTGGTCGAAGCGTTTCGAAGCCATGTCAAAGTACGTGACTTCGAAATCATTGTTGATCAGCCGGCCAACATGGAAAGCACCGACCGTGGTCCGCGCCCCAGTGAGTATGTTTTAGCGGCGCTGGCGGCATGCCACGAAGTCACCTATCGACTGTATGCCGACGCTATGGAAATACCGCTCGAGAGCGTCGCCGTCAAAGTGACCGGCGTATCAGATGCCAAAGGGTTTTTTTCCCTCGACGAAGAAACACCGGCCGGTTTTTCCGGGATCTATGGAACCATTGCCATCGAAAGCGATGCCACAGACGACGATATAGAACGATTGCGACAGGCGGTGAACCGCCACTGTCCGGTGCTGGACGATATACGCCGACCGGTCAGTGTTGATCTGAAAATTGAACGGATAGCACCTGCCGCAGCTACTGACTGAAGTTCTCTTTCAGCAGACCTGACTCGGTGGCTTCTTGCATGAGTTCGACAGTCGCTTTCGCCATCGGCTGAATAGGGGTGCCTTTTGCCCAGACCAGCCCGATCTGCTGGCTGACGACCGGGTTTTTCAACAATATCTCGCGGGTGCCGTGCAGTACGTTGTTGGTGCGGCTGAAGTGTTGCGGTACCACGGTGGCGATATCCCCGCTCATGACATGAAAGGCGAGTTGCAGAATAGAATTAGACTCCAGTTGGGGACGCGGCTTACAACCCGCCTGGCTGAATGCCTCATCCATGATCTGGCGTTCGTGCATGGTCGGGGACAACAGGCAAAGTGGCAACTGTGCAGCGTCTTCCCAGGTAGCGGTTTTTTTACCGCGCAGCCAGTCATTGTCGGGCAGCAACAGGCTCAGGCTTTTTTCATACAGGGGCAGGGTTTCGTAGTCGTCCAGCGGCTGTTGATCGTCTAGATAGGTGATACCGACATCGAGTTCAAAGTTTTTCAGGCCCAGAATCATCTGATCGAAGCCGAGGAACTGTACGTCCAGTTGTACCATCGGGTGGCGCGCAAGAAATAGCCGGCTGAATACCGGTAGCAGAGGCGAGCTCATCGGCATCGCGCCAATACGAAGCCGCCCGTGCATGGTGTCGCGCATGATGGCGAGTTCTTCGACCATCGCTGCGCGGTCGGCCAGCAGGCGCTTGGACCACTCCACTACACGCACGCCTTCCTCGGTAAAACCCTGGAACTTCTGGTGGCGCATAATAATAGGGATGCCCAGCTCTTCTTCCAGTTGCTTGATACCGCTTGACAGCGTTGGCTGCGATACGTTGCAACGCTTGGCTGCGCGACCAAAATGGCATTCGTGCTCAAGAGCCACGACATAATGAAACTGGCGCAGAAACATGCGTTTTTTTCTCTCCCCCGTGCAGCGTGTTTTTCACACGATGACTGTGCCCTGAAGTGCGACTGGGCCGTTTTTTAGCCGTGCTCGCTCTCTATTTCAGGTCGTAGCCTGCCGTATACAGTACACCCAAATTGGCTGTAGTAAAGCGAATTCGGTAAAAAATTGCGCTGCTGATCGACCGTTTTTATGGGTCTGACCGCCCCGTTCCGGGGCCTGGTGATGATATTGAAAGGAACTATCAAATCCTCACCGCGATAGATTTTATCTATTAGATGATAATCACAATCGTTTTGACCGCTATCTACCGCAACCGTAGATTGCAAGTCAGGCTGCTGACCGGTATCCGCGTTGTCGCGTGTACCGGCAAAGCAAGTCCCATTAAACTGACCAGATCGGAGGAGCGTTCAGTGGCGGAAACCCCAAAGAAGCGCAAAAAAGTTACCATTCGCGAATTGCAGCGAAAAATGCGTGAGAAAGAGCAAATCGTGCAATTGGCCGTGTACGACTACCGCAATGCGGTGATTGCGGATCGGCTGGGTGTCGATATCCTGTGCGTTTCCGATACTGGCGGTATGGTCCTGTTTGGCCATAAAAGCACGGTATCAGTCACCTTTGAAGAAGTCATGATGATGGCGATGGCGATTGACCGCGGCAGTCAGTATGGCTTGCGCATGGTTGATATGCCTTACTGGAGTTTTCACGTCTCACCAGAGCAGGCCGTTGAGAATGCTGGAAAATTCGTCGCGCAGGCTAACGCCGAAGTAATGAAGTGTGAGGGCAATCAGCATCACGCCAGAAACATTGAAGCGATTGTCAAAGCCGGTATCCCGGTGCAGGGACACATTGGTATCACACCTATGCGAATGCCTCAGCTGGGTGGTTTTTTCGCGCAGGGTAAAAACGCAGATCGCGCCAAAGAGCTGATCGATGATGCTATGGCGATGGTTGATGCCGGATGCTTTTCAATCATGTGTGAGGTAACCAGCGAAGAAGTCTGTCAGTACCTGACAGAAACGTTGTCTGTGCCGGTCATCAGTCTGGGGGCCGGGAATAAGGCTCATGGTGTTCATATCATCGGATCTGATCTATTCCATCTCTATGAAGAGCACCTGCCACGACACTCAAAAGTCTATACGGATCTGATTCCGATTATAGAAGATGTCTACAGGCGCTATATGGAAGATGTCCGCGGCCAGACGTATCCGGGGCCTGAACATACCGTTTATATGCCTGAAGATGAACTGAAAAAATTTGCGAAAATGATGGACTGGACCCCGGGTGGCGCATAGGCGTATCCGGATCCAATTCTCGTAGACTTGAATCATAGTAACAGGAGATCCTTTGATGGCTCGTAGCAGAAATCACGAACAGTGGAATAGTCCTCCCCCGTTTGCTCGGGATGAATACGTTGACAGTCGTATTTATTCGGATCAGGGGATTTTCGAGGAAGAACTAGAAAAAATCTTTAAAAAGTCCTGGATTCCTGTGTGCCACGAATCTGAATTACCCGAGCCTTATGACTTTCGCACTGTCACTATAGCGAAGGAACCGGTAATTCTTACCCGTGCAAAAGACGGTAAGGTGCGCGCCTTTCTTAATGTGTGCCCGCACCGTGGAAACATGCTTGAACGTGCACCGTCGGGAAGTTTTCTCGACGGTTCACCGTCAGGCAACCCCAGGCACATCACCTGTATGTTTCACGCTTGGCAGTTTGACATGAAAGGACGCTGTATTTACATTTCCCGTCAGGAAGAGGGCTACCAGGACCGGCTCAAAAAAGGCCAGATGGGTCTGCGGGAACTAAAATGCGAGGTGTATTTCGGCGGGTTTGTCTGGGTCAGCCTCAATGATCAGATTGATATGACCGTGGCGGAATGGTCGGCCGGATCTCTCGATGTTCTAGCGCCTTCCCTGAACGAAGAACCCCTAGAGGTTTTTCATTATCACAAGGCAATTATCCCCTGCAATTATAAATTGTGGCACGACACCAATTGCGAGTTTTATCACGACTACCTGCATTACCATAATCGTATTACCGGTTTTAATGACGCTTATTTTGCGCGCAAGAACACCGGCTTTGACAACGGCCACATTAATGTCGGCAGTTTTGAAGTGCAGTACGATAACTACGAAGGTTCTCATTCGCGGGAGGAAATCTCATTCCCGCATCTGCCGCCGAATCACTGGTACATGATCGACATGTTCCCCGGGGTGAATTTCAATCTGCGCGGCTCTTCACTGCGCTGCGATATCATGACGCCACTCGGTCCCAATGAAGTCATGATCGAGTTCCGTGGCCTTGGTCTGAAGAGTGACGATGCCAAGACGCGGCGGGCTCGCATTGATCACCACAACTCGATCTGGGGTCCGTTCGGACGCAACCTGCACGAAGATCTTCTGGCGGTAACCGGGCAGGGGGCTGCAATGAACCCACGCGCAGAGAGACGTCAGATTCTGCATGGTCGCCATGAGAATGAAACCATCCATGACGAAAACGGTATGCGGCATTTCTATGAAGAGTGGGGTCGCTGGATGGATCGCATGCCCAGTAATCCAGACAAACCTTTTGTCGAGCCTGAGGCTGCCGCTGCCGGATAACGGCAGGAATCTATTGGTTGTTACAACCCGATAATAGAAATGTGGCGTCTTCCGGCGTCACATTTCAATTCACGCGAAATTGTGGAGAATATAATGTCTAGTGCTGACGCTGTCCGTGACAGCATATATCGATCC
>CALKXD010000045.1 GCA_938003855.1 uncultured Granulosicoccaceae bacterium | reverse complement strand
ATTGGTTCTTAAGTAACTACCTGTGGTCGGCAAAAGATTGCGTGCCTGAGTGGTACGCAGTAGCGCTTGTTTCTGGATGGGCATTAATTAAATGATATTCGATTTCGTCGTCATAGGCGCTGGCTCAGCCGGGTGCGCTGCAGCGTCTGGCCTGGCGCAAGCCCGCATCGGCACAGTCTGCGTACTCGAAGCCGGGCCTAACGATGCAGTGCCACAGGTAAAAATCCCGTTCGGTCTGCTTTATACCATGGGAAGTAAGCGCGACTGGAATTTTAAGTCCACTCCTCAGACTAACGCGGATAATAGAATCTTTAACGTTAATCGCGGCATGATGGCTGGCGGCTCCAGCTCGATCAATTCAATGGTATGGTTCAGAGGGCGCGCAGACGATTTCGATAACTGGCAGCAACCCGGCTGGACCTGGGAAGACGTTGAGCAGGACTTTATCAACATCGAGCAACTGATGCAGCCACAACAAATACCCACTCCACATCCTTTGTCTGTGGCCTTTGCTAAATCGTTTCGCGCTAACAGCAACGCCCCTCCAACACCCGAACGTGAAAGCGCCGGCTTGTTTGATACCAACAGTAGAAATGGAAGACGCTGGTCCGCAGCAGATGCATTCTTAAGGCCTGCAGTGCGCTCTCATGCTTTAAAAGTTATTACGGGCGCTAACGTAAACCGCATTTCATTTGAAGACGGTCGGCCGAAACACATTGAATTAATCGATGGCAGAGTGGTAACTGCCCGGCGTGGCATTGTGTTGAGTGCCGGTAGTATCGGCTCGCCGTCAATATTGATGCGTTCCGGCGTAGGACCGGCAGCACAATTAGCCAGTCTTGGTATCAGTATCAATGTTGATTCACCGCAAGTGGGACAGAACCTGTCAGATCATCCGGTTATTGGCGTGCATCACGAAGGTCATAATTCGGGTTACGGCCTGGTTTGGAATCAGAGTCTGCAGTGGGCGGCATCACCATTTCAATGGCTTGCTCAACGTAGAGGCAGACTCACATCGAACTTTGTTGAGGCTGGCGCGTTCTTCAGGGTCAACCCTGTGACCGCAGATGATGACAGGCCGGAATGTCAGGTGCACTTTATCCCCTACATGATGGGATACAATGGCAAGTCAATAACATCCGGTGCGGGTTACTTCGCCGACGTGGGTGTCTGCCGACCTGTATCTCGAGGCTCTCTCACCCTGTCTTCAGCTGATCCCCGGGCAACACCGAACATCGACCTTGGCGTGCTTAAAGAAGAACAGGATGTACAAACACTGGTCGGTGGATTCCGACGCTTACGACAGTTACTCGCTAATGCACCGATGGCAGACAGGCGAGCACCGGAAGTCTATCCAGGGCCGTCTGTTACCAGCGACAAAGAAATAACAGACCATGTTCGAGCACGCTGCGGCACGGCATATCACCCGGTAGGGACACTGGCAATGGGCGAGAAACATACGCCTGTCACCAATACCCTGCAATTGCGAGGTGTTGATGGATTGTGGGTGGCCGATGCTTCAGTAATGCCGGGTATCACTTCAGCCAATACAAATGCACCCAGCATGATGATTGGCCATAGAGCTGCCAAATTAATTTTGACTGAAATAAAGAACTAACAGCGCAACAAACACCACCAGCCGCCGGCTCTTGCGCATCGGCTACAGGCGCGCGGCCACCAACCGGTAAAGCGACCAACAGCGGCAGCCTTTGCCGCAGCCTTTACATTAGCTTTTTAACCGGACCGGTTGACGCACCTATTGTCAGTGGCGCGTCCAGAAGCTCTGTAAGCGGAGACTTGTCCGGCTGGTCGATGATATCAAGCAACATCATAGCGGCACGTTCACCGGCGTCTCTGACGGAGGATCGCGTCGCCGTAAATTGCGGAATATCGCCGTCATTCTGAAAATAGGAAAGTTCATCATCATGAATAATCACTGAGATATCTTTCCCCATCACCAATCCGGCATTGTGAATAGCCCGGCGCACACCCAGTGCACCCACATACGATGAAACCAGAAACGCTGTCGGGGCATCCGATTGC
The DNA here is from genome assembly GCA_938003855.1 of uncultured Granulosicoccaceae bacterium. Lineage (GTDB taxonomy): Bacteria > Pseudomonadota > Gammaproteobacteria > Granulosicoccales > Granulosicoccaceae. The sequence goes on along the minus strand of CALKXD010000045.1, from coordinate 8,796 downwards.
GCCAGCGCATCTGACGCGGCATTGTAGCCGTTGGCCTCGGTGAGATCACCGGAGTACATTAGATCAGCGCTGACACTTAACCCTTCATCATCCAGCGCATCGACATACCCCAGCCGCCTGCGCCATGCAAAATTTAATGACTCACTGCCATTGACCAGGCAGATTCTGCTATGACCCAGATCAACCAGCAGCTTGGTGGCCTGATAAAACGCACGGCGATTGTTCATGTCTATCCATGAATAATCGGTCTCGTTGCTGTTATCGCGCCCGTGGATAACAAATGGCAGCTGCAACTGCTGCAGCAAAGCGATTCGCGAATCATTGACACGCGGCGCATGGACAATGACCCCGTCAACCGACCCCTTGGACGCAATCTCCCGATAGATACTTTCTTCGGAGTCTTCCTGCACCATGGTCAGCGAGAGCTCGTAACCGCGCTTTGAATAGGCTCGACTGGCGCCGGCAATAAACTCCCCGAAAATCGGGTTGAATACTTCGGTAGAGTTCATCGGGATGATGTGCCCGATGGTCATAGACTTACCGGTCGCAAGTCCGGAGGCGCGGGTATTGGGGCGGTAGCTGTGCTTGCGCGCGGCATTCTTTACGCGCTCACGCGTGTCCTCGTTAACCTCCGGGTAATTGTTTAGCGCGCGACTGACGGTCGTTTGCGACAATCCGAGCTGATCTGATAGTTGCTTGAGATTCAAAGTAAACTCAAAATATTTAAAGCGCTTTGGATATCGATATTAAACCGCCACAGCAGGCTCTGGCAAGACTGAATCCCTCCAAAACGACATATACAAGGCAATCCCGGTCGCGCGGTTGACACTAATCAGCACGTAGTTAATACTCTACTTTCCAAGGCGCTTTGATGCCCTTTCTCACTTATCCGGAGAAGTCCCATGAAACACAAACTAGGAGCAGCCGCTAGCGTACTAGCTGCTGTCGCAACCCTGTATGCGGGGCCATCATCGGCCGCGGACGTCTGCGATACACCTACCGCCATTGGTGATCTCGGCAAGTTCGAAGGCGAAGTCGTCACCATCATGGGTTCGATGGAAGGCAACGACGAAGAAATGCTCACCAACGCGGCCAGCTGCTTTGAAAAGGCCACCGGTGCCGTCGTAAAGTATTCCGGCTCGCGTGATTTCGCGGCACTTATCGTTGCTGACCTGCGTTCTAACAACGCACCGAACATCGCTATTTTCCCACAGCCGGGCCTGGCGGCAGACATGGCTGCCGAAGGCCACCTGACGCCCCTGGGTCAGGAGTCTGCAGACTGGATGGCAGAAAACTACGGCGCGGGTTCATCATGGGCAGCCCTCGGCACCTACGCTAACGCTGACGGCAAAGAAGATTTCTACGGCTTTGCCTATAAAATGGACTTAAAGTCACTGGTCTGGTACTCACCAGAACAATTCGAAGACAACGGCTACGAAATCCCTGACACCATGGAAGGACTGTTGGCTCTGTCCGATCAAATGGTTGAAGACGGCAACACTCCCTGGTGCATCGGCGTAGAGTCCGGCAATGCTACAGGCTGGACCGCGACCGACTGGATGGAAGACTTAATGCTTCGCACCACCACACCGGAAAACTACGATCGCTGGGTATCCAACGACCTTCCGTTTAACAGCCCTGAAGTCATTAACGCGATGGAAGTCTACGGCCAGTTCTCGCGCAATGACGACTACGTGGCCGGTGGCGCTTCTTCGGTTGCAACCACTTTCTTCGGTGACGCTCCAAAAGGCCTGTTTTCAAGCCCCGCCTCCTGCATGATGCACCGCCAGGCGTCGTTCATTCCTTCTTTCTTCCCCAACAAAGGTGAAGAAGTAGCCAATGGCGAAGCAGACTTCTTCTACTTCCCTCCTTACGAAGCAGCAGACCTGGGCAACCCGGTACTGGGTGCCGGTACCCTTTGGACAATGACCAAAGACAGCCCTGCAACCCGCGCGTTCTTCGAGTACCTGAAAGAAGCTTCAGCACACGAAGCCTGGATGAGCCAGGGCAGCTTCCTGACCGCACACAAAGGTGTCAACCTGGATGCCTACTCGACTCCGGCACTTCGCAAGCAAGGCGAAATTCTGTCTAACGCCACAACCTTCCGTTTTGACGCATCTGACTTAATGCCCGGTGCCATCGGCGCAGGCGCTTTCTGGTCGGAAATGACAGCATTTGCAAATGGTCAGGACGCCAAAAAGACGGCCGACAACATTCAGTCTGCATGGGATGCCATCAAGTAAACCTATCATGAGGCTCGCACAACACAGAGTCTCTTTCAGGTGTTAGAAAAAGGCGCGCAAGAATCCTTGCGCGCCTTTTTTACTTAAACCTCGACTTTTTTCAAATTTGGTAAACGATATGGGTTTATACAAACCAACCATTGCAGGTAATGGCCTGGCCATCGCCCTCACTGTGATATTTGTTTTACCAATAACAGCCATTTTTGCTTACGCCGTTACCACCCCGCTCGACAGCGCCATGGTGCAACTTGGCCACTGGCTGCACGAATCCCGCGAATGGTCTTTTCCTGTGCTGCAAACGCAGGAACGCTTCGCAAAGATAGGCTTCGCCATCCGCTCAATAATTATTGCGGTCGGTATTTCGTTCCTCTATTTCTGGCTCACCAACTGGCTCAATCAGGGCCTGGCCCGGCGCTCTTCGAAAGGCTCCTGGGGTAAAGAGTCTTATATTATTGAATCCATACAACCGTGGATCTTTGTCGGCCCGGCTCTGGTCCTGCTGATTTTCTTTTTGTTTATTCCCGCATTTTCAACACTGAGCCTGTCGTTCCAGGAAGCCGACGGCACGCGGACTATCCGCAACTATGCGTTCCTCTGGGACCCATCCTCATTGGGGTATGAGCAATTTCGCTACGCCATGCGAAACAGTATTATGTGGCTGGTGCTGGTGCCCACTGTGTGCATTTCACTGGGGCTTTTAATCGCAGTGTTAGCCGATTCCGTCCGCTGGGGCATTGTGGCAAAAACACTGATTTTCATCCCTATGGCAATATCATTTGTCGGTGCGGCCGTGATCTGGCGTAATATTTTTGCCGGCGGCGGCATTGAGCCACAACAAGCCATTAATGGACTGACGCCCTCTTACCAGATTGGCCTGCTGAAAGCGTTACTCGGCCACACCGCAGCCTACAACGAGCCACTGTACAGCCTTAAATTCTGGGGCAATTTTTTTCTGATGTGGATTCTGGTCTGGGTGCAGACAGGCTTCGCCATGGTGATCTTTTCAGCCGCACTACGCGGTGTACCGGAAGACACCATAGAAGCAGCAAAAATCGACGGAGCCAATCCGTTTCAGATGTTTTTCCGCATCAAGCTACCGCAGATCTATTCCACCGTCGTCGTGGTCTGGACCACACTGGTCATTCTGGTGTTGAAAATGTTCGACATCCCCTACGCGCTGTCAGCCAACGACGACGACAAACTGCTGCTCGCCACCATGATGGAAAACGCCCGCAACAACTGGTCTGTCGGTGGCGACAACGTAGAGAATTTGTTTGCCGCCATTGCCGTTATGCTAATGGTTACTGTGCTTCCAAACATGATATTCAACGCACGTCGATTACGGCGTGAACAAAAAGAACTGGGGCATTGATATGACGCGAACATTCAAACATGTCGTACTGGCCCTAATTGTCTTTATCTGGGTACTGCCGTTTGTGGCATTGGTGACTACCTCAGTGCGATCGGAGACAGCCTCTAAAACATCGGGCTTCTGGACCGCCTTTACCCCCACAGAACTGGGCCATCGTTTCAGCACGCACGACAAAGGAAAAACCGAGCCTTTTGTCACCATGAGCGGCAATATCTTTGAACGGCTTAATCAGGGCCGCGACAGCTTTGAAATTGAAGGCACGGTAAATTCCATTTTGTTTAAAGGCCGGGTACCTGACCCCGACAAACCCGACAAAACAAAACTGATTCGACAACTGATAAACGCCGGGGAACCCATGGATGTACGCGGTGGTGAGTTTGTCTTCCACCCATCGGGGGATTTCACCTGGACATTCCCCGAAGCCACCGCCCCTAAACCGAAAAACCTTGACACCTTCATAAACCAGAATCCAGTGTTCGGTCCCGACGCCTATATAGAAGTCCTATTTGAAAATAAAAACGTACCAAACGCACTGATCTCGTCGTTTATCGTCACCATACCCGCGACCATTATCCCCATTACCATCGCCGCTTTTGCCGCCTATGCTTTTGCATGGATGCGGTTTCCCGGTCGTGATTGGCTGTTTGTTATTGTGGTGTCACTCATGGTAGTGCCGACGCAGCTTGCCTTCCTGCCGGTGCTACAGGGGTTTAGCGGTATCGCTTCCTGGGCCACGTCACTCAACGCATGGATGACTGATTGCGAGGCAACAAAAACCTGTCAGGTTGCCTCTAAATCGTTTGCCAGTTTGTGGGTTACCCACACAGCGTTTGGCCTGCCGCTGGCCATCTACTTGCTGCGCAACTACATTGTCGGCCTGCCCAAAGAGCTGCTCGAAAGCGCTCGCATTGACGGTGCCAGTCACTTGCAGATCTTCACGCGCCTGATCATACCGCTGTCAGTTCCGGCTTTGGCATCATTCAGTATTTTCCAGTTTCTGTGGGTCTGGAACGACCTGATCGTAGCGCTGTATATCGGACCGGCAAATTCGGCCGACCTGGTCTTCCCTATTCGGCTACAAAAGCAACTGGGCACATTCAAAGATCAGCTGCATCTGCTCAATGCGTCAGCAGTTATTTCTATAATCGTGCCGGTCATCGTATTTTTATCGATGCAGCGCTACTTTATCCGCGGGCTTCTCGCAGGCTCGGTCAAAGGTGGATAACGCAATGACAACTGACGCATTAAAATGGTGGGAAACTGCGGTTATCTATCAAATTTATCCGCGGTCGTTTCAGGACTCGAATGACGATGGCATCGGCGATCTGCCGGGCATCACCTCACGACTCGACTACATCGCAAAGCTCGGTGTCGATGCCATCTGGATAAGCCCGTTTTTTAAAAGCCCTCAAAAAGACTTTGGCTACGATGTAGCAGACTACTGTGACATTAACCCCGAGTACGGCACCCTCGACGACTTCGACGCACTGCTCGGTAAAGCGCATGATCTCGGCCTTAAGGTTATGGTCGATATCGTGCCCGCACATTGCTCCGATCAAAACATCTGGTTTGAAGAAAGCCGCCAATCCAGAGACAACGGGAAAGCAGACTGGTTTCACTGGGTTGAGCCCATGCCCGACGGCACCCCGCCGACTAACTGGCTATCGTTCTTCGGTGGTCCGGCATGGAGTTGGGAGCCACGCAGACAGCAATACTATCTGCACAATTTTCTCAGCAGCCAGCCCAATTTGAATCACGCTAATCCAGCGGTCCGTGAAGCACTGATAAATGTGGCAAGATTCTGGTTTGATCGCGGTGTTGATGGCTTCCGCCTCGATGCTGTACATACCATCAACGCAGACAGCGCCCCCTACAAGAACAACCTGGCCAACCCGGAATTCAAACCCGGCCCGCTGCCCCAGCAACAGCAGCCTTTCTTTCGACAACTGCACGATAGCGCACAGCTAAACCAACCCGCCATTCAGTCTTTCAGTGAGTCAATCAGAGCGGTGGCAGACCAATATGATGACCGCTACCTGATGGGCGAACTGCACGGTGACGATCCAATCAAAGCAAGCCGGGCATTTACTGCGCCGGGCCGGTTACATGCCACCTATAACTTCAACCTGCTTGCCTGGGATGGCCTAACCGTTGATCAGCTCAAAACCGCAATTTCCAAAGCCATTGCCGCTTTTAACGGAACCGGTCGATTAAGCTTTGCGTTTTCCAATCACGATGTACCCCGCAGTGCCACAAGGCAATTGGCGACACTGGGCTTACAAGAAGATCAGCAACAAGCACTGCAATTATTATTGCTAAAACTCGAAACCTGCCTGATCGGCTCCACCTGCCTGTACCAGGGAGAAGAACTGGCACTGCAAGACGCCAGAGACATACCTGTCGAGCAAATGCAGGACCCCTGGGGGATCGAATTCGCACCGGTTTTCACCGGGCGCGACACCTGCCGAACCCCCATGGTGTGGCGAGGTGACGCTCCCAATGGCGAGTTCTCCAAAGCAAACAGCACCTGGCTCCCCATTGATCAAAAGCACTTGCAGCGAGCCGCACTCGATGAAGCGGCACGGCCTGAATCCATCTACAACGAGTTTGCAGCGTTTCTCGATTGGCGCAAACAGCAACCCGCAATCATGACGGCAAACCAGATGAGCGACTTGACGGGCAATGACACACAAATTGTCTTTGACCGGATATCAGAGCAACAAACCCTGCGATGCCTGTTTGATTTTGAATCGCTAACCGCCACCTTTGAGGAACTATAAATGGCTCAGGTAGCACTCAGAGGTGTCAATAAGTCATTCGGTAACATCGACGTTATTCGCAATGTCGACTTGCAAATCGACGATGGTGAATTTGTCGTTTTTGTCGGGCCGTCCGGTTGCGGAAAATCCACACTGCTGCGTCTTATCGCAGGACTGGAGCAACTGACCAGCGGCGAGATACTCATTGCCGACCGACCCATCATGGACCTGCCACCGTCCAAGCGCGGCATCGCCATGGTGTTTCAGTCGTATGCTTTGTACCCACACATGACGGTATTTAATAACATGGCATTTTCTCTGGATCTGCAAGGCGTCAGCAAAGCGGATATACATCAGCGAGTCGAAGCCGCCGCCAAAATTCTGCAAATGGAACACCTGCTTGATCGCCGCCCTGCCGCCTTGTCTGGCGGACAGCGCCAGCGGGTAGCCATCGGCCGGGCAATCGTTCGAAACCCCGATGTGTTTTTATTTGACGAGCCACTCTCAAACCTCGATGCCGCACTTCGACACGACACCCGTGTGGAGATCTCAAAACTCCATAACCAGTTGGGAGCCACCACCATTTATGTCACACATGATCAAGTCGAAGCGATGACTTTAGCAGACAAGATCGTGGTACTGAAAGACGGCGAGGTGATGCAGGTTGGCGCACCGATGGAACTATTTAACTTCCCTGCCAATGAATTTGTCGCCGGATTTCTAGGCTCACCGAAAATGAATTTTTTCGAAGGAATTCTAACTGCAGGTGCCGGCAGTGACACAGGCCAGTTTGAAGGAGAAGGACTCTCCGCCTCCGGTGTTCGATTGGTAGCCAGGGACAAAGGCAACGGCGCTTCGGTCAAGCTTGGTATCCGCCCCCAGCACCTGACGCCAGACCCGCATGGACCTCTCAAAGGCACAGCCACACTGGTGGAGAATTTAGGCACCGAGACGGTTGTCGAGCTAGTTACTGAATCACAGGTGTCATTTCGACTGGCATCCCCCGAGAGCCTGGATATTGCCACAGGCCAGACAGTCAGATTTTCAATTGATTCTGCCAAGGCCCATTTATTTTAATCGGGTTATTTTCTAAAAGTCTATCCCCGGCCCGTTCAATTCAATTGATTCACAAGTCACAGCCTGATAAGCCGGAGTTCAGGCCGACTCCTCTTCGAGCCTCACCGGGCTGTAGTCATCGTCATCGTCGTCCTCGAAGCTTTCGTAACCTCTGCGGGCACGCTTGTCCTTGAACCACTGACTCACTCGTTTAAAACTGCTACTCACCGACTTCTTAACACCAGAGTTCGCGGCTTTTTCTGCCTTGTGTTCGGCCTTCTCAACGCTCGCCATAACCTCCTCATCATCTATCAGTCGCATGTAGGGCTGCTCACCGGTCACTCTGCGAACAGCATTGCCGACACTAATGACGAAGGCACCGACCAGACGGAGAAAACAGCCATACAACTCCTTGCTATGACTCTCGCCACCGATGTTCTCGGAGCGATGAATCGGCCCAGCCTCCGTATCGGTAATTCCAGGGTCGCCGCTGGCGAGCTTGATGCGCAGCTCCCATGGCTGATCCAGATTGTCCAGCGCGGTCGGAATTTCTTTCCTGACCGCTTTAGCAAATGCCTTGCCGACTTTTTTTGCCGCGTTTATACCGTCCTTTGCCAACTCTGCGCCTTCGGTGACACCGGCCGAAGCGACATCGACACCGGCACGTGCCGCGAGTTTTGCAGCTCTCTTCGCACCCGACTTTGCGCCACTCTTGGCTGCGTTTTTTACACCATCCTTCGAAGCGGGATACCAGGTAATGCGCATCTGCAGTGTAGTCTGCGGCGCTGAGGCTTTCACGAAGAAGTTCAACTCGTTGAGAATCTTCGCTATGTCACGACCATAACCGCGAATAACAAGTTTGTCTTCGGGCTCGTTGAAGGTAATCCTGGCGCTGGAATCGGCCGCGGCATCTTGAAGGTTTCTGATATCCGCTCTAAAACTTGCTTCATCTCCCTCTACCTTGAACTTCCCTATACGACGCTTGAAATTGAACTTCATCCGTGAATCCCGTTACTAAAATTTAGTGAAAACGTATTTCTACTAATCGCGCTGCAAATTCCCGAATTTCACCATATCCATATAAGGAGAAACCGGTTTCTCGCCATCTTAAGGCAATGCGTGCAGAGCAGATCTACCAACCCCGATACCAGACGGAACAACATACATTTTTTTAAACCGGGCCTTGCTCGCAACAAATACTAGAAGCAATAACGATATACCCGGGTTACTCGGGCCTGACGGATTTCAGCAAGCCAGATTCTCCAATCAGAGACCATCAGGCCTGATCGGCGGCAGTTTGGTATCTTGATGATCAAACTTAAATAGAGCTTTTTTCCGGGTTACCCCAACTGACCTGTGGCAATCT
>CALKXD010000044.1 GCA_938003855.1 uncultured Granulosicoccaceae bacterium | reverse complement strand
AGACTTTAACAGCCTCTTCACGGCTGTCGCATACTATGATTTCGCCATATTCTTCCCATGCAATAGCAGCGTTGTCGCGATTAAGTGTCGGTAAATCGGCAATTAAACCGGGAATTAGCTTGTTCACTTCCAGCGCTAATTTTTCATCTAAGGAGATAAGCCATACAGGCGAGTTGTAACCGTGCTCAGCCTGTCCGACCAGATCAGTAGCGACAATGAATGCATCGGCGCTGGCGTCGGCTAGAATGAGGCTGTCAGTCGGACCGGCAATCATGTCGATCCCTACCCGGCCAAACAAAATACGTTTTGCTTCAGCGACAAATTGATTACCGGGCCCGACTAGAATGTCTGCCTGCGGCAACCCGAACAAACCAAAAGTCATTGCGGCGACACCTTGCACGCCGCCCATCGCAAGAATTTTATCGGCACCACACAGTTTGGCAGCGTAGACAATCGCCGGAGCGATTCCGACGTTCTCAGCCGGCGGCGAGCAGGCAACAATATGATTGCAGCCGGCCACTTTGGCCGTGGTGACTGTCATGATCGCACTGGCGATGTGGCTGTAGCGACCACCCGGGATATAGCACCCAACCGCCTGACAGGGAATGGTTTTCTGACCCAGAGTAAAACCGGGCAGCACTTCGAGATCGACCGACTGCATGGTCTGCTTCTGTACCTCGGCAAAGCGACGGACGTTGTCATGAGCAAAAGCAATATCGTCTTTTAGTCGCTGCGACAACTGCCCCGATGCGGCTTCGATTTCTTCTTCGCTAAGCAGAATGTTACCGCTGTAGTTGTCAAATTTTGCCGCGTAGCGCAAGGCAGCCTCATCGCCACCGGCCTCAATTTCATCGAGGATAGTCTGCACGGTTTCACGCACATCACCGGCGTCGGTAGTGGCGGTTTTAACGGCACGCTTTAGATAGTTTCTGGCCATGAAGGGCTTCCGTTGTTTAGCAAGGCAAAATTTTATCAGAACCCGGCGTGGATGCTGACAACGAGGCAGTTCAGCGACACTGCAGTGCATGAAGTGTAAGCGCTTGCATATATTTGTGCAAGCGCTTACATTAATGGTCTGCTGATCGCTCTCGATTACCTTTCGGCCCACCAGGGCGTTACCACGGGTGACCATGAACAAAACCGACAACCCGACTCTGGAAGATGTGGCGCGTGCCGCCGGTGTCTCTACCGCGACTATCTCGCGCTCTATAAATGAGCCCGACAAAGTCGCCCAAAAGACTCGTGATCGAATCTGCGAGGTAATCAACAAACTGGGATACACGCCAAATTTCGGTGGTCGCGCGCTCGCCTCAAAGCGCACTAATATTGTCGGCGCGGTGATTCCCACCATGGCCAATGCGATGTTTGCCAGTGGCCTGCAGGCATTTCAGGAAACGCTGTCGGCATCCGGCGTTACTCTGCTGGTGGCAAGTTCCGGCTACAACTCCGATCACGAGCTAGAACAAATCCGCACGCTCATTACCCACGGCGCAGACGGCTTACTGCTTATCGGCGCTGCACGCCCCAAAGCGACGATGGACTTTTTGCATTTGCGGAACATACCTTTCGTCATTGGCTGGCACTACGACAATGACCCGCAACGACTGTTTGCAGGCTTTGACAACCATAAAGCAGCGCAGGTGATGTGCGATGCGGTTCTGCAGCTGGGTCATCGGCGTGTAGCCATGATCGGTGGTATTACTGACGGCAATGATCGGGCAAAGAGTCGTATCGACGGGGTCCGGCACGCGGTTGCCAATTTTGCCGGTGACGCAGTCTTGCTGGACATTCTAGAGGCTGACTACACACTTGAGAACGGTGGCAACGCTTTCGCAAAACTAATGTCGGCAACACCGGCACCAACGGCGATAATCTGCGGCAATGATGTTCTTGCTGCCGGTGCAGTGGTGCGCGCGTCTGACCTGGGCCTGAAGGTGCCGGACGATGTTTCGATCACCGGCTTCGACGATATCAACCTGGCCACCGTGGTCAGGCCGGCTCTGACAACCATGCGCGTTCCGCAAACTGACATGGGTCGGTCAGCCGCCCGACTGCTACTGGCACGGCTTGCTGAAAATCGACAAGTTCGCAGTATAGAGTTCGAAGCCGAGCTGATTCGACGCCAGTCACTGGCACCACCCGGGGGTTAATACTCTCTGCAGATTGCCCACGCCGCAAACTGCTATCATTAGGCCCGTAGCTCACCCATTGAGCACAGCCCGCTTATGAGAGAAAGATGAACAGCGACTTCACCATAGCACTGCTGCAACACGCACCGGTTCCAAACGATCTGCCTGCGGCGATCAAACGCCTTGACGCCGCTGCGGCCGATGCCGCCAAGGCCGGTTGCTCGTTGTTAATCGTGCCGGAGGCCAGCATTACCGGCTACAACATTCCGCCGGCTACAATGCACGCCGTGGCACTCGAGGCCAATGGCACTACCACTGCCGAAATAGCCGCAATCTGTACACAGCATCAGATCGCTATTACCTACGGATTTGCCGAAATCGACGGCGACAACTACTACAACTGCGTGCAGATAATCGACAGCAACGGCCAGACAGCAGGCAAGTATCGCAAAACACACTTATGGGGGGACCTTGACCGGGCCCTGTTCACCGCCGGCGCTGATCTCTCACCACTGATCGAGATCGATGGCTGGAAAATCGGATTGCTGATCTGCTACGACATCGAATTCCCGGAATGTGCAAGACGACTGGCACTGGAGGGAGCTGATTTGATCATCACCCCCACCGGACTTATGCAGCCATGGCGCGAAGTGGCTGAGCGTGTCGTACCCACACGTGCCTACGAAAACCAATTGTATATTGCCTATGCCAACTACTGCGGCAACGAAGCCGACCTGACCTACGAGGGCAGAAGCTGCATTGTCGGCCCTGACGGCAATGATCTCGCGCGTGCAGCACAGCACCCGGCACTGCTGACCGCGACACTCACCCGATCTGCCATTGACGATGCACGCACCGCCCTGCCCTATCATCGTGACCGCAGACCGGAACTCTACACAACACCGGATACCTGAGTTCTTTACTCACCGACCATCGATTCAACGTTACCCTGAAAAACCACGAGCCCTGGATGTCACAATCACCCATTACTGTTTTTGGTCCCGATTTCCCGTTTGCCTACGACCACTGGATTTCCCACAACGATGGCCTCGGCCAGTTGCCCGCGAAGCACTATGGCTGCGAAGTCGCCATAATCGGCGCTGGTGTATCGGGTATGGTTGCCGCCTTCGAATTAATGAAACTGGGCATAAAGCCGGTAATCTATGAAACCGGGCGCATGGGCGGACGGCTGCGCTCCGAGCAGTTTGCCAACGCCGATGGCGTGGTGGCCGAACTGGGTGGTATGCGCTTTCCACGCTCGGCGACGACGTTTAATCACTACACTGATTTACTGGGGCTGAAAAAAAAGCCATTTCCCAATCCGCTCACCGAAGCGGCCGGCAGCACGGTGATCGATCTTGCGGGTCAGTCTGTCTATGCACAGACGATGGCCGATCTGCCGGACGTTTTTCACGAGGTAGCCAACGCCTGGAACGAGGCACTGGAAACGCAAGCTCACCTTATAGAATTACAGCGGGCCATACGCGAACGGGATTGCAAAAAAATAAAAGCCCTCTGGGATCCGCTGGTTCACGAGTGGGATGACCGCACCTTCTATGATTTTCTGGCTGCATCGCCATCGTTTCGCAAACTCGACTTTCACCACCGGGAGGTGTTTGGTCAGGTAGGCTTTGGCACCGGCGGCTGGGACTCTGACTTCCGCAACTCGATGCTTGAAATACTGCGGGTCGTACTGACTGACTGCGATGCCCATCAGGATTTAATTGTCGGTGGTTCGGAGCAACTGCCACGCGGCTTGTGGTCGTATCAGGCCTCTGATTGCGTGCACTGGCCAGCCGGCACCAGCTTGTCTGATTTACACGATGGTGCAACACGCCCCGGGGTTTCTCGGTTGCAACGCGTTGGTCACAACATCAGGATCACTGATCAGTATGACAACGAACGCGACTACCCGGTCGCTATCGCTACCTGCCAAAGCTGGCTGCTAACCACCGGCATCGACACCGATGAATCACTGTTTTCGCAGCAGCACTGGATGGCGCTTGACCGAACCAGCTATATGCAATCGTCGAAAACCTTTGTGATGGTAGACCGGCCATTCTGGAAGGATATCGACCCGGAAACCGGGCAACATTGTATGAGCATGACACTGACCGACCGACTTACCCGCGGTACTTATCTGTTTGACAACGGAGACAACAGCCCCGCCGTTATCTGCCTCACCTATACGTGGATGGCCGATGCCTTGAAAATGCTGCCACTGCCGACCGAACGACGCGTTGAACTTGCCCTCAATGCGCTTGAGAAAATCTACCCGAAAGTAAACATACGCAGCCATATCATTGGCAAGCCAATCACCATTTCATGGGAAGATGACGCCAACTTTCTAGGCGCGTTCAAGGGTGCACACCCGGGTCACTATCGCTACAACCGGCGTATGTACACGCACTTCATGCAGCAACATATGACGGCAGAACAGAGGGGAATATTTATTGCCGGTGACGACGTCTCATGGACACCGGGCTGGGCAGAAGGGGCGGTACAAACCGCGCTTAACGCCGTGTGGGGTGTTGTGAATCATCTGGGGGGGCAATGTCACCCGCAGAACCCGGGCCCGGGAGATCTATTCGACGACCGCCAACCGGTCGATCTGGACGCGCCCTAGATACTGATATTTTTCAACAAGCAACTGCCGGCAAGTCAGCGGCGGGTTAACCCACCCGCCGCTGAAACGATGCATTAATTATTGTTTGTCATCAGCCGCTTCGACAATCCTATTGCTCAAGACTAGCGAGTATCTTGCCGAAATTAGACCTGAACGCACGTCGATACAGCACCACTGACACCCACACAGTCGCACCAAAAAACAACCGTGGATCAAGAAACCAGACCGCCGCCGCCATCGCAAAGAAATAAGCGTTGACCCCGGTGGTAAAGTGCTTGGCCCCGAGCGAATGCAATTGCCCCACGCCGACGGCATAGCGTTCAGCCTTACTCATTTCACTGGTGGCCTCCGGCTCGCTGGCACTGGTATTGTGCAGCGTTGATTCGTTCCGCGCTATCTCTACGGATTTATCCGGTGCTGCACCGATCATCAACAACACATAGCTGAAAAGCCGATAGCTCCAGGCGAATTTGAAAAACGCAAACGTGAAAATAAACATCACCAGCAGCACCTTGATCTCCCATGCGGTGCGCGACGTGTTTGTCACAAAAGGCAGATCAGCCAGCAACTCAACGGCCTGATCCGATGCACCCAGTCCGGCACTCAACGCCCCCACCAGTAGAATTGATGTTGAGGCAAAAAAAAGCACACCGTACTGCAGCGTATTTTGAATCAGTACATCCGGCATTTTAGGGTCACGCAGTACCATATTCGCCATCCACAGCTGACGGTAACGGCTCATACGATAGGAGATCGTTTTCCGGTGCCACGATGAATGGTTCACTATCCAGTAGTGCAGCACCCAGGAGGCGAAAAAAAACAACACCGCACCGAGATCAAGCCAGGTGAACCCGGAGCTTTGCAACAGAATGTCCACTATTTACTCTGCCGCTGTTGACGAGCCGTGAACCTCATCTAGAACGAGGCGCTCTTCGGTGCCCGCGGGTACGGGATTGCATCACGAATGTTCTCCATTCCAGTGACGTAGTTGATCAATCGCTCAAAGCCCAGCCCAAAACCCGCGTGGGGGACCGTACCATAGCGACGCAGGTCTCTGTACCACCAAAGCTCTTCACGCAGCCCTTGCGCATCCAGCTTGGCATCGAGGATGTCGAGACGCTCTTCACGCTGACTGCCGCCGATAATTTCACCAATGCCCGGCGCTAGAACATCCATCGCAGCCACGGTTTTACCATCGTCGTTTTCACGCATATAAAACGCTTTTATTTCTTTGGGATAGTTGCGCAGAACAATAGGTTTTCCAACATGCTCTTCGGTGAGGAATCGCTCGTGTTCCGATTGCAGGTCAGCCCCCCACTTTACCGGAAACTCGAATTTTTTCTTTGCCGCACCGAGGATATCGATCGCCTCGCTATACTCCATTTGTACAAAATTGTGCTTGACCATCTGCTCTAAACGCTCGATGCAGCCCTTGTCGACGCGTTGCGCAAAAAAGGCCATGTCGTCAGCGCAGTCTTCAAGCACTTTGGTAAACAGGTAGCGCAGCATGTCTTCAGCGAGCGCGGCATTTTCGTCCAGACCGGCAAAGGCGATTTCCGGTTCGATCATCCAGAACTCGGCCAGATGCCGGCTGGTGTTTGAGTTCTCTGCACGGAACGTCGGCCCAAACGTGTACACCTTCGATAATGCCAAGGCAAATGATTCGACATTCAACTGGCCGGATACAGTCAGAAACGCCTCGCTGCCAAAGAAGTCTTTTTCAAAATCGACTTTGCCGTTATCACCGATGGGCAGATTGGCGAGATCGAGGGTACTGACCCGAAACAACTCTCCCGCACCTTCACAGTCACTGCTGGTAATTATGGGGGTATTTACCCAGTGAAATTCCCGCTCATAAAAATAGTTGTGCACGGCATTGGCAAGTGTGGTGCGCACCCGGCTGATGGCGCCAAACGCATTAGTGCGCGGACGAAGATGGGCGATGGATCTCAGATACTCAAAGGTATGCCGCTTTTTGGCGACTGGATAGGATTCAGGGTCGTCGACCCAACCTGACACACTGACTTGCTGCGCCTGCATTTCAAATGCCTGGCCACTGCCCTCAGACGTTACGAGTTCACCGGACACTTCAACCGCGCAACCGGCTGTTAGTTTGATTACCTCGGTACTGTAATTCCCGATGGAGTCGGGCACCACGGCCTGCATCCCGTCAAAGCACGAGCCATCGTAGATATTAACAAAGGAAATACCGGCTTTTGAGTCACGCCGCGTGCGCACCCAGCCTTTTATAGTGATGATATCGCCGACAGCAGCGCTGCCGGACAATGCCTGCTTGACGGATAAATGTGTACTCATTTACTGGGTCCCTCGCGTCACTGACACGATTTGAATTTTCTGCGGATTTCTCTGCACAATAATAGCCGTGATTCCCGGTTTCGGTGCTTTAGCCCGATTCACCAGGGGCTGACAGTCAGCATTCAACAGGCCGTCGCGGTTCGGGATCGCGGTGCAGCGGCCTTGAGTTTACCGCCTTTGTGCGGCGAGGTTTCTGACAACCGGGACGGATTCCATGACAGTCAGCAGAACCAGAGCTGCCAACAGGCCGGGTACTCAGCCATATGGCGGGGATCGCTGTATACTTGACGGCTGATCCGATGCCAGTATCACTCCGCACAATGAGTTCCAATGATGAATCTATCCACCCCTGCCGAACGCACGTTGAAGCACACCCGGCAAGTCACCTGCGAAGGGTTTCAGCGCACTGATGGTTTGTGGGATATCGAAGCACATATGACGGACATCAAAACCTACACCATCAACCCCGATACCGGCGGCCGGGTGGTTGAAGCGGGCACCCCCATCCATGGCATGCATATCAGGCTGACGATAGACACCACACTTCTGGTACAGGCGATTGAGGTCAAAATGGCGCACACCCCCTACCGGCACTGCGACAGCATCGAGCCAGCCTTCCAGAGCATAGTCGGGGAGCGCATCGGAGCCGGTTGGCGGCGCACTGTTCGTGACAAAATCGGCGGCGTTAAGGGCTGCACCCATATCGCCGAATTAATGGGGCCAATTGCCACCACTGCTTACCAGTGCCTTTACAAAGAACTGTTTGAAAAGTCCGGCACTGTGCCGCTCAACGGCTGCCATGTCTGGGCAGACAATGGCAAACTGGTATCCGAACACCACCCGGCTTTCTACCGCAAACCCGACACGGAGTAACTCTACCGCGCGGCAGATGCGCCTGACAGCGGCGGGCTATTCGCAGTTAACCGCAGCCACATCAACGCCCGGTGCCACCTGACATTGATCATCGCCGTCACCACCGTCGGTGATCAGATCATCACCGGACTGAGCGCGGAGGTCATCGTTGCCATCGCCACCATAGAGGTTGTCACTGCCGTCACCACCACGGAGGGTATCGTTTCCGGCTTCGCCTGACACGCTGTCGTCGCCTTTACCGCCGTCGAGCCAGCTGTCATCGCCAAGGCCACCCAGGATAGTATCAGCCCCGCCCTCACCCCATATCCGGTCGATGCCGCTGCCACCGAACAGATTGTCAGCGGCTGACCCGCCATAGATTTTGTCAAAGCCGAACTCACCGAAGATTTTGTCACGGCCGGATTGACCGTACAAACGGTCATTGCCATAGCCGCCGTAGATTTCATCATCACCTGAGCCACCATAGATCCGGTCGCTATTGGCATCGCCGAAAATAACATCATTGCCGGCGCCGCCATCGATCCAGTCCCAGCCACTGCCACCGCTGATGGTATCGTCACCGCCTTCGCCGCAGATGTAATCATTGCCCCCGCGGCCATCGATGACATCGTCACCACTGGTGCCGACAATCACATCGTCGCCATTGCCGGGCAAGTCGCCGTTGGCGATCACCACGGTGGCGACTCTGCCGTTACAGGTCTGCACAGGGGGGACATCCTCAGTCACGTCAATCTGTACGTCAGCGACAGAGCTTAACTCACCGTCACTGGCGCTTAGCCGCAGAACATAACTGCCGGTGGCAGAGAACGTCGCGCTGGTTTCCAATGCCGAGGCATCGGCAAATGATACGCTGCCGGAGCCACTGACCATCGACCATTGGGTACTGAGTTGACCCGACGGCAAACCATCGTCGCTAACCTGCCCCTGCAGGCTGGCGCTGTCGGTGATTATGATGTCGGCATTATTGCCAGCCGACACAGTCGGTGCATTGTTCACCGGTTTATCAACGGTATTAATCTGCCATACTTCAATGCCTTTAACCGACGGATTCTGGGTACCGTGGCTAAAGACGATATCGAGGGTGTCATCGGCGGTGACTGTGACAGATTTCATCACCGCGGTATAGCCACCGGCTTGTGCGTATATGTCCAGATCTGCCAGTGTCTGATCCTCAACTGTGACGTCGAAAACACGCGCACCAGTGGCCATGGTACCGAAATAGTTTTCGGAGAAATACAAGCGCACCTCATAGCGACCGGCATCAACCGGTAACTGCCAGTGCAGATCGGCTCCCCCCGGCGGGTCGTAGCGCTCGGAAGAAAACAGTGCTTTCGGCACGGCCGCACTGATACCCGAGGTATCGATGCTGGCGCTGTGTGACCAGGTATTTCCGGTATTTACATAAGCGCTGCCTGAGGCATCGGCTTCCCAGTTTATCGGTTCCGCTGCAATCAGCGCCCCACCGGCATTGATGCGATAGATCGGCGCATCGATCACGGCCGTGCCATTGCCTGCTTCTATGGTGACCATAGCCGTGCTGGTGAGTTGCCCGTCACTGGCCGTCAACGTCAGCTGGTAGCTGCCTTCCCGGGTAAAGGTCGCCGTTGTTGACGGGCTGCTATCATCAGCAAACAGGACAGCAGCTGGGCCCGATGTCACGCTCCATTGCGTGGTAAGAACGGCGTCCGGCAATCCATCATCATAGGCACTGCCAGCAAGCGCCAGAGGCGTATTGATTAATGTTGCAGTTGGTGCTGTCGCCGATACTTCCGGTGCCAGATTGAGCTGGCTGCCATCCTGCGGTTTGACAGAAATATAATCCCAGGTCGCCGGGAACGGTTGCGCTCCGATAGAGGTCGAAATAATACCAACCGCCAGAGCAGTCGGGTTGTTTAACCATTGCGCCGGAAACGTTAATGACCCGACACCGATTAACTCACCAACAACACCATTGACGGTCAGTTGATAGTAGCCGGTGGCCAGGGCGGACGCGGGATCGACATCAATATAGAGATCGATAGCGTCGGCGCCATAGATATTGCCATTGTGGTTATTCTGCTCTTCAAAAACACCGGCGACTTCACGGGCGTATTGCAGACCGCCATCCGTACCTGCGCTCTTCACCACCAGTTTAAGATAATTGTCCTGATCACCAGTGCCTATAAAAATGCCCATCGATTGATGTGGCTGCGCTGCGACACCGGAAAATGGCGCCAGGATTCGTGATTGAATACGGAATGCCGGACTGGCACTGTCAACGTTAACACCGAACTGAAAACCGTATTGCTGGGTATTGTTTCCATTCAGCGGATCGCCGGGCGGTACATTGTCGATGGTCACCACCCCTGCAGCGCCTCGAATAGTCATTTCGTTAAGATCAAACTGATCAAGGTAGGTATCTACAGAATTTGTCATGAGACCAGAAAATCCCATATCGCCGATGAAACCAGCCGAATCACTGTCGTTCTCCCACTGATAGTCGAGGCCGACCCCGGTGGTCTTGCCGTTGAATTCATCCAGCGCAAAGGGGTCGACAACATCGGCAAGGCCGTCGTTATCGTCATCGGGATCAGTGATGTCCGAAATATTATCAGCATCGGCGTCCGGTGGTATATCCGCGGCTGAGCAGGGATTGGTGTTGTTGATGTTTTCATCGGCATCGGTAAACCCGTCGCCATCGCTGTCCTGCGTACCGTTGCCAGCAAAGCAGTCGCCGCCACCACCACCACCGAGATAATCATCGGGCTCATACACGACGATCTTGGCACCCTGAAAATCCGCTACCCAGATAGTGCCGGGGAATACCCCGTAGTCTCCGGGAGAGGTTACATCAAGCGGACTGTTGCCTACATTAGAAAACAAAACCTCGTTGGCAATAACACCGCCACTGCCGTTAAACGTGACTCGCTGTACGGTGTTGCTCCACGAGGTGGCAAGCAGGCTTCCCTGCATATCACCGTTGAAATTCGATGCGGTATATTCGGTGATACCGGTGGTTGAACGTGGCAGTGACACCAGTGATTTGTTCTGGCCATGCTTACCATTGCCGTTGGTGCCGGGGCCGTAATAGTTACACTCAATGCTATTGGCAAAATCGACTGCCGACTGCGGATTGGAATTATTAAATTTATTGTTGGTGCTGCCACGGGTCGGGTTCGGGTGCCCGCCGTAGTAGCCGGGGCCTGTGATCAGGTGCAACGCATCGTGCTGTGTGTAGCCCGGCTCACTGACGTTGTTGCTGCAGTTGGAAGGCTGGCCGCCCCAGCCGGAATTCGGTCCGTTGTCCCAGGAGTACATGCGACCGTTCTGCATGATCACGACGTCATAGGGGTTGCGAAAGCCAGGTGCATAGACCTGGACCGGACCACCACTTACCAGCCGCGCCTGGTTTTTACCGCGGTTGCCACCAAACGGATCGTTGGCGTCGTTGCTGCCATTACGGTTTTCATCATCGAGTGTTGGCAGGTCGTAGGTAGAGTTGCCAATACGTGCAAGATCAATTTCCAGAATCGCAGCACTGAGCGCGTATTCGGGCAGCAGTGCAAAATTGTTTGAAGGCGCTCCCATATTGGTGTTGCCACCCGCCGCAAGATAGAGCTTGTCGCCTATAGCGTTGAGTGCCAGACCGTTAGTGTGATGATTTTCTTCAGAGCGCGGCAGCCCGCGCACCAGATCGAGCTTTGTCCAGCTGTTACCGCTTCGGGTTAATCGCGACAATATACCGGAGTTAGTATCGAGTCCCGTGGTGTTGCCACTGTGGCCACCACCGATTCGCGGGTCACTGGAGCTGATATAGACCACCGGGTCACTGGCAGTTCCTGCCACCAGCAGCCCGGTCACCAGCCGCTCTTTCACCGATGGCTTGAGCGACCCATCGTCATCGTGATTCGGGATATCCTTAACCAGATTGATCACCTCTTGATCAATCACACTGTAGTCATTGCTGTCGGTGCGTTCGATTTCCAACACGCGTACCGAGCCATCCAAAAATGCGACATACAACTTGCCATCGGGTCCAAACTGCAATGAGGTGGGTTTGCCACCACCAAAACCATTCAGCAAGCTTTTACCGAATGGATATGGACCGGGAATAGCGGCGGCAATCACCGGGGCGTTGGGATCACTGTCAGCGCCATAGCCCATTAGATCGATCAGTTCACTGGCGTTCTGACCCGTGTGGTTTACGATCAGACGACCGGGTACCTGGCCGATTTCAGTTGGTGTAAAGGTGATACTGAGCTCTACGCTTTCACCGGCGGCAAGTCGCAGTGGCGGATTTTTATCGACCGTATAGTAGAGCGAGTCGTACTCGTCGAGAAACAGATTCTGTATAACTAATGGGCCGCTGCCGACAACTTGCCGGTTAGTCAGCGTGATCGATTGCTGCGCATGCTGGCCGATCGGTACTTTGCCAAACATCAGCTCATCAGTGCTGTACTCAAGCACCGCATTGACATCCACCGGGCGTTGCATCACCTGTGCATGGCGGGTAACAAACAGAGCTACCACGCACACCGCGATCACTCCAATGCTGATTCGACAAAACCGTGCGACACTTGTCATTATTTCTTCCGCTTCAGTGATAGACGGTAGCCTGACCACCAGACAAGCAAACAACCCGGTCGGAACCGATTCTTCTAGTACTGTGATCGCAACAACTTGAGAGCCTGCACGACACCAGGCGCCGGCCTATCTTCAGGTTGTCAAACCGTCACAAATCGTATCGGCAGATCCTGTTGTTCTTAAGTCGACCGCGGCACAGATACGCAGTCAGCAGCCTGCTCGAAAACCGCGGTTTGGCACAATCCACAGAAACCGGCTACTGCCTTGGGTGCCTGACTTTGCGCTGATGTCCTTCTGCAGCATCCTGTATATCCTGCGTCATGCACCAGTCGAGCTCTGCGATTTTCAATTGCTTTTTCCACACCCAGAAGTTCATCAATCGCTCTGACAGGAACGCACAGATGCGATTTTGATAAACCGACTCAAGGGGGGCGATCTGTGCATCGAGGCGCAACAGCAAGTCGAACAGAAACTCGCAATACTCTGTGTAGATTTCCCACCGGGTGATAAACAGATTGTTCCAGTGTGCGTGCGGATGGCTGGTGAAAAACCAGTGCGCATCCCTGGCCATCTGGTTATCGTCGGCGGCAAGCAGTGCCAGCATTCTAAAAAATGGCTCGACCGGATGCGCATTGCCGTATTGATGCAGCAGACCGCCCTCCGGCAGAGGGTTGGACAGCGGCAACAGAATATCGACCTCCTGCAATTGCGCTTCGAGCAGACCGATATAGTCGCACTGGCTGAACTGCGCCTGCATCGCTTCGTGAGTGATCAAATGACCAGAGGCATAATTACCCACGCCACCGATACCATGATCAGCGTAGGGCTTGTGAGCGGAGCTTCTGATCCACCCGGACAGTTGTCGGGGGATTAAATAACGGCGGTAGTGGCAAAAGCCAACCGCCTCCGACGGGTGATTCTTCCACACCGCGTAATGACCGGTCAGTTCCGAGAACCGACCGTTTTTACCCGCGATATGTTCGCCATCAGAGTCACGACTATCAGCAAATGATTCGGTCGCATCCCCCACCTGCAGGGTTTTGATCCCGGTGCCGGACAGATCGAGCGGCTGATGTATTGTGCAAAAAATGTCCAGACCTGACACTGACTGTATTTCCCCTTCGGCATCACGCACCGGTGCAATGAAGCTGGCGCATCGCGCGCAGACCCGGTTCAATGCAAGAATTGAACACCCCTGAAAGCGCCGATGACAGCGCAAACCGCTGGCAATGGACGCCCGGGGAATCCCGCGCAGCACAAGTCTACCGGCACTACCGCTGGTGCTTGCTGCAGGTCGGTCTGCCGGCAAAACCTGCCTACTCAAGGTACGCCCGCAGTCTTGCAATTGGTCAGTGAGCGCCGTAATCTGAGGAAAATTCACTCAGGCGTCGACAATGAAAAACACCTCTCTGTCAGTTTGCGGATTGCTCCTTGGATCCATGCTCATCGCAGGCCCTGCCGCTGCAGCCACCTGTGCTGCCGGCAAAACACTCCACGATGGACGCCTGACCATCGCCACCGGCAATCCCGCCTATGCGCCGTGGGTGATGGACGACGATCCGGCAAGCGGCAAAGGGTTTGAAGCCGCTACGGCCTATGCCGTGGCCGCTGCAATGGGCTTTGATGCCGACAAAGTCGACTGGGTCCGCACCTCCTTCGATGAAGCCATTCAGCCCGGTGAAAAAAACTTCGACTTCAACCTGCAGCAATACTCAATAAACAGCGACCGCGAGAAAGTGATCGATTTCTCAGCGCCCTACTACACCACCGCCGTGGCGGTTGTGGTTAAGTCCGGCAGCGCCGCTGACGGCACAGACGCGACCGGGTCGGCACTGCGAAAATTGCGCTTCGGCGCGGCCGCAGGCACCACCAGCCAGACGTTCCTGAACGACGTCCTGAAGCCCGAACAAGACCTGCTGCTGTACGACGACAACGCCAATGTTATCGCAGCAATTGCAGCCAACCAGATCGACGCTCTGGTATTCGACCTGCCTTCAGCACTGTTTGCTACGGCCGTGCAGATCGATGGCGGCAAAATACTTGGTCAGTTTCCGGTCGAAGCGTCAATCGAGCCCGACAATTTCGGCTTGTTAATGGCTGAGGGCAACCCCCTGAAAGCCTGCGTCGACGAAGCAATTGCAACGCTGCGCGCTGACAATAGCCTCAGCGCTATCGAATCCGAATGGCTGGGCGATGGCGCTGGCGTACCGGTGATCGACCTGAGCAAATAGCCGCTATCAGCACTCGCACGACTCTTACAGCACCAGTCGCATTTTGCGCGAACTGACCCGCCGGCAACGCTACGATCAACACCTGAAGCGACGCAGCCTGGTAATTTCAGGTGTGTCGCTGATGGCTGTGGTTGCAGCACTGTACTATCTTGTGCCACTGGCACCGGGTTGGACGGCGGTAAAAACCAGTTTTTTCAACTGGGAAATCCTGCAGAAAACCTTCCCCAAATTACTTAGCGCGTTTGTGGTGGATCTGCAGATTTTTCTGTGGTCGGCACCGCTGATATTTGTCCTGTCACTGGCGATAGCACTGGCCCGCAACACCAGGCGACCGGCACTGTTCCCGCTGCGCGTGTTCGGAGCCTTGTATACCGATGTTCTGCGGGGCGTGCCGGTCATACTACTGGTCTATCTGATCGGCTTCGGCATTCCCGGACTCGGCTTGCCACGTCCCTACAACTCACCGTATATCTGGGGTACGGTGGCGCTGGTTCTGGGTTATTCGGCGTATGTCGCCGAGGTCTTTCGTGCCGGTATAGAGTCGGTACACAGCAGTCAGTCAGCGGCCTCGCGCTCACTCGGGATGAGTGAATCGATGACGCTTCGCTACGTGGTACTGCCGCAGGCTATACGCCGCCAGGTACCGGCACTGATGAATTTTGTCATCGCGTTGCTGAAAGATGTCGCGCTGCTGTCGTTTATCGGCCCTATCGAAGTCCTCCGTCAGGCCAATGTCTACAAGTCATTAATGGCAAACTTCACCCCATATGTCGGCGCAGCGCTTATCTTTCTGTGCGTCACTATACCGATCACCCGATATGCAGATTACCTGCTGGCGCGGCAACGCCGGGAGCGACTGGCGTGAGTGCCAAACTGGAGCTGCGATCAATCGTTAAGCATTTCGGGCCGGTGACAGTGCTCGACAATTTTTCACTGAAAGTAGCCAAAGGCGAACTCATCTGCCTGATTGGCGCGTCGGGCTCCGGCAAGTCTACCTTGCTGCGTTGCATCAACCTGCTGGAGCCGATAGACAACGGCGAAATACTGCTGGATGACTTCGACATCGCCGAGCCGTCCCTGCCCCCTGACCCGATCCGCCGGCGCATTGGACTGGTGTTTCAGAGCTTCAATTTGTTCCCGCATTTAAGTGTCATTGACAATGTCACACTGGCACCCCGCAAAGTACTCAAAAAAACGTTATCTCAAGCGCAACAGGAAGCTATGGTGTTGCTGGAACGTTTTGGTCTGGCCGACAAAGCCACCGCCTACCCGGATCATCTTTCGGGCGGACAGCAACAACGGGTGGCAATTGTGCGGACACTGGCGATGCAACCGGAGTTATTGTTGCTTGACGAAATCACCTCAGCGCTGGACCCGGAATTAATCGGCGAGGTACTGGATGTTGTACGAACCCTGAAAAACGAAAAAATGACCATGCTTCTGGCGACGCACGAAATGGCATTTGCTCGTGAAATAGCAGACCGCGTGTGTTTTCTGGATCAGGGCCGACTGATAGAAACCGGCCCGCCCGACGTTATTTTCAGCGAACCTCAGGAACCACGAACACGCGAGTTTCTGGCCCGCGTGCTATAACCGGAATAAGGTTAGCGCAGCCAGCCACGTACCGCCGATTTGCGTGCGTACAAAATCAGCAGCACACCGACGGCCAGCGGGCTGACAATCATCATCATAATTTCAAAGGTGCCGAAGTTTGCCAGCGACATCGCCACCATTACGGTGTGCGCCATCGTCACACACACACCCAACAGTGCCACCAGCAATACCGGTATTGCCCAGGACCGCCTTAGCAGCAACAACAGACAGCCGAGTGCGCCACCGAACACGCCTATCGCAAAGCCACCGGTCGCCCACGCCGGCCGCCCTTCTATAATGGCGCGATGCGACTCCGGCATGGCAGCAACCACCTCCGGATTCATTTGCATCAGATAATTCATTACGCCCATCAGATTCCAGATCAGTGCGAACACACTGATCACCCAGAAGCTCCAGTGAATGCGCCCGTCAGTTTTATTTGCCATTGCTTATTTCCAGTTTCGACAGTTGTTAGCCAGCGCCGGAATAATCCACTCTGGCCAGTAAATTTGCAAGAAGCGCTTTGCCCGAAAATACCGACATGGCTGCGGCCTTTCAGCTTCGTTAATTGCGGCGTGCCAACGACAATGTTCTAGTGTCACTCCCAAATACTCATACTACCAAGGAAATCGAATGCTGGTTATCACCGCATTGTCGGCAAGTGTCATTTGCGCTCTCTATATTATGTTGTCATTCCGGGTAATCGGCCTGCGACGCAAGCACCAGGTCAGCGTCGGCGACGGTGGCAACGCTGATCTGCTCAGAGCGATTCGAACTCAGGCCAATCTGACTGAATACGCACCGTTGAGCCTGATTCTGCTGGCTTGTCTTGAGAGCAACGGCGCACACTGGCTGCTTTGCGCATTGCTGGCCATTGCCTTTTTAGCCGGTCGGATATTGCACCCGGTTGGCATGAAGGAAGACGGCGCAATGAAGATCCGGGTACTATCAATGCAACTGACATTTGTCTCTCTCATGGCGCTGGCTATTTTTAACGTTCTGTGGCTGATCTGGTTATTGTTTACCCGCTAGACCGTCATTACAGCGAGATCTTCCGTCGACAACCGTCGTAAGCTTACCAGTAGCGTTACTCCGGCTGGCGGTTTCCATAGGCTCAGACGGGAGTCATTGTT
The DNA here is from genome assembly GCA_938003855.1 of uncultured Granulosicoccaceae bacterium. Lineage (GTDB taxonomy): Bacteria > Pseudomonadota > Gammaproteobacteria > Granulosicoccales > Granulosicoccaceae. Next base: position 82,120 of record CALKXD010000044.1, on the reverse strand, counting down.
GAGCGGCGGTAATATCGCTACGCAGCGACTAACACACAGACAGTGTTTTGCACGGGTAAGTTACCAACCGTGGCCGGCAGATAAAACACCTGTCGGTCGGACGATCTATAAGCCGGTAGCAGTCGCCTGAGCGCACTAACCCCGGCGCTGAGACAGCGCTGTATAGCGCGGGTAGATTCCGCTCAGTAGCCCGTCAGTTCCAGATAGCCTGTGCCGATAGATTCACCATCGGCGTTGCTGAGCATTATGGCACCTTCCCAGTACCGCACGGTCAACGGCAATTCCTGATTGTCGATCAACGGCTCATAATGGATGACCTCACCGGTATCAGTACGCCTTAGTTGCCCCGCAACCGGATAACGGCTACCGCTGTCACTTTGCCACCAGCGCGTGACTTCAAGGTCGATATCGTCCAGGGACAGTATCTTCCTGCCGCCGGTACGATCTATCTCGGCGGCATAGCTCTGCGGGTCGCGATCACCGTTGTTGTTGCGTAACTGGTAGTACATGATATCGCGACCATCATCAAGCTGCAGGGCAAACCAATCCCATCCCTGCTGATCATCGGCAAGTGCACTGCTGCTCCACTCACGATCCAGCCAGGCGGTACCGTCTACCCGATGATCCTGTCCATCGATACTCAACGAACCGCTCGCCGTCATTCGCGATACCGAATAATAATAAGAGGCATTACACGGATCGCTGCTCTTTTGGCTGTAACCCTGATCGCCCTGCAGGGTGATCGGCTTTTGCGCTGTTAATACCAGCTCAAGATGATCTGAGCCGTCGCCTAGTTTCAGTAGCCACTCGGGTTTATCGGCGCGGCTTTGCTGCGTTGCATTGATTGACCAGTCGTCGAGCCATACCCGGAAGGGCTCGGCCTGCGCTCCAGCCAGACCGGCGGCGGCTCGTGCAAACCGCTCATGGGCTCTTACCTGATCACCGCCATGCCGGGTGATAGCAAAATGCGCCATATAAAACTGACTGGCCGCCCAGGAATTCGGTTGATCGGTATTATAGGGTCGATTTGCAATGCGAAAAAAGGTAGCGTGAAATCCGAACGCCTGCGACTTTTTGTCTTTAAGATTGCCGGTGACGTACCACCACTCGTTGCGAAACTCCGGGTGCGGTCCATGGTCTTGCGGAAAACGGAACTCCCTGCCACCGCAGGCACGGGTAAAGCCATCGGCATTGCCACCGAGTTCGGTGTGCAAACTGATCGACTGTACCACTGGCTGTTCGGAAGCCCCCTTGCAGGCACACAACACCCACAGGCAGCTGATACACACTGCGATTATTTTTACCGTATATTTCATTGATTGCGCAGCGCTTGAGCGGGAGGCAGGCGACTTAACATCGCCGACGGATAGATGCCCGCGATCAGAGCCGCGGCAACCGCAAGCAATAACGTTTGCAGCAGTACGCCGGCGGGCACCTGGAAGTCCATGGTCCAGCCAAACGAGCGCACGTTTATTATCGATACCAGTAATTTGGACATCACAAGACCCAGTGGCAGCGATAGCAAACCGGCCACCAGCCCCATCAGGCCGGACTGCACAAATAGTAAATTACGCAACTCCGACGGTGTCAGGCCAATCGAACGCAACACAGCAAACTCTTGTCGGCGCTCCAGTGCCAGGGCCAGCAGCGCACTTAGAATTCCGACAAATGCTACTCCGACGGTGAGCAAGCGCAGTACATGGGTAATCGCAAATGTGCGGTCAAATATATCCAGTGAGACTTCACGAATCTCGCGATTCGATCGCAGCGAGAACTCCATCGGGTAGCGTGCAAGCACATCACGCAGTCCCGGCTTGAAGCGTTCTATATCTACGTCGGGCTGCAACTGTAAACCGATTGACGTAATAGCATTGTCGGTCCAGTAGCGCTGATAACTTGCGTAATTGATGATGATCAGGCCTTGACCGGCGCTGTAGTCGGTCACCACGCCCTCAATGGTAAAGTCGACAATACCGCGGTCCGTGCTTAGACGTACCCGGTCACCGGTTGTCAGGCCGGTTTTCCAGGCAAACGGCTCTGAGACAAAAATACCGTCACCGCTGCGAAAGCGTTGCCAATGACCCTGCCCGTTGGTTTTTCTAAATGAAAAACCGTTATTTCCATTACCACTGAATTGCAACGCCAGAAGCCGTACCGGTGAGCCAGAGGCTTCGATCTCAGTGCCACGCGCTACTCGCAAGCCGGTCACCCCGTCAAGCGCTGCGATATCCTGTTTCAATGCATCGGGGATAGCCTCACGCTGCGACTCTGCCGCCCTGATATAGATATCGGACGTAAGCGTCTGACCCAGCCAGTCAATCACCGAGTAGCGAAAGCTGTTTATCATGATGCCAACACCTGCGGTTGCCGATACCGCGACCACCAGTGCCGCGATGGCCACTGAGGTCCGGCTCAGACTGGCTGTCAGGGAGCGCACCGGATAGTGGCCCATTGGCCCGACAAAGCGCCTTAGCCAACCCGAGCTCCCCGAGACAAGACCGGCGGCAAACATCAGTGCTTTTGGAATAAGCAGACTATAGCCCACCACGATAAACAACAGCGCCGCGAACCCGGCCCATAGACTGCTGCTACTGATCCAGACAATCAGCGCTCCGCACAGTATCAGAGCAGTACCGACAAGCGCCAGCAACGGCACCATTCCCCGCGCCTGCTTTTCTATAGATGAGCGTTGCAATACGGTGGCCGGTGCACTGCCTGCGGCCTCCAGCGCCGGCGCAACAGCCGCAATAACCGCTGCCCCCAGACCCAACGCCAGCGCTTTAGCCACAGACACAAGCGAGACATCAATACGCCTGACGTCAAGGGTAAAATAGAGATCGTTGATGGTGCGTGTGACCAGCACCAGGAGTGAGTTGCCCAGAATCAGCCCTAACAACAAACCGAGCAAGGTGCCGACGACAGCGAACACCGTCGCCTCAAGCAGAATTGCTGTAAACAGCTCGCGGCGAGTAACACCAGCCACCCGTAACGCCCCAAACATCTGTCGACGCTGCAGCACCGACAACGTGACGGTATTGTAGATCAAAAAGGCACCGACCAGCAGTGCCAGCAAACTCATGGCAAGCAGGTTGGTGTGGAATGCCTGCGTCATTTGCTTCAATGAGGCATTACGGGTTTGCGATTCTATAATTTCATGCGACGGAAACAAGCCACGGATGGAGTCGAGCTCTGAAGGGTCTTCGATCACCAGATCAATGCGACTCAGTCTACCGTTGCGGTCAAGCAGTTGCTGCGCCGTAGAAACATCAACCATGATCAGGGACTCGAACGCCGCCTGGCGGCTGCCACCAATAACATCGATGAGATGAAGCGTGGCATCACGGCCCGCCACTGACACGCTGAAGTGATCACCAATCTTAAGGCCCAGTCGCTGCACGGTTGTTCGCGCGAGAAGCGCACTGCCGCTGTCCAGTAGTTGCAGCGATGCACGACCACGACCGGCCACACTGTTGGAACCGGTGCTGTCGTCACGGAACATCGGCTCGGCAAACAGATCAACGCCCAGCAATTGAAAGGATTCACTGCCTATAGCGATCTCGCCCTCGACAATCGGTGCGCTTCGACGAAAACCCGCTTCGGTGCGCAAGTGCGTGTAGAGTTGTTCATCGACGCCAGCGCTACCACCGACAATCTGGTGAGTGGTTCGTCCGGTGACGGCATCAAGCGACAATGCAAATGCACGCTTAGCGCTGGCATTGGCGATTTCGACCGCAAATACAACCGCCACCCCCAACGCCATACCGATTAACATCAGCAATACCTGCCAGCGATGCTTTTGCCAATAGCGCAGGCTGCTTTTCACAAACACCGGCAACGCAGAGGACATCAGCGTGTTACCAGACACGGGCACTGTCACCATGCTCGATACGCCCGTCAACAATCTGCAATATGCGATCAGCGGTATCCGCCACTGCGCGGCTATGGGTTACCATCAGGACTGTCTGCCCGCACTGTTCGGCAAGCTCGCTAAACAGATCCATCATTTGCCGACCGGTTTCAGCATCGAGATTGCCGGTGTGCTCGTCGGCCAGTACCAGCGAGGGCGAGTGCACCATTGCCCGCGCAATCGCAACGCGCTGTTGCTCACCGCCCGAGAGTTGATCGGGAAACGCTGTCGCACGATCAGCCAGTCCGACGCGTTCAAGCATTGCCTGCGCAAGATCGGTGATTTGCTCCGTCGGGAATCGATTCAACTGCAATGGCAGTTGCACGTTCTCAAACGCGGTCAGAGTCTGAATCAGATTAAATGACTGGTAGACAAACCCGATGTGGCGACGACGATACAGCGTTCTTTGTTTTTCATCGAGCCCGGTCAGATCCTGTCCCGCCACGGTAACCACGCCGCTGTCGATGGTATCGATTCCGGCAATCACATTGAGCAGTGTCGACTTACCGCAGCCACTGGCACCGATCAGTGCGACTCGCTCCGATTGCCCGACATCAAAGGACACACCGCGCAGGATCGTCTCCGATCCACTTGCCGTCAGATAGCTTTTACTCACCTGACTTACTTTGAGATAGCCGTCTATGATAAAAACACCTTAATGTTAAGTCGCCAGACACGCACAAACCGTTGCGGTTGTCACCGCACTGGTGTTCATGGACACGTTAACTGTTGCATCGGCACAAGACCTTTCCACCTGCACATCAATTATTTCCCGGGGACATTCGTCGCGCTGACTAGCCGGCCGGCAAAAGTACGGATGTTTGTCAACTCGATTGAAACCCGCGCTTGCCGATCAAACCCTGCACGACCAGCGCTGCAAGTATGATAGCGCCGCCGATTAATGTTCGGTGCCCCGGTATTTCATTGGCCCAGAGCCATACCCAGATAGGTGCGAGTGCTGTTTCACCCAACGCCAGCAGTGGCACCTGCGCGGCAGGCACACTGCGTGAAGCCAGAGTGATCAGAATAAAACCCAGTCCCACCTGCACGCTTCCCATCAACGTTGATAAAATAAAATCCCGCACATTAATCTGGAAGCTGTCGATAAATACCAGGGACACCAGCATGGTTACCACGCCGGCCAGCGCTGTCGCCGCCAGCATATCCCGGTTACCGGCACGTCGCAGCGTCACAATCATCACGGCGAATGCAGATACCGCGATCAAGGCGTAGGTAATACCCAGCACATCGGTATCTCCCAGCCCGCCGGACACCATCACAAATATGCCGAATATAGCCATCAGCATTGCCACCCAGGTGACCAGCGAGACCTTCTCGCGCAACACCACATAGCCCAACAGCGCGGCCAGAAATGGCCCGGTACTTAGCAGCAACACGGTATTTGCTACGGTGGTCGCATATAGGCTCAGCACATAAAACACAAACCCTGCCGCGAGCGCCAGCGAGACTATGGCATCACTTAACCGCAACCGACGAAACTGCTGCACGACCTGCCCGCGATCACGCACCTGCATGAAAATAACGACCGTGATAAAAAACGCCAGCGACCGGTAAAACAACACCAGCCAGGCGTCTGCGTGTTCGATATAGCGAACAATCAGGCCACCACTACTGAGGAATACGCCGGCCATTAACGCGTAGATCACCCCACGGGTATATGACTGCATCAGTTAATGCCGCAATTGATGGCATTAGCGCCGACTGTGTTTACTTCTGATTGCATAATTCTGTACCGGTTATGGGATTGACCCACGGGGTCAATCACGCAGTGTGCGCGGAGAGACGCCCTGGTGCGAGAGTGAACCACCGTAAGGTCGGTATAGCGAATATTCAGGGCGCAGCTTCGACGATACGCCCGGTAGTTTGCCGGACAACGGGATCACAACGGGATCAAACAGTGCGATCAACGCCTGATGGTAGCGGTCATCACCGCGAGCAATAGATTACCGGCAAAGCGTTGCGACTTACCTCCCACAGCGAAACACGCTTGAAAGGTCGCAGCCTATTGATAAGTGCTTACTGCAGCGACATTGCAAACACACTGGCGACATGCACTGCCTCGCGGTCTGACAGGCTGTGTATCTGATGGCGGCAGGAGGTACCATCGGCAACGATGAGCGTATCAGCATCTGCCTGCCGCACTGCCGGCATCAGATTGAGCTCAGCCATTTGCCGGGAGACCGCTTGTGTTTCAGTGTGATAGCCAAACGCCCCGGCCATACCACAGCATGCCGAATCCACCACGCCGACATCGAGCCCGGGGATTAACGTCAGCGCAGACTGCACAGAGGACATCACGTTGTGCGCTTTCTGGTGGCAATGGCCATGCAGCAGCACTTTGCTGACGGGGGCTTTCAGTTCCGGCATCGGGCGGTCATCAGCCTGATGCACATTAACCAGAAACTCCTCAAACAAATAGGCATGGCCGGCAACCACGCGGGTCTGCTCGTTGGGCAGCAAAGATAAAAACTCATCGCGCAGCGTTAGCAGGCAACTGGGCTCAAGGCCGATTATCGGCACCCCCCGTTGTGCATAGGGGTGTAATGCATCCAACATTCGCTGTGCTTCGGCGCGCGCCTTGTCCACCATACCGACCGACAAATAGGTACGCCCGCAACACAAGCGTCTGGATGATTTCACCCCGCGTTCCTTTGCAATATGCACACGATAGCCCAGCGCCAACAGCACCTTGACCGCAGCGGTTAAATTGGCTGATTCAAACCAGGTATTAAAGGTATCCGCTAACAGCACGACTTCACGTTCGCCACTGCCCTGGCTCTCTAGAGTTTTGAACCAGTCCGACGTAAACTGAGGCAGATCCCGTTGCGCCGAGAAACCGGTCAGCTTCTCACCGGCGAGCGCCAGCCATTTGCTGCGATTGCGCAGGTTGAGCACACCGTGCAGTCTGGCGGCCAGCGGTGCATAGCGGGGCAGTTCTGCGACTAACCGCTGGTGCCACGAATGGCCTTGCTGTGCAGCCCGGGCGGCGAGCACTTCTATTTTCATTTTGGCCATATCGACACCGGTCGGGCACTCGCGCTTACAGGCCTTGCACGAGACGCAGTATTTCATCGTCTGATGCATCTCGTCGGAGCCCAGGGCAGCGTCCCCCAATTGACCGGATAACGCCAGGCGCAGGCTATTGGCACGTCCCCGGGTAACGTCGCGTTCATTGCGGGTGACTCGATACGATGGACACATGACGCCGCCATTGAGCTTTCTGCAGGCGCCATTGTTGTTGCACATTTCTATAGCGCCCTGCAGGCCACCCGCCGCACCGCTGTAGCCGGACCAATCGAGCACATTGCTGGCTGATTTCATACTATAGCCCGGTGCATAGCGCATGATGGTTCGATCATTCATACGCGGTGCATTGGTTATCTTGCCCGGGTTAAACAGGTTGTCGGGGTCGAAGCGCTGTTTGACAGCGACAAACACGCGGTGCAGTTTTTCACCGAACATTTTTTCATTGAATTCGGATCGCGCTATACCATCGCCATGCTCACCCGAATGTGATCCCTTATATTTGAGCACCAGATCAAAGGCTTCCTCGGCAATCCTTCGCATTGTTGCGGCATCCTGATCCAGCTTCAGGTTCAGTACCGGTCGTACATGCAGGCAGCCCACTGACGCATGTGCATACCACGTACCTTCGGTGCCATGACGATGAAAGATCTCGGTCAGACCGGCGGTATAGTCTGCCAGGTCTTTAAGCTCTACGGCGCAATCTTCAACAAACGACACCGGCTTGCCCTCGGACTTCATCGACATCATGATGTTCAATCCGGCTTTGCGTACCTCGGCTATAGCCGCTTGCACCGAGCTATCTACCGCCTCAACCACGCCGCCCAGGTGATCGCCGCTGCCTTGCCAGGTAAACCCCAGATCGGCCATACATTCATCCAGTTTTTTAAGACCGGCCAGGTTGTCAGCCTGATCATCAAAGGCAAACTCAACCAGCAATATAGCCGCCGGATCGCCGCGCACGAATTGCTCAACAAGAGGCTTATAGATATCGATGTCGCGCGCCAGTGAGATCATTGTGTTATCGACTAACTCAACGGCACACGGGTTTAGAGCAACCAGGTGCTGTGCGGCATCCATCGCAGCATGGAAGGTCGGAAAATGACACACCCCCAGTACTTTATTCACTGGCAGTGGCCACAGCTTCAGTGTGATATTTTTACTGTAAGCCAGTGTGCCTTCAGACCCTACCAGCAGATGCGCCATATTCACTGGTGCGGCAGCAGGCACCAATGCGTCAAGGTTATAGCCGCCAACACGACGCTGCACTCGTGGAAAGCGATCTTGAATCTCGACGGCGTGATCAGCTGCCATGGTGAGAAGATCGTTAAACAATCCGGTCTGTCCAGCGACGCTGTTTTTTTGTAGTTCGGCAAACTGTAGTTCGTCTCCGGAGGCCAATATGGCATCAATCGCGATAACGTTATCGCGCATGATCCCGTAATAGATGGAGCGCTGGCCGCAGGAATTATTTGCAGTCATTCCACCGATGGTTGCCCGTGAGGCGGTCGAAACATCTACCGGATACCACAGGCCGTGCTGCGCAAGCTGACGGTTGAGTTCGTCTAGAACAATACCGGGCTCAACAACGCAAGTGCGGTTTTCCACGTCAAGCTCTACCAGTTGGTTCAGGTAGCGGGTGTTATCAAGCACCAGTGAGTGATTAACCGTCTGCCCGCATTGCGATGTGCCACCGCCACGCGGCAATACCGACAACTGCAGATCTTTAGCAATCGACAGACAGGCACGTACATCATCGTAGTGGCGGGGCTGCACCACGGCATGCGGCATCATCTGATAGACCGATGCATCAGTGGCATAGCGGCCACGACTGAATCTATCGCTTAAAACATCACCGGCGATGGAAGCATTCAGCCGACGTGCAAGCTCGCGATTATCAAACTGGGATGTTGGTTGGATCACGTTAAATTTCTACCGGTTCAAAGCTGTACCAAAATGCATCAAGTGTACACGGGCCTGCGAGTGCGCTGACCGCTATTACCCTCCAGGTGGCTATGATAAAGTGTTGCATCGATAATTGCAGGCAGGCTGTTATGAGACAAACCGGTAGGCACTTCCTTCAGATTCCGGGACCAAGTGCGGTACCTGATCGCATTCTGCGCGCCATTGACATGCCGGTTATTGATCATCGCGGTCCGGGCTTTGCCGACCTCGGCTTTCGAGTACTCAACGGCATGCAGGGTATTTTTAAAACCACCGCACCGGTAATCATCTACCCCGCCTCAGGGACTGGTGCCTGGGAAGCCGCGCTGGTCAATGTACTATCTGCCGGTGACCGCGTGCTGATGTTCGAAACCGGCCACTTTGCCAGCCTCTGGAGCAAGCTTGCCGCCAAGTACCAGCTGAAACCAGAACTCATCGACACTGACTGGCGGCGTGGCGCTGATCCAAATTTACTCGAAGACGCCTTGCGCGCCGACAACACACACGAGATCAAAGCCGTGTGTGTGGTGCACAACGAAACCTCTACCGGCTGCACGGCGCGCATCGCCGAACTACGCCAGGCCATAGATGCCGCCAACCACCCGGCTCTGTTTATGGTCGATACCATCTCGGGGCTGGCCGCAGCCGATTTCCAGTTTGACAACTGGGGGGTGGACATCGCGGTTTCCGGCTCCCAGAAAGGCCTGATGCTGCCACCGGGTTTGTCATTCAATGCCGTCAGTGAGAAAGCAATGGCGGCGGGCAGGCACTCCGACCTCCCTAAGTCGTATTGGGACTGGACGGAAATGCGCGACGCCAATGAGCGCGGATATTTTCCCTATACACCGGCCACTAATCTGCTTTACGGACTGGCTGAAGCGATCGACATGATCAATGAAGAAGGACTGGAAAACCTGTTTGTCCGCCACCAGCGTCACGCCGCGGCGACCCGGGCCGCGGTCGAAGCATGGGGACTGGATATCCAGTGCCAGGTGGAGTCAGAGTATTCACCGGTGCTGACTGCCGTCAGAACACCTGACGGGCACAGCGCCGATGCATTACGCGGTACCGTTCTCGAGCACTACAACATGTCTCTTGGTAACGGCCTGGCGAAAGTTGCTGATCAGGTGTTTCGCATCGGGCACCTTGGCGATTTCAACGACCTGATGCTGATGGGCACGCTGTCCGGTATCGAGATGGGCCTGCACCTGGCGGGTATCCCGCACCACACTGGCGGCGCACAGAAGGCCATGGATTTTTTAAAGGCAACGCCTGCCAACAGTCAGAACTAATCAACTTCTGCCAGCTAATCGCCCCGGCGCAGTAAACGGGTGCAGGGTCAGGCACTCGCGCCCGCTCTAAATCCGGGTATTCGGGTCAGTGCACCCTACAGTGCTGTCGAGTTCCTGTCGATTGCCTGAAACCACTGCGGCACGCAATGATCACTCAAGACCATTGGGATGATCGACCTGCAACCTCGACTCCGCTTCCGGCAGCAGACTGTGTTGATGTCTTTCACTACCGAAGTCAATCCGCAGCCGTTCCGACCGCATCCAATCTGACCGGTCTGTATTGCTGCACATGCGTGCGCGCCACTTCGACTGCCGGCCGCGCATATTTAAATAGCGCTACCTGCCCGGCTTAAAGTAGCGCTCAATTTTAGCTTGCACTATTGGTAAGTGATGACTTACAGTAAGCCATGACTAACCAATTAGTATTCAGCGCACTGGCAGACCCCACTCGTCGCAATATCTTTGAAGGTCTGCGCAGCGGTGCAAAAACTGTCACTGAGCTCTCAGCAGCGCAACCGGTAAGTCGACCTGCGGTGTCCCAGCACCTGAAGGTGCTGCAGGAGGCAGGCCTGGTGCAGGCTGAGCCGCGCGGCACTCGCCGCTTTTACACTATTCGTCGCGAAGGACTCGCTGAGCTTCGTACCTACCTGGACAGCTTCTGGTCAGATGTGCTGTCTGCCTATAGCGCGGAAATTACCCGCAACTTCGGAGAGAAATAATGCTCGACCCAATCGTAAAAACCATTGAGGTTCCCTGTAACCAGCAACACGCTTTCGATACATTCGTCAACCGTGTCGCCAGCTGGTGGCCACTGGATAAAAACAGCGTATCGGCAATGAATGGCGAGGTCGCCAAGGCCGTGGTTATCGAGCCTTCAAATGGCGGTGCTGTATATGAGATCGGGCACGACGATACCCGCCATGACTGGGGTAGTGTTTCGACGTTCGACCCGCACTCTCAACTGACCCTTGAATGGCACATCGGATTATCCGCGGAACAGGCCAGCGAGGTATCAGTAACCTTCGCCGCAATGGACAATGGGCACACCCGGGTAACCCTGACCCATAGTCGCTGGGAGGCTTTTGGCGACAAAGCCGCCGATATGCGTAATGGCTATGACAATGGCTGGGTCGGTGTGTTTGAAAATGCCTACCGCGACGCCTGCAGCGCCTAGCGGTGTAGTAGCGACAGGCGGGCCGGCCGGTTTCCGACAAGCCCGCCGTTGACTTATTTAGAGGTGGCAGCGGCCGCAAATTTGCCCAGTGCCCCGGACACTTTTTTCAGTACTTCATCGCAACCTTGCAGCGCGTGACGACTGGCCAGATAGGCTGGATCGTTGTAGGTAAACCAAACCTTGCCGGCTTCGTCCTGCCAGATTAACGCCTTTTGAGGTAAATCAATGGCAACTGATTGCGCGCACTTCATCAGCGGAGTACCTACTTTGGGATTGCCGAAAATAACCAGCTCGGTCGGCCTGAGCTGCATACCGGCCTTCTCAGCACCCTGTGCATGATTGACCCGCCCGAAGACATTCATCCCCTTACTTTCAAGCACTTTTTCCAGCTTGTCCGCAGTCTCTTTGACACCATGCTCGCTGGCGACAGTGATCAGTCCGTTTTCAGCCAGGGCCGAACCCGCAGACAGCGATGCAGCCAGTAGCACAGCAGCGGCTTGTAGAGTTTTCATACGGCTTCCGTTATCTCTGTTGGTTTTCTCGAGTGAGCCTCTTCGACAGGTTGAAATAGCAATAGTTCACCCTGCCAGGTCCGGTCCGATCACCGAACCCAACCCGAAGACTTTAATGATGACACAGGGCGGCTAGCCTGCTTCCATTGGCCCACCGGCGTCTTTCCAGTCACCAACCCCACCGACATTGGTCACCGACGTGAAGCCCATTTCCTGCAGGGTTTTGCCGGCCAGTGCTGCCTGACCGCCCGCTCCACAGACCAGATAGAGACTGGCATCTTTGCTCAGGGCATCGTTGTGAAACGGGGTGGCGGGGTCGGCGGCAAATTCGAGGAAGCCTCGCGGTATACGCAAAGCACCGGCGATAGTGCCGGATTTAGCAATATCTGCCGAATCGCGAACATCGACAAACACCCCGGTACCATGGAGTTTGACTGCTTCTTCAGCAGTAATCCGGGTAACGGACTGGTTTGCAGCTTCAAGAAAATCTTTGGCGCTTTTCATCGGGCTATCCTTGAGTTGGAAAACCCTAAGAATACGATAATTGCACCGACACAACCAACTATTGGCTCGGGTGCGCTGCCGCGCGGAGAGTGCGGTGCCGTGTTACAAGCGTGGCACCGCTGATGTTGACCATTCTGTGTGTCGACGGTAACCCGTCAACACAAACAGAGATTTGCTTAACGTCTTCAGTAGCGATTACTGGCAGGCACCCGCTGACGCGACACGATCATAAAATGCATCTGCAATATGCTTGTCGCCTTCGTCATTAGGATGAATCATGTCGTTCTGCATCAGACCGGTATTAAAGCCGGAGCGAACATCAACCAGAGCCAGCAACGGGTTGTTGGACTCCTGAACAATCTGCTCTATGCCGTCGCCAAGCTGCTCGATAGAGAGCGGGATTTCCATGCCGGCGCTGGTGTCATACCAGGGGATAATATTCGCCACGAAGACCACGGTGTCCGGCTTGCTGTCATAGATACTGGCGATAACCTGATCGACTTCCGCCACTGTGCTCGCTACGGTCTCGCCTTTGAATATATCTACCGATCCCAGGTGTAGCAACACAACATCGGGCTTTTGATAGGACACCGAGTGGCTGATACCGAGGTTTTCACCAGAGCTGGTGGTCTTGCCGTTGATGAAGTAATCAGCGGTATGGCCACTGTATCCCTCATGAGCCGCGTAGTAACCCGTCTGATGGAAGGTTGAGCTTTGCGAGCCAACGGTTCTGGCTGAGCAGCCGCCCTCACCCATCAGTGACAGAAATTCTCTTCGATAGCTGTCGCTGTCTCTGGTGCCATGCGTGATAGAGTCACCCACTGGCATAAAGCGAATTGATCCGCGTGCGTGGGCCGCTGCCATCAGATCTTTGGCTTCCTGACTCAGCGCCTGTAACGCCAGTGCAGATGGCTGTGGCGGCGTGACTGCCGGTACCGGCGCTTGAACGGTAACCGATGGCTCTTGCTCATCGTCGCCAGTGACAGAGGCAATCGGAGGTATCGCTGTGTCATCATTCTGGGTGACCGGTGCGGTGACCGCAGTGCCCGGCATGATTATCGAGCCACCGTCGCAGGCTATTCCGGTCAGTGCCAGCAGTACTACCGAACTTGTTCTGAGAAGCTGGTAAGAGAGTTTTCGACTGGTAGAGATAGGTTTCATTGCGTTCGCTTCTATTTTTGTTTTTTTAAACGTTCAATTTATACGCTTGCGTGTCACAAGCGCTTGCGATAGGCCGCCGTTAGACGATCAGATCTGCACCTCGTCGCGTCCCGGCCAGGGCCTTTTGACACGCTACCCCATAGGTATAGTCGAGGAATTGACGTTTGTCAGAACAAAAAAGGCGATCAATTTAATTAACGATTGGTCAGGTTTGACCGGAACGCTCACACACGCCAGCCGACCGCTAACCGGGACACAGCTGAGCACACAGCAACACAGGCTGCCGCAGAGTCGCCGCCACTAACAGTTGTCGCAGTGGGTCAACGCGAGTCAACCGGCTGCGACCAGCAAGGAGATCGCTTGTCAAAAAACGCACTGATCCCCTCGGCGGCTTCTCCGGACTTCACGCGGTCGGCAAAGTTGCTGGCTGCAATTTCTATGATGCGCTCCGGTGAGGCATCTTTAAGCGCATGCAGCAACGCTTTGGTGTCGGCAATCGCACCCGGAGCACACCGGGCAATCTGTTTTTTAAGCTCCGCTTCCAGCGACTCCAGCGCCTGCACATCGGCGGCGACTTCATCGGCAAAACCATGCTGATACGCGCCGTCACCATCAAAGCGCGCGGCCGTCAGCATCAGACGCCTGGCGGTGGCGAAGCCGAGTTTCTGGATTGCATACGGGGCAATTTGAGCGGGGCTCAAGCCAATAGCGGTTTCCGTCATAGCAAACCTGGCCCCTCGCTCGCACAGCACAACGTCGGCACAGCAAGCCAGTCCGAAACCACCCGCCATCGCCGCCCCTTCAACCACCGCCACCACAATCTGAGGCATGTTATTGACAGTCTGCAGCAGCTCACCGATCTCTCGCGACATACGCAGGATAGAGTCTCGAGACTGTGATTCATCTGTCAGTGATTTAAACGCCTTGAGGTCCCCCCCGGCGCAAAATATGCCGCCCCGTCCGCGCAGGGTAATGCCACGATACTCACGCGACTCGCGCACAACCCTGAGCACTGCGCTGAGTTCTTCCCGCATAGTGTCGGTCAGAGGGTTGCGGATATGCGGCTGATTAAACCAGATAGTCAGCCAGTGATCTTCGGGGACCAGCTCAAGCACCGAGACTGCGGGAAGGTTCATTGCATATTCCTGTGATGGGTGATGGTCGTGCAAGCGCTACTTTGGCTATCCACTTTGACAGAAACGCAGCAGGCTATCTGCACGTTACAATAGCTGCGGACAACTCAATCGTATCGACAGCGCAGCGCTATCGTAGCATTGCATCATAGCTTGCAAAAATATCAACGTGCCATCGTGCAGACGGCCTGTTACAACAACCTTCGGAAGATCGTAGATGAAATTAAATGACACGGTAGCACTGGTAACCGGTGGCGCGTCGGGTCTCGGTGAGGCAACGGTTCGTGAAATTATCGCCGGCGGCGGCAAGGTAACAATCGTTGATCTCAACGAGGATGCAGGCAATGCACTTGCTGACGAACTCGGTGACAGCGCAATTTTCTGCAAGGCGGATGTCTGCAGCGAAGAAGAGATTGGCAGCGCCATGGACAAATGCATGGACCGTTTCGGTAAACTCACCGCGGCGGTGAATTTTGCCGGTATCGCGGTTGCAGTGAAAACCCTGGGCAAAGATGGACCGCACCCGCTAAAACTGTATCAGAAGGTAATCGATGTGAATCTCATTGGTACCTTCAATGTCTCTCGACTGGCATCGGAGCGCATGCAAAAGAATACCGCCAACGAAGATGGCGAGCTTGGCGTCATTGTGAATACCGCATCGGTTGCCGCATTTGATGGACAGAAAGGACAACCGGCATATGCAGCATCAAAAGCCGGCGTGGCGGGTCTGACACTCCCCATGGCGCGTGATCTGGCCAGCTACGGCGTAAGGGTTAATACTATCGCACCGGGACTCTTCCTGACCCCTATGCTGAGCGCGCTGCCGGAAGAGGCACAGGAGGCCCTGTCAAAGCAACCACTGTTTCCAAAGCGGCTGGGCAAACCGGCAGAGATAGCAAAGCTTGCCTGCTTTATGATCGAGTGCGCCTACCTGAACGCAGAGGTAATACGACTGGATGGCGGTATCCGCTTACCCTGACAAACTGCCACCGCCGGTTGAACCCGGCTGTTGTTTTCAGTCTTACAGCAAAGTGTGTTGCAGGCATTACAGCCTGCACTTGTCATACGATCAATGAAAGCGCCCCGTTCTATAACGCCGGTCGGGCACTAATACCGGTGTGCTGCCTGCATTCGAGCTAGATCGTCATCGGGTCCTGATTCAGCCCGTCCTTCATCGTCCAGCAGGTCGTCCGCCTCTTGAAGAGTGGTTCTGGTACCGTGCAAATCACGCGCAAACAGCATATACAGAGAGGGAATAACAAACAGCGTAAACAATGTCCCGACAGTCATGCCTCCGACCAGCACCAGGCCTATAGAGTTTCTGGCCTCAGCGCCGGCACCCGTCACCAGCACAAGCGGAAAGTGTCCAGCCACCGTCGCCACCGTTGTCATCAGGATCGGGCGCAGGCGGGTAGACGACGCATGGGTTATAGCAGCAAGCTTACTCAACCCTTGCTCCTGAAGCCCGCGCGCAAATTCCACCACCAGAATACCGTTCTTGGAGACCAGTCCGATCAGTGTCACCAGACCCACCTGTGAATATATATTCAGGGTCGTGGTAAAACTGTTTGTCCAGTACGGCAGATTTGGGTTCGGCATTTTTAAAAAAGTAAATATCAACGCGCCAAACATCGCCAGCGGCACCGAGCCTGCCAGTATCACGAAGGGATCGCGAAAGCTGTTGAACTGTGCTGCCAGTGTCAGGTAGATAAGCACAATCGCCAGACTGAACGCCGGTAGAAACTTATTGCCCTCGAGACGCAACTGACGCGACTCGCCGGTGTAGTCGAGACTGTAGCCTTGTGGTAGAACTTCAGCTGCCGCATTTTCAAGGAATTCCAGTGCAACATCCAGCGTTTTAATAGTCACACCACTGAGCTTGACTGCGTTTAATTGCTGAAATCGATTCAGTGCGCGGGGCACGGTGCTGTTTTCAAGGCTGGCGATGGAGCCGAGTTGAATCATCTTGCCATCCGGACCAGTCACATAGAGATCTTTCAACTGCTCAGGAGTGAGACGCTCGCTCCGCAGTGCTTTCGGGATAACTTTGTAGCTGCGGCCATCAATATTAAAGCGGTTCACATAGGCACCGCCAAGCAAGGTGCCGACATCGGCGCTGACCTGCTGCATGGTCAGACCCATGTCGGCAATTTTATCGCGATCAAACACTAACTCGGTTTGCGCAAGATCTATCTTGGTATCAATCTGAGGCGGGAATGCAAACAAACCAGACTGAATTGCCTTCAGTTGTATTTGCTGCGCAAAGCCAAGAATTTCTTCAGGCTCAGCCGTCGATGCGATTAAAAACTCGACCGGAAACTGCCCCCCTCCCGGTAACGCCGGCGGTGTCACCGCAAATATACCGAGGCCACTGATGTTATTAAATTTCTGTGCAACTTCCTGCTTGACCTGAAAAACACTGCGGTCACGTTCGCCCCAGTCATTTAATACCAGGCCGGCGAAACCGGAGGTCGGAAAAGTCAACTGGAAGGTAAACGCAGCTTCTTCGATGCTGCGCAGTGCCTCGTCTGCCTCTGCCGTGTATTGCGCCGCACGTTCGATAGTAGAGTTACCCGGACCGGTAACAATACCGAAGACCACCCCCTGATCTTCAGTCGGAGCAAGCTCTTTGGCCGACTCACTAAACATTGGTACGCACAACCCTGCAATGACAAACCAGACCAGATACACCGCCGGACGGTAACGCAAAGTGCCCTCCAGCTTGCGCATATAAGATAAACGTACTCGCTCAAAAAAATTATAGGCACGCAAAGCAAAGCCGCGTTTCTCGCCATCCTGAAGCAAACTGGCTGACATCATCGGTGACAGGGTCAGAGCCACAATGCCCGATATCGTCACCGCACCTGCCAGCGTAAAGGCAAATTCTCTAAACAGCGAACCTGTCAGTCCTCCTTGCAAGCCAATGGGCAAATACACCGCAACCAGGGTTGCTGTCATCGCGATAACCGGGCCGGTTAACTCGCGCGCGCCGAGCAACGCGGCCTGCAGACGGGATTTGCCTTCGGCAATATGGCGCTCGACATTCTCCACCACCACAATGGCATCATCGACGACCAATCCGACCGATAGCACAATCGCCAGCAAGGTAAGCAGGTTTACACTAAAACCAAATAATTGAATAAGAAACACCGAACCGATCAGGGAGATCGGGATGGCGACGATAGGCACGAGCACCGAACGCATCGAGCCGAGAAATAGATAAATCACCAGCACCACAATCAGCAGTGTTTCCGTGAGCGTTTTGATTACTTCGATGATTGAGCTTTGTATATACTCCGAGGCATCGTAGGCCATCGTCGCCTCCATGCCGGTCGGCAAGGTGCTTTTAATACTCTCCAATTCTTCACGTACACCAGCGATCACATCGAGTGTATTGGAATTCGGCAGCGGCCAGATACCCATAAAGATCGCTTCGTCACCGTTATATCGAACGACGGTATCGTAGTTTTCCGAGCCTAGTTCAACCGTGGCAACATCTTTCAGTCGCACGATTGCACCATTTTGTGAGTAGACGGCTAACTGCTCGAATTCTTCTACCGAGTTCAGATCGGTGTTGGCCGATAAATTTATCTGCAGCAACGACCCCTGGGTCTGGCCCAGCGCTGATAGATAATTGTTCGCCACCAGTGCCTGCCGTACTTGCACCGGCGATATATTGTGCGCGGCAAGCCGTGTTGAATCGAGCCAGACCCGCATCGCAAACGTGCGTGCCCCCAGAACCTCGGCACGCTGCACACCGTCGAGCGCTCCTAGTCGAGGCTGCACCACACGCACCAGAAAATCAGTCACCTGATTGGGCTCGAGAATGTCTGAGGTGAAACTCAGGTAGGCAGACGCAAATGCACTGTCAGCGGACTCGACCGAGATTACCGGTACCTCCGCTTCCGGCGGTAAATCGCCACGCACCTGAGTAACCTTGGAGTTTATTTCAGAGAGCGCTTTGATTGGATCGTAGTTCAGCTCCAGTCGCAGCTTGATCGTCGATAGGCCTTGTGCACTGGAGGACTGCACGTAATCTACCCCGTCGACACCGCCGACAGCACGCTCTAGTGGTGTGGTGATAAACCCCCGCACCAGATCAGCACTTGCGCCGATATAGGCGGTATTTATGGTTACCTCGGCATTATCGCTGCGCGGGTATTGACGAATCGTCAGACCACTGATTGCCTGTATACCGGCAATGAGGATCAGCAGGCTCACCACTATGGCCAGTACCGGTCTACGAACAAAGATATCGGTAAATTTCATTGTCAGGTTGTCCGCCAGCTGGCCTTAGGTATTGTCAGGCTTGGGAGTCAGCGAGGGGTCGATCTTGCCCTTCTCGTTCAACATAACCGCCGCGCCATTGCGAAGCTTGAAGCCCCCTTCACTGACCACGCGCTGCCCCACCTCAAGGCCTTTGCCAACGGCGACAAAATCGCCACGTCGCTCACCAAGTTGCACAAACTGCTGACGCGCGACCAGATCACCATTGTCGCCTTCATCAAGCACAAACACTGAATCGCCATAGGTGGCAAAACTGACCGCTGTAGCCGGTATCGTCAACACCGGGTTTTGTTCTGGCAGCATTACCTCAACAGTGGCATACATGCCGGGCAACAAACCCGACTGGCTTGCCGCTTCACCGGGTGAATCAAGCGTCGCCTGCATCAGGACACTGCGAGTGGTACTGTCTATTTGCGTATCAATAGCGTTGATCCGGCCCTTGAACAGTTTGCCCGGAGTAGCATCTGTTGAAACACGAACAGAATAGCCACTGGAGACTCTGGCCAGTGCCTGTTGAGGTAACGAAAAATTGACCAGCATCGGATCGACCGCCTGCAATGAAACAATAGCAACACCCGCGGATATATCCTGACCGACATCAACCAGACTGAGTCCGAGTCGTCCGCTGAACGGCGCTACAATTTGCTTTCGATCGATCGCAATCTGAATACCATCCAGTTGCGCCTGAGCGCTGCTCTGCTGTGACTTTGCGGCATCAAACTCGGCACGCGATAACACCTTATTGTTGTACAGTCGCGATACACGCTGGTAATTACTTTTCGCCAGACTCAGGGCAGATTCCGCCTGGCTCAACTGGCTTAGTTCGGATGAGGAATCCTGCTGCAACAGAACATCGCCCTCGACAACGTTCTCGCCGCCTTTGAACATTAGCTCCGCAACCCGACCAGAGCTCTCGGCGGTAATCATCACCCCCTGCCCCGCTTCCAGCGTACCGATGGCGCTAAGCGAGTTGGTCCATTCGGCGGATTCGACGACAGCAGAGGCCACCGTCACAGGCGGTGGCCGCATCTCTTTGCCCGCCGCTATCAGCGCACCGATTTGAAACGCCTTAACACCACCGAGAATTCCGATAAGCAGACACAGCCCCACTACAGTTAGTAATAAACGCTTGATCATCTGTGTTCTATCTATGCTGCCAACGCAATGGCGGGGTTGGCGTCCACAAAAATCTACAAGGTTAAGGATAGCAAAGTTATGCCCGACGACACGCCGATCACGCTTTTAACGGTGCGGCGCTTGTGTCGGCGCAACTGCCTCGGCCATCACTAACGGGCGGCCGCCTTGGGATTCGAGGGTTTAGCGGTGACGCGAGTTGATTTTGGTCATGATTAACCAAAAAAAATCAACCGGGTATGAACGGTATATAAGGCCTGTATTTGCAAAGACAAGCACCGGCTGGTGACTAACAGGTACCGGCAGAGATCTGATCTGACGTAACACAAAAAAGCCCGCATCAGGTGCGGGCTTTGTTTAAACCATTAAAAGCAGCTTAGCCTCAGGCGGCCGCCGTGCTTTTTGCTCCGATATAGTTCTGTGCGTACCATTGATAGGTTTTGCTGACAGCCTCTACCATACTATGCCTTGGACCAAAGCCCAGCGTGTCTGCGGCCTTTTGATAGTGTGCAAAGTTTCGCTCGACCTCGCCGACCCGCTTCGGTGAATACTCTACCTGCAACGGCGCCTGTCCACTGCATTGGTTCACCAGTGCCAGTAATTCATTGATACTGGTTTCACGGCCACTGGCCAGATGAAAATAGTCAAAACCCGGGGCTTGATGAGCAAGTCCCAGCGCAATACCTTCACAGAGATCTTCGACAAACAGATAATCACGGGTGGCACTGCCATCCCCGAAGATTGTCACCGAAGTGCCATCAATAGCGCTTTTTATAAAATTGGTGAGGACACCTTTTTTATGCAGGCTATAAGGCCCAATGACATTGGCAAAGCGCAGCGAGACGATATTCATACCATAGGACTTCGAAAAAGCCCTGCAATAGGATTCGCAACAAAGCTTGCTGGCGCCATAGGGGGATATTGGCGCCGGGTAGGTCTGCTCATTAACCGGGGGGGTCACATCACCGATGATCGCACCACCGGTCGATGCAAACACCAGTTTACCGACCTGACTCTTGCGCGCAGCGTTCAATACCGTAAACGTACCAATGACATTATTCTGAAAATTATCGACCGGGTCTGCAACTGAATCGACGACTGATCCGGCAGCAGCCAGATGAATCACCGCATCAACCTTTGCCATTTCTGCACAGAGTTGCTCTTCATCGCGAATATCAGCCTGCACAACCCGGTGCGCAGCACTGACGGGAAACACTTCGCCTGCGGTGCTAGTCAGATTATCGTACAACACCAGTTCGTGTCCCATACCCGACAATTTCACACAAAGGTTTGTTCCGACAAAACCTGCGCCGCCAGTAATCAATATTCTCATTTTTGTTCTCCTGGACTCTAGTTAAACGAGCCGAACTTTATTATCTGCTGCGACTTTCGCGCGTTGTTGATCAGGAATCATACTGCTCGTAGTATGAAAGCTCATTGGGATGGTAGATAGCCCCGCGATCCCTGGAAATCTTGCTTTGTGACTGCTTGCGCCGGCGTTTAAAATGTATCGTGTCCATAGCGATATCGTGCTTGATACCTGCAGCAAGTGTGCGCATGTTCCAGTCCCAGTCCTCATAAGCAAACCCAAGTTTCACGTCGCGTTTGCGGTACGGAAACTCAACAAAGATCTCACGTCGGGTCAGGCACATGGCGTCCCAGTAGTTGCTGACGCGAATGAAATCGCGATCAAAATAGGGGTCATCAGATGCGCAATGGACAAAAAAGCTGTAGTGGCCTTCAAAATAGAGGTTGATCTCAGGGTGCACGATAACCGGACCTTCCGCAGCGACAGCCTTTTCCAGGCCCCGCCACAACCAGTCGTAACCAAACAGATCATCACCGTCGAGAAAAGCTATGTAATCGCCACTGATCTGAGAGACACAGCCATTACGGACCAGCCCCTGATCCCCCAGATCAAACTCAAGAACGTCAAAGTTCAGGTCCGCCGCATGTGATCTGACCAGCTTTTCGGTTGTCTCTGATGCCCGATCCAGCGCGAAGAAGACACGGGTTTGAATCCCTCGTTGCTCGGTTTGCTTCAATGCATCAAGCAGGCTGCCGATGGTGGCACCAACCAGATACTCCTCATTGTGAAATGTTACAACAATGCTTAAATCAATAGAATTTCCGGACAGTTTACTCATAGAGCGCTTTACCAACCGACTGACTGTAATAATGCATATTGTGTCGAGCGTTAATTTTCTTAAATAAACACTCGGCTTTTTCAGCGGCCGCTGTCCGGTCTGCCAGCGCTGAGCGAATGTTCTGCACATAGTGCGCTTCGTTGTCGATATCCGTTACGGTCCAGCCGCTTTCTTCGTCGACAACATCACCGATACCCCACACGACCGAAGTGACCAATGGCACTTTACGCGCTCCTACCTCCAGTATCATATTCGGTATTCCATCCCACAGGGCGGTATACAGCCAAAGATCACACTGGTTAAAGTCGAGCTCATCAATATGCTGATAGGGCTTATTGATCGATACATTATCCGGCAGTTCTTCGAGTGTGAAGTCACCGAGTACGGTTTCACCCCAGCACTGGAAGTCGACATCGGACATTTCCCTGGCTATGCGAACTACCAGATCAAAGTTCTTTTGTCGATCAAGACGCCCCGCCCAGAACACAGTTGCGGTCCCGCTCATTGTGGTTTCTGCACGCAGGGTCTGCGGCTTAGCCTGAACCGGCGTATATAGAGTTACCAATCGTTTTCGATCTTCCGCCATCAGGCGATTTTTCTCGGTGAGTTCACAGCGCAGATAGTCGCTGTCCAGAAATACCGATTTCAAATGAGAGAATGTGCTGACAAAAAATTCACTCGGGTAGCCAACTTTGACGTTATGCTCATTTAGATCATAACAATACATATACGAGTGCAGGTCAGTCTGTGTGGCGAGCCTCGCGCCGTACTTTTCATAGACCTGCCAACCCAGCCGGCTGTTAAAATTAATCACACGTCGGGCCTGCACACCAATGATCAGATCAAGCAACGCCAACTCGCGGTTTTCACCGGTGATATCGGTACATAGACTGGCAAAGTCCAGGGTATCAATGGCGTCGGAAAACCATTCCGGGTGCTCGTTGATGCTGAGGTCTGTCAGTACCAGAAGAATATTATCATCAACCCCGAGCTCAGCCATCGCGGTGGAAAAATAGCCCGCAATTTTAGTTGCACCGCTCATCCGGCAATGTGGTATCAGCAACACACTGTCATACTTCTGCTTTGCTACCGACAGCCGGATATTCTTTACAACAGGGGCCACGACCATATTAAATGGCGGACACGAAAACGGGATGTCCAGCCCTCGGCGCAGTATTTTCGAGTCGTGAAGCGAGGCGGCAACAATTTGATCGTGAAGCGCCCCCCCGGAAATCCGACCCCGAAGGTTTCTCTGACGCTTATAGTCCAGAAACTCCCGCAGCACACTATAGCTGCTTTCGTTAGTGCGGCCAGCGTAAAGCGCGGTATGTTTTGGATCAAAGGGAACACCGCAGGTCAGCAGATATTCTGCAAAACAGCCCGGCTGATCAGTATCCAATTGCTTGCGGATATAGGCAACGTTGATATCTTCATGGAAGTTTCGTTCGGCAAACAATCCTTCCGCTAGAAAATGACGGTACAGTTCTACCGGGTCAGTGTGATTCAGGCGCGCAGCAGCGGCGTAGATCGCCGGCTGGAAAATAGCGGTCGGCACAACATCGGTGGAATCAGAACCTTCAATCCATTTTCGCAGACAGACGCTGTCAGGCGCTTCAGTGCCGGTTTGCTCACGATAGAACGCTGCGTCAAAAAATGGTGACGAGACATGATCTAAGCTCGCAAAGGTCTCTAAAAACTGCAAAAAGTGGTCGAGTACAGAGTCCTCCGTCCCCACCGGAGGGAAGTAAAGCGATGCGAATGTCTCAAGCCGACCCAGTGGCAATAACCATTGCAAGCATTCTTCGCGCAGCAGTGCGGTAAGACGCACACTGAAATTGTCCACGGCTTGTTTATCACAACCCTGACGTTTCGATAGATAGTTCAGTAGCCTGAATCCGGGCTCAGACAGGTAGCGGCGCACAGTTCGGTCCGACCGACTGTGACCGGCGGATAAATCGGTGACCGCAACCTTGTAATCGCCTATTGAAAAACGCGAACCGGGCAATTGCGAGCAATCCGCCGGGTCATTGCTGTCAGATAGCACCACACGCAAATAATCATTGAGTGGTTCCCGATTATTGTTATCGCTGTCTGCAACAATCCCGGTAAATCGAAGTGACGGCGACTTGCCATTACGCCAGCCATGCATCGCATAGTGCATTAACGGGTGATCCCCTGACTTTTCGACATGGGGATTTGCCCTCAGATACCAGGCTGAGTCAAAGTAAGGGTTAGGTTTTCTGTGCTGCGCAAAGCCGATATTTACGTAATGTTCTATCGGGCTGTACATCGAGGCATCTACATCGGCATAAGTTTCACGGTACCATTGCTCAAGAAACAGTCCGCTGGATTCGATCCCGGTTGCCAACCGAACCGCCTCATTGATCGGCGGAATCACCTGCCGATCAGAAGACACCCAGTGCGCCAATGCATCTTCAAGCACTGGTGCATTAACAGTAAAACACTGGCAGTAGAGCTCAGCGTCAAAATCCGGACCAGGCAGATACGCCTGAAAACGGCCGTGCTCAATGTAGTGGACCAGCGCCAGTCCGACATAGTCGTCCGCGAGATACCGGGCACGATACCATTTCGGGTCGAAATACTGGTTAGGCTGACGGCTGTTTCGCTCCCCGTGTGTACAGTAGTGCTCAACCAGATCCACGCCCTGACCGGCGATCCAGTGGTAGCTGTCGTTATACCACTCAGCATCGAACAAACCGGAGTTCTTGATAGTGCTAATGGCGCTATCAATCGCAACCGCCGTGCTTGTGGCCACTGGCCTGGCCATCACAGCTGTATCTTTCAATTCCATCATTAACGCAGAATCTGACCTGTTCGTGTTACCGGAACAACTCTAATTGTGCAATCCGGCACAGCGGGTCAGGCAGCTTGCTTCAGGCGCTCAGGCGAGATGCGCTTGCGAAAGTACTCTATGGTTCTGGTCAGCCCGGCGTTCAGGTCAACAACAGGCTCCCACTGAAGTTTCTCTCTCGCCAGCGAGATGTCCGGCTTGCGCTGTGTCGGGTCATTGACAGGCAATGGACGATAAACAAGCTCTGATGAGGAATTCACTTTGGATTGAATCATCTCTGCGAGCTCGACCATGGTGAATTCAGAGGGATTGCCGATATTTACCGGTCCTATGAAGTCGTCATCTGTATTCATGGTGCGGATAATTGCCTCGACAAGATCATCTACGTAGCAGAAGCTGCGTGTTTGCGTACCGTCGCCGAACAAAGTTATCGCCTCACCCAGCAGGGCCTGGACGATAAAATTTGACACCACGCGACCATCATTCGGATGCATACGAGGCCCGTAGGTGTTAAAGATGCGGACCACCTTGGTTTGCACGCCGTGCTGTCGATTGTAGTCAAAGAAAAGGGTTTCTGCGCAGCGCTTCCCTTCATCGTAACAGGACCGCGGGCCGATCGGATTCACATTACCCCAATAGCTTTCAACCTGCGGATGCACCACTGGATCACCGTATACTTCACTGGTAGACGCTTGCAGAATCTTCGCACCAGTACGTTTGGCCAGACCTAACATGTTGATCGCGCCATGAACGCTGGTTTTGGTCGTCTGCACCGGATCGTGCTGGTAATGCACCGGGGACGCTGGACAGGCAAGGTTGTAGATCTCGTTGACTTCCAGGTACAACGGAAAAGTCACATCGTGGCGAATCAACTCAAACGAGGGGTTATCAAGCAGATGCATAATATTCTGCTTGGTACTGGAGTAAAAATTGTCAACGCAGATAACTTCGTGACCTTGCGCCAGCAATCTATCGCACAGGTGTGACCCTAGAAACCCCGCACCACCGGTCACCAGAATCCTTTTAGTTGTCTGCCGCAACGCCATGGCATCGATCGCTTGAACGGAATTAATTGACATGCACTGTGTCCGGTAATTTTTCTGGATCAGCGACACCGCAAAGGCTGTACCAAGAGTTCGCGTTGCAGAACTAATTTTTTACCATGCGCAAACTTCAGCAAATTTACTTTCGCCTCTGCGGTGGCTGCAAAATCAATTGTGCCTGTTTCTTGCTTTGTTGCTGGCTTCAACACACAACGTCGATCAGAGTACATGGGCTATTCAATGATTCACCGTTTTTTGTCGAAATTTTTATGCCTGGTCTTATGCACCGCATTTGCGGGTGCTCAGGCCGAGACAATCAAGATTCCACTCAGTGGATCCGGTACCGTCAAATCCTCAAACGAGCTTAGCGTGAAGCCTGCGCTATTGGATTCAGGCGAGGTGGAAATCGGCAGCAATAAGGTGCAGCAATTCGAGATTACTCATACCGGCGCTACAACTGACGCTGACGTGGAAATCTACTCCATTGAAGTGGGCGGACAGGACTCCTTCGACTTCATCACCAACTACTCCGGCTATACCTCACTGGCCAGCAGTGACAAAATCGGTTTTAACGTTACGTTCAGCCCGGTTACGCTAGGCGGCAAAAAAGCCTTTCTGCGAATTGAGCACAGCGGTACAAATTCACCCCACCTGGTGTTACTGACGGGTGTCGGCATTGACATTCCGGCAAGCAAGCTCGAATCAACCGTTACCACACTGGACTTCGGCACCGTCGAAACCAATGCGACTAAAACACAGAACATTACGCTGACCAATGCCGGTGGAGACAACTACCCTCCAGTCACAATCTACAACGTGGTGGTCAGCGGTAACAGCGCCGACTCTTTTTCGACCGACTTTAACAATGTGGTATCAATCGACCCCGGCAATTCGCTGACAATCAAAGCGAACGTCAATTCAACTATCGCCGGTACCAAGGAAGCACAGCTGAGCATCGAGCACGACGGATCCAATCCGTCGATCAAGATTGCATTGTCTGCCAAGCTCGAAACTCCGACTGAACCCACAGATCCGAACGGCGGACCGGAAGTGGATCCCGCGTTCCTGCAGTCCAAACTGCAAAAGGCCGGCCCTACCAAGCCTACCTCGCTGCAGTTTGGGCCGGACGGCAATCTGTATGTGAGCGGTCGTGACGGTGAGATCTACCAGTACACCGTCAACCGCAACGGTAAAAACAACTATACAACCACCAAACAGGACACCATTGACCTGATTAAAAATATCACCAACCACGACGACGACGGCGACACCAACAATGGCGTCGATGGCCGTTTGGTGACCGGCCTGCTGGTGGTCGGTACGGCCAATAATCCGGTAATCTATGTCGCCTCAGGCGACCCGCGTATGGGTGCGGGCCCATCGGGTAACGATACCAACCTCGATACAAACTCGGTGATCCTTTCCCGCTTAACTAAAAACGGTAACAACTGGAACAAAGTAGATCTGGTTCGCGGCCTGCCACGCTCAGAAGAGAATCATCAGGGCAATGGCATGCAACTCAGTGCCGATGGTAAAACGCTCTATCTAGCGCTGGGTGGCAACACTAATATGGGTGTCCCTTCCAACAACTTCGCCCGCATACCGGAATACGCCTATAGTGCTGCGATTGTCGAGATCGATCTGCAGCAACTTGGCAACAACACCTACGACCTGCCAACGCTTGATGACGAAGACAGAGCCGGACCCAATGATGCCAACGACCCGTTCGGCGGCAACAACGGCAAAAACATGGCGATCCTGGAGAACAACGGCCCCGTCGGTATCTACGCTCCGGGCTTTCGCAACGCCTATGACGTACTTCTGACGACCGCGGGTAAAATGTATACCGTCGACAATGGCCCGAACGCCGGCTGGGGTGGAACACCGGGTGGTAATTGCCAGGATACCTACGCTGACGGTGGCACCACCTACCGCGACAGCCTGCACTACATCAGTGGCAAAGGATATTACGGCGGCCACCCCAACCCGACACGCGGTAGTAAAAATAATAAATTCAATGACAGCAACCCGCAGTCCCCCATTGAAGGGAACGCCAACGCAATAGAATGCGATTACAAAGCGCCCGGCAACGGTAACAACTCACTGCACATTTTCAACGCATCCACAAACGGCCTGACCGAATACACAGCCAGTAATTTTGGCGGTTCTATGAAAGGTGACCTGCTCGCGGGTAGTTTTGATCAATCAGTGTATCGGGTTCAGCTAAACGGGGCCGGCACCCAACTGACGGGTATAGATAAACTGTTTCAGAATCTCGGCACGCCGCTGGATGTCACCGCACAGGGCGATCAAGATGTTTTTCCGGGTACCGTTTGGGTGGCAGATTACGCGCAAAACGCTATTCATGTTTTTGAGCCGGAAGACTATTAGTCCGTTTCTGCTTCCGCGCAAACAGAACAGTTAAACAGTCTGTGGCAGGGTCCGGCCTTCATTCAGAAGCGGACCCGCTCTGCTCCGCCGTGCCATGATCCCGATGTTACCGCCTGAAGCCTCTTAAAGGCTGCCCCTGTTACCTTATCAACAGCTTAGCGCGTCGTGTATTCCCGGGTGAAAATTGACAATGCAATTATACCGAAAAGTGCTAAAGACTCGCGGAATCTTGCCGTTCACCACCGCAGGCTCTTTTGATCATCGGATCCATGACTGTGAATCTCCCGCGAATTTGCAACCCCGCCTCCATTGAAGTGTCCCGTGCACGGTTTCGCGCGAGATCACGCCTGACGGGCATACTGCTGGCTGTTACTTTACTGGCCGGGTGCACAAGCGGCGACGACGCCACAAACGCAAAAGACGACCAAACAAACCCTGAGACCCCCATAATTACCGGCGATTTGCCTAAGTCAGTAGGCTACGGTGGCCTGCCATCGATCGAATCATCCGACCCGAACTTTCTGGGCGATCATTTCTCCGGCAGCGGTAGTTGCGCGGTATGCCACAACGGGATCGAGGATGACACGGGTAAAGATGTGTCGATCGAATCTTCCTGGGAAGCCACCACAATGGCTCAGTCCGCACGAGACCCCTACTGGCGCGCCAAGGCGGCGGCCACGGTTAAAAACCATCCAAATCTGCTTCATGAAATCAATGACACCTGCACACGCTGTCACGCTCCGATGGCTAATGAGGCCGCCCGTAAAGATGGCGTGGCGCTGGAGATGTTCAGTGAGTCGTTTACCGCTGACAACAAATACTTCGATCATGCGATGGATGGTGTCAGCTGCACGCTTTGCCATCAAATAGAAGATACCGGCAACCTCGGCACCGTGGAGTCAAGCTCGGGTAATTTTTCTATTGCCGAATACCCGGCAGGTGAAAAAGAAAACCGGCCCGCCTACGGGCAGTACGGCGACCCGGTTGGCGCGTACATGATTGCCAACGCTGAATACACACCGATCTACGGCGCGCACATGAGTTCATCCGCTGTATGCGCATCTTGCCACGACCTGAAAACTCACAAGCTGGACGCTGACGGAGAGGTGATCGATGCTGACATTAAAGACCGCTTTCAGGAACAGCAGACCTACACCGAATGGAATAACAGTGACTACCGTGATGGTGGCTCCAGTGCTGCAAGCTGTCAGGCGTGCCACATGCCAAAACTGGACACCACGGTTACTCTGGCGTCTTCCGGAACCGACCTGCGCCGCGCAGATTTCAGCGAACACACCTTCCTTGGTGCGAACACGGTCATGCTTGACATGTTCGAAAATTTCAAGGAGGAGCTGGGTATCCAGGCCGAAGGATTCCCTGAGGCGATCAAGCGCAACCGCGAATTTCTGAAAACCGCTGCTGACCTGACCGTTGTAGGAACCCGCAGCGATGGCGACAACATTGTCGCCACTCTGAAGATCGAAAACCATACAGGTCACAAACTGCCCAGTGGGTATCCATCCAGACGGGTGTTCGTCCACCTGGCGGTCACTGACGATACCGGTGCTGTGGTGTTTGAATCCGGCAAGATGAGATCGGACGGCAGCATTGTCGGCGTCGACGGTGATGACAATTTCAACCGCTATGAGCCGCACTACAACACCGTCATTAACGAAAATCAGGTGCTTGTTTTTGAAGCGATTATGGCAGATATCAAGGGCAACATTACGCACTCGCTTGTCAACGCGACGCGCTATGCGAAAGACAACCGGCTGACGCCAAAAGGGTTCGATAAAGCATTCGCTGAGAACGATGTGGCGGTAATCGGCGCGGCCGCTCAGGACGACAATTTCAACTCTGGATCTGACTATTTCGAGTACAGGATTCCTGTCACCAGCGGCGGCAACTATTACATCTTTGCCGACCTGGTCTATCAACCACTGGCCTACGGACACCTTGAATCTCTGTTCCAGGACACTGATGTACCGGAAGTAGATGAATTCAAAACTATCTACGATGCCACCACGCTGCACAGCGAAACTATTTCCAGCGCAATAACGCAACACACTCACTAGTGGCGCCTGCAGATATAACGACGTAACAAAACGGTTACATCACAGGGCATCAACACCACGCCAATGCGAGCAGGGCCGACGGAGTACCCCGGCCCTTCCAACTTTGCCCCCGCAGATTGCTCCCGTGTCGACTCATACAAGCAAACAACACTTCAACGCATGGTAACTTCTGTTCGGGGTACATACCCCATTGCAAGAGGATTGTATTCGCCGGTGACTTTCTGCCGGTTAGATGCTGAACGCATCGGATCACCGTCACCGCCCCCCCCCAACCCCACAGAATTAAATTCCCAGGAACGACACCTGCATCTCTAGTCTTGACGACGGTTATTAACGTGCCAATCTAATGAGAAGTACTTCACACCAGTCGCGCTAAGCCTTTGGCAATATTAGCTACGATCCCCAAAGTGTACTTCCAAACCCCATGCTGCGTATTGTACTTGCCTGCCTGTGCCTGCTGTCCCCCGTTGTCCATGCTGACTACGTGCAGGATACCGATCTGATATCACTTCATTACGATCACGCTCCGGACAGAGATGACGCGCACGCAGCGGTCGCTGCGTTGATGGTGAGCCGTTATCTGGGTATCCAACCGCATGTGGTCAGTGGTGCCTATGGTGATAGCAACAAACACCGCTACATCCCGGAAGCCGAGAAAGTAATGGAAGCCGCGTGGCCCGGTATCTGGGTAAACGCCCACAGCAACTGGAACGCCGCGGTAATAACAACGGCGGACGCCTGGACCCAGACTCTCAATGCCGGTGGTGACATCTATATTGCGGAAGGGGGTCAGTCCGACTTCTCTGCAGATGTCATCCGGCGTATTCAATCAACCACCAACTTCGACACTAATAATCGCATTACGCTTATTCAGCACAGCGCATGGAATGAGCAACAGGCGTCTGTCTCCGATCTGAACTTCGCCAAGGCGAACTCCAACTACGTCAACATTCACGACGGCAACCGGGAAAACCAGACCGCAGACCTCAATGAAAAAAGCGCCGCGTTTGTCACACAGGCTTTGAAAAGCAGTTTCGCCTCCGAGTGGGAAGCTGCTTTTGCCTATCTGAGCCCTGACGACAAGCTCGACTTCTCAGACACCGTTGAGTATCTACACATCGTGGGCATAGGCAAAAGCGAAGTGGCAACAGTCAACGACTTCGCCGCTAAATTTTTCAGTGCCAACGACGAGATTATCCCCACGCCGAATCAGCCGACCAACTGGAGCGATTCCTACTCCGTTGACGGACAATGCTACTGTGACACCACCTACGATCATGGCCTGCGAAACATCACGGTCAGCACAAACGAAGGCACTAAAACTGTACCGCAGGTCTGCGACGCGATCACCGCAAAGTTCGGCACCGGGTCCGGCAGCAACCGGATCTACTACAACACTGTGCAGTGCGGTCTGCCGCCGGTAAACAATGCTGCAGATGAAACCGTCTGTCCGGGTATTCCCAGAGCACTGGGAGACTACACCGGATACAGATGCGACGAATCCGGCGCCAGCTGGAATCTGGAAGCGGTATTTCCGGTAACCGAACCGGAAGAGCCACCGGTTGAAGACCCCCCTGTCGAAGAGCCTCCAGTAGAAGAGCCACCGGAAGAAGAAGAACCGCCGGCGGAAGACCCGGAGCCCCCGGTAGCACAGGAGTTTCCCACTTGCTCTGATGCCATCAGTGATACTGACAACGATGGCTACGGCTGGGAAAACAATAGATCGTGCCTTTTTAGTCAGCAAGACTCCACCGACGACACTCAAGCGGGCACTGATAACGACAATCAGCCATCCACCGTGGATGACCTCGCCTTTGCACTATGTACCGCTGGCGTCACAGACAGCGACAACGATGGCTACGGATGGGAAAATGAAAAAACCTGTGTCATCTCCAGCGATACCGCCACGACAGACACACCTGACAACTCACCAGTGTCCGCTCTGGATCTATTTCCTCACTGCTCCGAGGCTATCACTGACCCCTACAATTCCGG
Source organism: uncultured Granulosicoccaceae bacterium (assembly GCA_938003855.1). Taxonomy (GTDB): domain Bacteria; phylum Pseudomonadota; class Gammaproteobacteria; order Granulosicoccales; family Granulosicoccaceae. Next base: position 49,564 of record CALKXD010000044.1, on the reverse strand, counting down.
CTACGGCTGGGAGAATAACGCGACCTGCGTCGTTGCGGACTCATCGGTTCACAGCACAGCCACAACAGACACCAATGATGCTGAATTTCCTCAGTTTCCCGTCTGCTCATCTACGGTCATAGATGATAACAACGATGGCTACGGTTGGGAGAACTTCCAAACCTGTCAATTCGCAGGTAACAGTCAGCCAACGACTGAGACATCAACACCAGTGGTTCCGGTCTTTGCTACTTGCTCGGCCTCTGTATCCGACCCCGACGGCGATGGGTACGGCTGGGAAAACAATCAAACCTGTCAATTTGACAGCTCAGGCACTGACAACTCAGACACTGCCACGGATCCTCAGACGGTGATTTTTCCGATCTGCTCTGCATTCGTCACGGACACTGATGGCGACGGGTACGGCTGGGAAAACGATCAAACCTGTCAACTCGACAACTCAGCCACTGACAGCTCAGACAGTGTCACGACTCCACAGACAACTCTATTCCCAATCTGCTCTGCGGCAGTCTCTGACACTGACGGCGACGGATACGGTTGGGAAAATGACCAGACCTGTCAATTCGACACAGCAGCAACCCCGACTGTGACAGGTCCTCAGGTTCCGGTTTTTCCAACCTGCTCTGCATCGGTATCGGATCTTGACGGTGACGGATACAGCTGGGAAAACAATCAGACCTGTAGCATCGCAGGCACCGCAGACGGCGGTGCGTCCGCACCCTACCCGGTGTTCCCGACGTGCTCGGATTCAGTGATTGACCATGATGGCGATGGATACGGCTGGGAAAACTTCCAAACCTGCCAGCTTTAAAGCTCTAATGCCACCCGGCTGACACCCACGTCAGCCGGATGAATTTTGCACGGCGGTACATTATCCACAGACAGCGCAATGCTTCTGCCGCCACTAACCCTCTCGACCCCGCTAGTCGCTGCAGTCGATGTTTTGACCATTCCTGCCTGCGCCATTTAAATATTCAAGAGATTCTGACGCTAACAGCCTGAGACCTCTTGAATTATCTATATCCATGAAATACACGTTCCTTGGTGTAGCCTCAGTCGTTGCCGCCCTACTCGCACCGGTAGCCCATTCCGCCGACTTCGTTGCGGTGCGCGTGGAAGCCGAGAACTACACAAGTAAGAACGATGCATGGATGATCACCAGCCCGGGGGACATTCCAGACATTACACCGGATCCAGACGGCCCGCATAATGAGTCAGCATCCGGGGACGCCAATGTGGAGCTGCTGCCAGACACACGGGTCACCCACGAAGACCCTATCCTGCAGGGGCAGAACTACTGGAACCAGCCTGGCACCGGACCACGACTGGACTATACGTTCCATATACCGGAAGCCGGTCGCTACTATGTTTTCGTTAAAGCCTATTCCAGTGGTACGGAAGACAACGGTATTCATGTTGGCCTGAATAACACAACTCCGGAGTCCGGTGCCCGTATCCAGCTCTGCAGCGGTAAAAACAACTGGACATGGTCAAGCGCTCAACGCACAGACGAAAATCATTGCGGGGTAACCAAAACCATCTGGCTTGATTTCACCGAACCGGGCACCAATACCGTTTCCTTCTATGCCCGGGAAGACGGATTCGAACTTGATCAATTTCTATTATTGAAAGAAAACAATCCAACCGAACGCAATTGCTTTCCTCTCGCCACCAACGACAAGGTCAGATGCACCGAAGTCAGCACGGGTAACACGGTTGCCGATACCATCGTCGCCGTTACCCTTACCGATGACGGGCACCTGATTGATCCAAACCAGGTTGAAGAAACGATTGATGTTGATCTGGATATTAATTTAAGCACCAACATCAGCGCACTTCGTGTCGGTGATCAGTTTGACTACCAAATGGAAGTACAAAATAAAGACAGCAACGACTCTGCGACAAGCGTGGTTGCCACTGTTGCTCTGCCATCCGGCTTGCAGTACATCAGTAGTGGTTCGTGTTCAGAAGACAACGCTACCGTCAGTTGCAACTTTCCGGAAGTTACTGCCAATGGCAAGGTCAGCACATCATTTACCGCTGAGGTGACAGCAGCCGGCACCCAGCGCGCAGATGCACAGGTGAGCGCACATCAGACCGAGAGCAACTCTGCCAACAACTCGGAAAGCCATACCGTTACGACCAGCGCCGCGCTACCTGCAATTGAGGGCGCGCTGGCTGTTGTCCTGGGATCTAACACAGCAGGACTAGCAGACACCGTCAGTTACCTGATCACTATAGAGAACAACGGTGAACAGGATTTCTCCGGCGCCACCGTTGATATACAACCAAATTCCATAGCCTCTTTAGTCTCGGTTCCCGGTGTCAACTGCACAGGTACCGCTGTTCTTAGCTGTGATGTCGATCCCATCGGGTTTGGTGAAACCACCAGTATCCCGTTATTCTATACACCGGTGAGTGACGGATTTGCAGAACTGGAAATCACCCTGAATGTCAGCGGCGATGTCGACACCGGCAATAATAAATCGAATGTCAGAACATTGATCAAACCACAGTTTGTGGCCAGCGCCGAAAATGAAGACATTGCCATCGAGGCGGAAAACTTCACTTCACAACTCACCAATAGTGTCACGCCGCTGGCCGATAACTACAATCCTGCATGGCATATCAATTCCAACAACCTGACTGCATCCGTTACACCGGATATGGACCAAAGCCCACCCGCTGATGCCAGCACAGCCGCCTACATGGAGTTTTTACCAGACACACGACTGGGCGATTCTGATTCGGTAGTTGACGGGATTTCAAACTACGCTGTGGGTGGTGACAGCGCCGTACTGACGTACCGGTTTTTCGCAAACGATTCAGGGCGCTATTACGTCAACGCCAGAATCAGGGCAAACAACTCACAAGATGCCAGCATCCATATCGGTCTTAACGATTACTGGCCTGCGACCGCCAATTCGATATCTGTTTGCAACCCGAACGGCAGCTGGCAATGGAGTAATAATATCAGGACCGGTGAACTCTGCGATCTGCAGGCGGCAGCCTATCTGGACATCAGCACACCTGGCATTCAGACACTGCAGCTGAGTGCTGCCACTGACGGCGTTGAGGTTGACAAGCTGGTGTTACGAAAAGTGACTGAACTGGCTACCGGTACCGGTGCAAACGAAGCAGCATTCATTCCGGCGGCGACTGATCTTGCTGCAACGAGCACGGCGACCGCTACCCGCTACACACTCGACATCAGCAACCTCGACAGCGAAAACACCGCAGTCGATATTGCTGTGGCTTTCGATGGTTTAGCACCTGCACTGGCAGGTTCAATTGACGGACTGCAAAGCTGTACCGCTCAAGGCAGCACAATTGTCTGCACACTGGACTCACTGGCAGCTGGCAGTACACATTCGGCCAGTGTGAACTTCCCCGCTGCCGCAAATGCCGACGCGGAAATAAACCGCCTGATCACCAGCACGGTGACGATAGCCAACGACAACAACATCGAAAACAACTCTTCTGTTGCCTCATTCAGCACCAAAACCGGAGGTGGCGTATTCGCCCCAACGATTGGCCTGCTACTACTGATACGGCTGTTTTTCCGCCGTAGAACTTACGAATGCTGCGCATAACCTTATGCACCGTCGATATCGAGTAAGCACATGAACTCCAGTCCAAAACACTACGCTCATTCGCTGCTGACAGTCTTTCTGTGTCTGTTTTCAGTCGCCGCGACTGCGCAGGATTGGTCGCCGGTCACCACCTTTGATGGCAGCAATGCCACGGCCCGCCATGAATCGGCCTCTGTTGAATACAACGGCATGATTTACCTGTTTGGCGGGCGCGGTGAAAGACCGGTTGAACGCTATGACCCAGCCACCAATACCTGGGAGATCATTGCCCTCGCACCACTTGAGCTGCATCATTTTCAACCGATTCTCTATTCCGGAAAAATCTATATTGTCGGCGCGCTGGCCTGCTGTTACCCGCGGGAACCAACGATCACCGACGTGCACGTTTTTGATCCGGCCGACAGCAGCTGGTCGACTGCAGGCACCATGCCTGTCGGGCGAGAGCGTGGGGCCGCTGGCACCGTTCTGCGCAACGGAAAAATATATCTCATTGGCGGCAACACTCTAGGTCACGACGGAGGTGCGGTGCCATGGTTTGATGAGTTTGATCCGGCCACCGGACAATGGACTGTACTACCCGACGCTCCCAACGCCAGAGATCACTTCCACGCTGGCGTCATTGGCAGCAAACTCATTGCGGCCGGCGGACGGCAGTCAGCTCGCAGCGTCGGCAACACGGTCGCGGCTACTGACGTATACGACTTCAACACCGGAAGCTGGACATCAGAAGCCGACATTCCAACCGTGCGCGCAGGTACCATGGCAGCGGTCTTTGGCAACCGACTGTTTGTGATTGGTGGCGAGTCTGCCGCCGCCTACGAGGCGCATAAGGAAGTTGAAGTCTTTGACCCTTCTGCAGGCAACTGGCAGGCGTTAACCGACATGCTTGATCCACGCCACGCCGGCGGTGCCACACTGATTGGTGATCAGTTGCATGTGATGGCTGGCAGCACGACACGTGGTGCCGCCGGAGAAACCAATGTACACGAGTCTATCGATCTATCGCAGGCACAAACCACAGACATTAATCCGCCCCCCGCAATTGTCGACAGCGATGGCGATGGACTCTCCGATGACGATGAAAATAATATTTATAACACCAACCCGAACAACGCCGACACCGATGCTGACGGCATAAATGACAGCGACGAATTGAACGTCAGCAACACTGACCCGCTCGATGCAGACACCGATGGCGACGGTATTGAGGACAAAGACGAGATCGACAGCAATCTCGATCCAACCAACTCTGATACCGATGGCGACGGACTTTCCGATGGCGATGAAGTGCAAGTGCACTTCACAGCCGCCGACAACCCTGACTCCGACGCAGACGGTGTTGCTGACGGTGCAGAGGTGAACGATTACAGCACCGATCCACTGAACACTGACAGCGATAATGACAGCATCAGTGATGGCGACGAAATTCTAGTGCACCTGTCCAACCCGAACCTGGCGGACTCCGACGCCGATGGTCTGTCGGACTCCGATGAAATAAACACGCACCAGACCAGCCCGACATCAGCCGACAGTGATAGCGATGGTTTAAGCGACATAGACGAACTAAACGTGTATCTGACCAACCCGACAGCCGCGGATAGCGATGGCGATTCTGTCAGTGACGGGGACGAGGTGACTGTACACCAGAGCAACCCGAATGCCGCGGATAGCGACGGCGACGGTATCAGCGACGGTGACGAACTTGGCCTGGGGTCCAGTCTGACCAACCTCGACGACGACAATGACGGCTTAACGAACTCTGCCGAAGGTACCGCAGACACCGATGCGGATGGCATTCCAAACTACCGGGACCGCGACAGCGACAACGACGGCATCCCCGATTTATTAGAAAGTGGTTTCACCGATGTCAATCAAAACGGCCAACTCGATACCGCAGCAGAAATCGCAGCCGCTGAGGACAACGCAGAGGAAGAAACAGAAACCACCGAAGACACCGTTGACGGGAGTTCGGGGCAATCGGTCAGTCGATCGGCACAGGCCACCTCAACACACAACCTGCTGGACCAGGCGCCGGATGCCGATGGCGACGGCATACCAAACTTTCTGGACCTTGACTCCGATCAGGACACTATTCCAGACCGCGTCGAAGGCAGCGGTAACTACGACTCTATGGCCTCAACGTTTAGCTATAACCAGGCTGATGATGCCGACCTGGACGGCCAGCTGGATATAACGCTTACCACAATCGCTGCGGATACAGACAGTGATGGCGTTGCTAACTTCCTCGATCTGGACAGCGACGATGATGGCGTCAATGACATCACGGAATTCGGAGCAACAGACTACGACCTCGACCTGGACGGCAGAGTCGATAGCGGTCTGACACTAAACAGTCACGGTTTGTTTGAAAACCCTGAACTGGCTGCCGCAGTACCCGATGAGGACGGTGACAATATTCCCGACGTCATTGACTCTGAGTACACCCGGAAAAACCTGCTGGGCTGTACAATTGGTACTCCATCAGACCCGATGTTTCCAATGATAGTCCTGACAGCGTTCGCACTGCTGTGGCTGCGCCGTAACAACCGAACAAGCCAACAGCTGCCCGCCTCAATCGACTAATTAGTGCCCATCCGGAAACAGGGTGTCGCGAGGATCATTCAGGTGCGTGAGATTTTGCCTACCGCAGGTAGGCGCTTAGTTGTTCTTAAGTAACTACCTGTGATAGGCAAAAGATTGCGTGCCTGAGTGGTACGAAGTAGCGCTTGTTTCTGGATGGGCACGCGCCGCACTGGTTTTTCATCAAGCGGGGACCAACTCGCAAAAGACCCGTTGTATCGCTACGCCACACACCTTTGCCCGGCGCCCTCACCCGCCGCTCAGCGCCCTGCTGGCGGCACGATAGAAATACCGACAACTCTGTTGCATACTGGAGCCAACCATACGAGTGTTGGTTGTTGCCGGAGGCTTGCCGCTGACTTAAATATCGGCCAACCGCAACGCTCACGCCTGTTGACAACGTAGAGTAGCGACGATGAGTACCAATAGTTCAATCACCATTGACGACAAAGTCGTGGAAGCGTTACAAGCAGAAATCAAAGCGCGTAATATAAAGTATCTGGTACCAAGCTATGTCGACATGCATGGCATCCCGAAGGCTAAAATGGTCCCGGTCGCCTACCTTAAACGCATGCTCGGTGGGTCAGAGCTGTTTACCGGTGCCGCACTCGATGGCGTGCCGCAAAACATGTCAGATGACGAGGTTGGCGCTGTCCCTGATCCCTCTTCCTTCATGGCGGTTCCCTGGCGCGAAGACACCGGGTGGTTTGCAAGCGATCTGTGGTATCAAGGTAAACCATTCGAACCCTGCAATCGCGGGATTCTCAAGCGCGTGCTGCAACAGGCGGCCGACAAGGGCTACATCGTTAACTGCGGTGTCGAAGCAGAGTTTTTTGTTTTTAAAGACGACAACGCCTCCGAGCCGAACGCGGTAAGTGATTTGCCCATCCTTGAAAAGCCGGCCTACGATGGCGTGCGGCTGATGGACAACCTCGACAACTGGCTTAGCGAAACCGTCGATGCTATGAACGATCTTGGTTGGAGTGTCTACTCCTTTGATCACGAAGACGGCGTCGGTCAGTTTGAGCTCGATTTTCAATACGCCGACGCGCTGACCATGTCAGATCGCTTTGTATTTTTACGCGTAATGGTCAACGAGTTTGCACGCAAGCACGGTTGCTTTGCGTCGTTCATGCCGAAGCCTTTCGCCGATAAGGCCGGCAGCGGCGCGCACTTTAATATGTCACTGGCTGATGCAGAATCCGGCAGCAATCTATTTAACGCGGATGGCAACGACCCACACAACATGGGCCTGTCTGCTCTGGGCTATCAGTTTACCGCTGGTGTCATGAAGCACCTGCCAGCTATCCTGGCGTTGTCAGCGCCAACGATCAACAGCTACAAACGCCTCATCATGAAAGGCAGCACTTCAGGCTATACCTGGGCCCCCTGCTTTACCTCCTGGGGTGGCAATAACCGGTCAAATACGGTGCGGGTTCCATCCGACGGCGGCCGCGTTGAACTGCGGGCTGCCGACAGCGCATGCAACCCCTACCTGGGCATGGCACTGATGATAGCGGCCGGCCTCGAGGGTATCGAGCAGCAACTGGAGTTGGCACCCGCCAACACCGTAAACCTCTTCGAGCAAACCGAAGATTACCGCCAAAGCGTTAATATCCAATGGCTGCCTCGATCACTGGACGAAGCTATAACTGCACTGCAATCAGATCCGCTGAGTGAATCAGTGCTGGGTAAAACCATGCTCGATTCCTGGGTCAGTACAAAGCGTGATGAGTGCCTGGCTTATGCAAACCATGTAAGCCAATGGGAACGCGACCGCTATCTGCGTATGTTCTAGCTGTGTCCGGTCCATTGAGTTAAAAACCCCACGGCTATTTTACTTAACGCCACGTTGGAGCCACACAGCATCACCCCTCTAGTGCGTGCCAGAGTGCACGCACACCGTGCGCTCTATAACAGAACCTATTGTGGTCAACACGGGTAACCTGTCTATAGGGTTACCGGCACTGCAACGCTACTCCAGCGTCCAACAGATATCGTCGCAAATCAGGCTGGCTTTACAACAAACAATAAGTCACCGGCATTCACCTGAGCACCATTTGCCTGATTAACTCTGACAACCGTGTACTCTTTGTCTGTTTCAAAGATCTCGCCTGAACCCGGAACACTTGACAGGGAAATATGCGTGAACAGTTTCATCGCCTCGACCTGACACAGCGTGTTACTCAGATTCACTTTAGCGCCCACTGACACAAAGTCCGGCTCGTTCGGTGACGGTGTCAGATAAAACACGCCAGTCATCGGTGAGATCACTTTTAACTCATCGGTGCCGGCTATTCGCAAGCTGCTGACGTTGCTATCGGATTTATCAACACCGGTATACGCCATGTCTTCGATGAGCTTGTCTTTGTCAATAGTATCGAGGAAGGCCGGCAGATAGTTGGTGTCGTAATCTCCACCCACATAGGTGGCATCCCCCAGAATACGCTTCAGCAGAGGAATGTTGGTACACACTCCCTTGATCACGGTTTCATCCAGCACCTGCAGCAGCTTGGCGATTGCATCATTGCGATCTTTACCATGGACAATAACCTGAGCAATCAAGCTGTCGTAAAACGGTGAGATCGTTTTACCGTCGGCGATCATGGAAATCAGTTCCATGTCATCGCGCTCAGGGAATCGGCACTCGGTGACCAATCCGGGCGTTGGCAGGAAGTCGACCACACCGTTGGAATCGACACGGGCTTTTTCTGCGGTTATGCGGGCTTCAATCGAGAAACCATCATTGCCGGGCTTCAGGTGTTTGATGGTTTTGCCTGAAGCGATATTGTATTGCTCACCGACAATGGAAATACCACAAGTCCACTCGGTCACTGGATGCTCCACCTGCAGGCGGGTATTCATTTCCATGAAATAGATTGCATCGGATTTCAGGTCATAAATAAACTCGACAGTTCCGGCACCGATATACTCGACCGCATTGGCCAGCCGTTCAGCCGCGGCAAAGGCCTCCTCCGCCAGATGTGCCGGCAGCATGGTGGACGCGGATTCTTCCAGAACTTTCTGATTATTACGCTGCACCGTGCAATCACGTAAACCAAGTACTTTTGTGGTGCCTTCGATGTCACGCAGTATCTGGACTTCGATGTGGCGCATCGATTCAACGAACTTTTCCAGGTAGATGTCGCCATTGCCAAACGCAGCGCGAGCCTCGTTATAGACAGTGCTGAAGCTCTCTCGAATTTCTCCGGCATTGCGTACTACTTTGATACCCTTGCCACCACCACCATGCACCGCTTTGAGCATAACCGTATAGCCGATCTCATCGGCCACTGCAGCAGTGGCTTCGGCATTGGTGAGGATACCGTGACTGCCCGGCACCACTGGTACGTCATTAGCCATGGCCGTATGAATGGCATTCGACTTGTTGCCCATCGTATCCATGCTGTCGGCGCGTGGCCCGATGAAGTTCAGGTCGTTACTGCGGCAAACCCGTGCAAAGCTCGACGTCTCCGACAAAAACCCAATACCCGGGTGCAATGCATCAACCGCACGGGTATTGGCAATAGCGACAACCGACTGAGCATTAAGATAGCTCTCATCGGGCGTTTGCCCACCCAGACAAACCACCTCATCGCCATCGCCCAGCATGTCAACAGCGACTGAGTCCATGTCAGGGTCAGACTGAACCAGCAGCACATTGATACCCTGCCGCTGTGCAATTCGTATCAGTTTAACGGCCGTACAGCCGCGCGCATGTATCAGCACTTTGTTGATCTTGCCCATAAGATCGACAGCGCGGTAGACAACGCTCTCCGGCACTACAACTTCCATTGCTGCGGTTCCGGTAAGGACGCGCGCGACAATTTCAGCGATCGTATCGGTCGGCACGGTGATGTTCGGATCAACACCGAGCAGCTTTTTATCGAGGTCTTCAGCAAACGGGTGCTTAACCAACCCCTGCATCGAGCCCGGGGTTTTCGCAAGGTAGTTTGCAACCGTGGAAATCGACGGCAGAAAGGACGGCACCACCACTCGGCCGGCAAACGGCATATCGGCACCACTTAAATAGTAGGTTCGTACCAGCGGATGGGTGACAAAGCTGGCCTGCGAGCCACCAGTGCAATCGCCGAAACCGAACACCACCACCGGCAAGCCGGTCTCGGCAATAAACCGGGTGATCTGATCGTTGACTATCGCCATTGAGAAGAGCGAGTTGGGTCCTTCTTTGGTTTGCATACCACCGGACGAAATAAAGCAGATAACCGGCAAATGCTGCTTGGCGCAGTCGAGCAACAGCGCGCACATTTTTTCAGCACCGGCCATATCAAATGCACCGGCCTGAAATGCGACGTTTGAAATCGCTACGCCCACACGCGGATTATCTTCTGCGATATTCAGCTTAAAGCGGCCGATGCCGGTCACGATCCCACACGGCGTCACCTGATTGTTCAGCGCTTTTTCAATAGATTGCCGAAAACCCGGGAACGCTACCGGGTTGGATGTCATCAGCCCTTCGTTGGTTTCCTTGAAGCCATCGATAAAAGTATCTCTGAAGGCCGCAACCGTCGCCAGCTTTTTGCGCTTGTTGGCGTCGAGGACGCGCTGTACCAGCAAGTCCTGATAAGCAATGTTCAACTGGTTCCAGAAATCTTTGCGCTTACCAATCCGCCCCGGGTTAATCTTGCCGGAGTACTGCTTACCATGCAGTTGTGACTCCATGAATTCCGGAACCAGGTTTTCAAAAAAGTAAGTAATAAGTACAAGCAATGATTCAGACAGGCGCGGGAAAATCACCCGCTTCCACTCTTCAAGGTTATTCAGGAAATCACCACGTTTGCTGAACTTAACAAAGTGCCGCAGCCACTGTGCGAATGTCGCCGTTGCACTGTCGCCATCAGCCGCGCTTAGCTCTTCAGGGAGCGCCTGGGTGATCTTGTTGGTCGCCTGCTCAAGGGAGGTGTCGAGAATATTCCGCAGGGTTTCTTCAGAAAGTGTTTGAAAGGCCTTTGATTCTTCGGCGATCTCACCAAAGTTAGTAACGATACTGTCGTAGAGTGCATCGAAAACAAGTAAATTCTGGAATTCCTGCCGCAGGCTTTTGTTCAGCGACGGTGTATAGAGTACATCAAGGACCGTGATATCCTGGTCTGCTATATCCAGTATCTCGGATTTCTCAGTGGTTGCTTTTTCGCTGAGCAACTTGCCCATGCGGATGAAATTAAACGGTGCATCCGACTTCCATCGGTTGTACAACTGCAGGCACATTTCAAAGCACAGGTTTTTTTCAGCGTCTTCATAGTTTTTTTGCGGATCACCGAGTATCAGACTGGTGATGCGGTTGCGACTGATATCGAGTTCGCTGTAGTTTTTCTTGTAGGCGACCCAAAGCTTACTGAGCTGATCATTGTAAACCAGCTTTTCCGGATCGGATAACCAGCGCGCAAACGATGCCTCCCTGATCTGTCTATTGCGCTGGTCGAGATCACCTTTGGGGATCTCTTCATCGGCCAGACGCCCGTAAGCCTTGGTTGAGGTGGAGCGAATCCGGCTTCGCAGAGACAAAGAGCGCAGATACTTTAGCGCATGCCCATAGACATTCGGAAATTCGCTAACGCCGCTATACAACTTGAAATTGGCGGCCGCTTGTAACTCCCGGAACCGTTCACTTTCTGAGTTGTGGTTTTCGACGCTGTTGCTGTAATCTTCGATGATCACCGGGTTCGCTTTGACCTCGGCGATTGCTGCTTCTTCTATTTGCGCAATGCCGGTAAAAATCGCCGCGGCCAGCACCGCGAGATCGTCAGTGTCATCGGTCGGATCCCAATCGAGCACTCCGTCCACTGCACCGCGCGAGAAAAGCTCGAAAGGCGAGACCCCGACATACCGGGCACTCTCCTGCCACGACAAATTGTACTGCCTGGCAATATTGGCAAGGCCTTTTGGCTGAATCGTATTAAATACCGCGTTGCGTGCAGCAAAGATCAGGTTAGTGGTGGCCAGTGGTATTGCACCGCCGGAAAAACCCAGTCCGTAAATCAGACCCAGCGTCGGTGTCCTGATATTTGCCATCGTTGCAATCAGCCGCGATATCGAATGCGCTTGATTGCTTGAGTTGGCGGCGGTACCGGCATCAGCCCCCGGGGTATCCATAAAGGTGACAATAGGCAGCGAACGGCTTTCATAATCACGCGCGAGACGGCTGGCTTCCAGATGATGCTCCGGAGACCAGACACCATTATTAACCAGCCGGTTCTGGGCAATAATTGCCAGCCTGCGGGTTTCGTCGCCATGCTCAAGGTCGATTTCAACCGAATACAACGGACCGAGTTCGGATTCGCTGTAAACCCGACCCCGCAGTTGCTGGACTATCGCCTTGGCACTTGGTCTGTTGACGGACTCTGCCGGTTCCAGGACTCGCGAGATGTAGTCGTCAACCGACAAACTCTTAAGTGTGCTCAGGCCTTCATCGATAGCGCTTTCGCTTATCAGCCCCTCAATGTTACCGTGCCAGTCAAATGGGTGGATAACCCCGTTTAGCGCAAAATTCTTGGCTCGCTGCTCAACGTCTGAAAACAACAGCAACTCGCTTTTTGCGCTAGAGGATTCTTTATTATTCATTATTCACCTAAGGTTATTGCTGGCCCGCTGAGTGACCGATCCCCTGTTGACTAGTGATTGGCAGGCATCAAATCGAGCGAGTAAACACCGGACCCTTCCCTTCCGCTCGCAACGCAATATAGTACCTCAATTGGGTGCTGGCAGGCGACACTGATCACCGACCTGCAAACACAGGTTCACGCGCTGACACGCGGGCCAATTTCCACTGACAGACCGGCACACAGAGCATTCACTGGTCAAGGTACCAGAGGCCCGGAAGGCCCGGAAGGCCCGGTTACCGGCGCTGCAATACAGCCCGGGCGAAAGCCGGCGAGCGCAGAAAGACCCAATGCTTAATGTGACGGGACAGCTGGCGTGAGCATTTGCGACAGACATTCGACTTGCCAGCGATACTCGCTGGCAAATGCGTCCGGATTGGTTACCGCATAACTGGCGTAGGAATAGACACTGGCGTAGGCGGCGTAATTTGCCGCATCAAGAGCGCGGCCGTTCAACGCTTTTGACAGCGCATAAGTAGCAGATACCGCGGCATGACCGGCGCCATCTATTGATAGCGACCCCGGATGGCCCGACGCCAACACCACCGACTGCGCAGCCAATTGCTGTAACCCGACCAGCTCTTTATCGGCGTCAGCGGTCACCGACCGCGGCACATTTTCGGTGAGTTGCAAGCCTTGTCGCAGCAAACGGGTTGCGTCAGCAGCTTCAAACAAACCTGCCACACGCTCCACGCAGCGCAGCGCAAACGCCACCCGAAGTGGCAGGTTCGAGTCTCCGTCCAGGTGGTTCTCAGCCAGCTCTTTGCCAAGTTGAAGATTCATCTTGTCTCCTTGCCACGTAAATGTACGAGCAACCTAAGCAGCAAAGATTACCTTAATGTAACCACTCAAACCAGCAAGACAGCCGGCACACCAGCCCCGGCCTATGGGTAGAATTTGTGGCACCAACGATCAATTTCAGCATCCAGCTGGCCGGCGTGCTTCAACTGCCCAAACAAGCCGGCCGGCGCAGAGCCCGACGCCAGACTGACGAGCGTGCCCAGCACTGATCCGCGATGCGCGTTTTCACCACCAAGGTTGGCATTGACCAACAACCCCCGTGCGCTATCGCCGCAGTATCGAGCCGCCAGGTAGCACACACTCGGCCATGAATCAGTGATGTAACAGGCCAGCGAATAGTGCCCGCCGACCACTTCTGCGTCCGATCTTTTACCCGATAAAAATCGCTCTATATTGCCACCACTGACCACGCTGGCCGCTTTGACAAAGTGCTCTTGCACATCCGCATCGGTGCCGTCACGGTTAATCAGCGCCGCCATTAATGAGACATAACTATCAACCACTCTCATCAATGTCTGGTCGGGATGGGTAGCCCGGACATGCTCGCGACATATGCCCTGCACCTGCTTGAGTGGCAGGCGCGGCAGCAACGCCAGCGCCAACGGCGCTACGGTCACCAGTCCTCCCATCGAAGGTGTGTCATGGGTCACTGCGCCACACTCCGCAGCGGGTTTTCCCGCCACCATGTTAGCGAAAAATCCACGATGATAAGACTCCGCATAGGTGTCCGGATGCTCGGCAGGATCAGCCGTCATGAAAGCGACATAGCGGTCCAGCCAGCTATCCCGATCATACTCTGAGTGCTGCGTCATGAAGTTCATCATCAGTCGTGCGCACCAGGCATTAAGCGTATTGTCACCCGCCTCGAGCCCCTGATGATAATGCATTCGGTCGACGTTCCAGAACCTGCTCTTACCCTTCAGGATTACCGTGCCGACGATATCATCAGCGTGCTGATCACCGCGGCCACCACGGGCGGTCGAGTGCAGCGACATAATAGAGGTTGGGTGTGATCGGGGTGCCGGATACATTTTATCGATACCCTGCGGCGGAAACTGCCGCAAAATGTCCATCGGTCGGTAAAACCAGTGAACCGGCATCGCCAGAGCATCGCCGATAAACAACGATTGCAATGCCGCTTTGGCCCGCTCCCGCGGTGTTGAATTCGCTGTGTCTGTGGTCATCGTTTGGCTCCGCACGCGCTATTACCTGACCCCAGTTACGGGCTTGTCGCGTGTACGGATTACCACGGTCCCGCATTTAAGCAGTGGCGTATCACTTTACAAACCGGCTCACTCACATCTGACTGGTGCGACATCAACCCCTGGCGCTATCTGGCAGCTATCGATTCCGTTGCCGCCGTCTGTGATCAGATCATCACCACTCTGCGCCCGGACATCATCGTTACCAGGTCCACCATAGACTTTGTCAGCGCCATCTCCACCGCGCACGATATCGTTTCCGTTCTGACCCGATACGCGATCATCACCGTCACCACCATCGACCCAGGTATCGTCGCCATCACCTCCAAGGACCAGATCATCTCCCGCCTCACCCCACATTCGATCACTGCCTGGTCCGCCGTCTAGGGAGTCATTTTGCGACCCGCCGTAGAGTTTATCGTTGCCCTGCTCGCCGTAGATTTTGTCGTTGCCACCCTGACCGTAAAGGCGATCATTGCCCCAACTGCCGTAAATTTCGTCATCACCACCACCACCGAAAACACGATCACTGTTGGCTCCGGCATAAATTATGTCGTTGCCATCGCCGCCACTTATCCAGTCCCAGCCATTGCCGCCATGGATGATGTCATCACCACCACCACCACAAATGAAATCGTGTCCGTCGAGCCCATCGATTGTTTCACTGGCCGATGTGCCGAGTATTACATCATTGCCATTGGTGGGTACCTGCCCCTTGGAGAGATCAACGGTGACGGTTCTGGCGTTGCATTTCGGGGATGGCGTCAACGTTACATTTATCAGGGTCGAGACACTAGGCGTTTCGTTCTGATACAACGCGAACAGCATGTAGTTTCCGGTCAGCAAAACACCGGGGTCCGATGGCAACTGGGCGGTGTAAGTATTGTTCGCGCCAACCGTGAAGCTCAATGGCACCCGTCGCTGATCATTGTTGACCGTGTGCGTTACCGCCGAAGAACGCATCATCACCAGAGAATCAATCGGACTGTCAGTCCGAACGCTGATCTGATCACCGTGGGCGGCCGACGCCGGTGCCGACAATATTACCGGTCGGTTTTTACCACTGCCGTTTGAATTAAGCAGATAGGGTGGCGTGAGAATCTCGACATTGGCGTGATTGGTTGAGCAATCACCGCACAGACCACCGCCACCGGCAAGCACTCGACCATCCGGTAGCAGCAACGCCACACTGTGGTAGTTCCTGGGTTCCTGTAAGGGGGCAATCGATCTGAACTGTTCTGTCTCCGGACTCCACAACTCTGTCACCATGGCAGACTGCGCATCGCTAAAAGGAACCGGGTACGCTTGCCCGCCAATTACCACAACCTCGCCGTTGGGCAACACGACAGTGTTGTGATAGGCCCGCTCATAGTCCATGTCCTGAATGCGTCGACTGGTGACCGTGCTGCCGTTGGTCTCGACAATAAAGGCACTGTCGGTAGCATCGGAGTTTTCGTAGTGCGGCGCGCCGCCTGTTGTCAGGACCTTGCCGATGTCGTACATCACCGCACTGCCGTTCATCGCATCACCGTCATCGGCCCGGTTGCCCACCACGGAGAATGATCCGTTTCCACTGGCATCAAGCAAGTGCATGCGCTTGCTCGGTCCCGCATGCAGCACTTTTCCACCGGCGACAGTAAACAACCACATGTGATTGTCCGACCGGTAGGGCCCAAGGCGATCATTGGTCTCCATGGAATCGGCGGGTATCCCGTTTAGAACCTTCCAACCATCTGCCTCAGTCCATAACTCGGCTGTGCGGTTACCGGCATTACCGGTGTATAGCTCAAGCCAGGAACCACCGAGGGTCAGTACCGACCCGTCCGCCAGTACCGTGTTTGAATGATAGGCACGAGTAATGTTGACATCATCGTCGCGCGCCCAGGAGTTGCCACCGGACTCATAAAGACTGGTTGGCGCGGCACTGCTGCCGCCGCTGACCATTACACGGCCATCGGGCAGCAATGCTGATCCAGTGCAGAACATATCGTGTTGGGTTTCATCGACCAGGCGCAGGCTGGAGGAATTGGTGAGCGGATCAAACGTAGAAGTGTAGGTTTGACCATGATCAACCGCATACTCAAACATGTATGGGTTATAAGACGACCAGGTCAGAATCTTGCCATTGGCCAGATTAGCAGCCCCGACCGGCACTGCCGGCATACTTATGACCGGCCCCCACGCACCACTTCCGGTAGTCGCTGCCATCACCGGCATTGTGCTGATTCCTGCCAGCGCTGCCACCAGCAGCGGCCAGCACACTGATACCGAAACACCCTGTTCTTTCATTTCCACTCCAATCCAGACTCCATCCGCTAGTTTTAAGGGATTTGAAGTGAATATCCGTGGGATTGATCAAATTTTTCGGGTTTGTCATGCGACATCAACTTGTAACATTGATGTCACCGTGCATCGCCAATTTACTGACAATTACCCAAATCAGCGCTGCATCAGCCAATTGGAACGTTGTCGTGGCAGAGGCATTTTTCCCGTGCGTTACCACAGCGACATCAGATGCCTGATCGTTATCAAAAGCCCGCAAACTCAGCTTTACCACGGGCAAAGATAGACAGTCTTACCATCGCCCTGTGATAGCCGCGTCCTATGATATAATTGGAGGTTTGCCAAGAACCTCAGGGCGTCATGCAACACCAAACTGTCCTAAAGCTCCCTGCCCGCACAAAGAATCAATGGGGGCAACTCTACGGCTGCGCCAATGCGCTAAGCCTTGCCGAATTGGCCAGGTCAAACGACAAACTGACGCTGATCATTACGCCGTCTATGTCCGAGGCATATCACCTCGAAAACGCACTGCAGTTTTTTGTTGATGATTCCCTGCCGATCTTCAGCTTCCCGGATTGGGAAACCCTGCCCTACGACCTCTTCTCGCCACATCAGGATATCGTCTCACAGCGACTGAAAACGCTGTATCACCTACCGAACCTGAAACGAGGGTTGTTGATACTTCCGGTGTCTACGCTGATGCAGCGGTTGTGTCCGCCCAGCTACATTGATCAGCACGCACTGATCGTCAACTCCGGCGATGTGTTACCACTCGAGGGCTTTCGCGAAAAACTTGTCAATGCCGGCTACCGTAATGTCAGTGAAGTTAACGAGCATGGCGAGTTTTCCGTTCGCGGGTCGTTGCTTGATCTCTTCCCGATGGCCAGCGAGCGTCCGTTCAGACTGGACTATTTCGACAACGAGATTGAATCGATTTACAGCTTTGATCCAGCCGATCAGATCGCTCGCAAAGAACATCAGATCAACAGCATTGAACTACTGCCCGCACGTGAGTTCCCGATGGACGCCGAGGCCATAAAACGCTTTCGGCAGAATTATCGATTAAGCTTCGACGCCAGTCGCGACAGTCCAATCTATCGGGATGTCAGTAACGGTGTGGTCCCGTCGGGCATCGAGTACTACATGCCATTGTTTATGGATAACATGGTTTCGATCTTCGACTACCTGTCAAACAAAGTCGACGTCGTGCTATGCGGTGACTGCAACACGGCAATGGAGGAGTTCACGGCCAGCGCCGCTGAGCGATACGAACAGCGCCGTCACGATATAGAACGGCCGGTTCTGCCACCGGAGCAGTTGTTTCTCAGCACCGACGAAGTCAACACATTAATAAAACAGCGGGATCGATTCAATATCGACCACGCCGAGCTTCCCGAAGGCCGCAAGACGCACAACTTCGGCACTAAGGCACCGGGCAAGTACCCGATAACCGTCAGGCTTGAACAACCACTCGGTTTGTTGAAAGCGTTCCTTGAAGACTTCAGCGGACGTGTCCTGTTTGTGGCCGAATCTGCAGGCAGACGCGAAGCGTTCATGGAACTATTGATCAGCAACCAGATATCCGTAGCCAGTGTCGACACCTTCACCGAATTTCTCACGGCGGATCGCCAGTACTGCATCAGTGCCGCACCGCTGGACGAAGGTCTGGTGCTCGCCGACGCCAGTCTGGCGATCATCTGCGAGTCACAACTGACCGGCAATCGTTTGCAAAAGTCGCGTCGTGGTCGACGTCAGACTCGCGACAGCGATGCAGTTATCGCCAACCTCGCTGACCTGACCATCGGCGCACCGGTGGTTCATATCGACCACGGCGTAGGTCGCTATGTTGGCCTGCAAACACTCGATATCGGCGGCAGTAACAATGAATACCTGACGCTCACCTACGCCAACGACGACAAACTCTACGTGCCAGTGTCGTCACTGCACCTGATCAGTCGCTACACCGGTGCCGCCGAAGATTCGGCACCGCTGCACAGACTTGGTGGTGAGCAATGGCAGAAAGTGAAGCGCCGTGCCGCACAGAAAGCCCACGATGTCGCCGCAGAGTTACTTGAAATACATGCCAGACGAGCGGCCAAGGTCGGCTATGCCTACCGTGAAGACACCAACAACTATCCGGTGTTTTGCGAAACCTTTCCCTTCGAAGAAACCCCGGACCAGCGCCGCGCCATTGAAGAGGTTGTCGCAGACATGCGATCACAACAGCCGATGGACCGGGTAGTATGCGGCGACGTCGGTTTCGGAAAAACCGAAGTGGCGATGCGTGCGGCGTTCGTCGCTATTGATGGCGGCAAGCAGGTCGCGATCCTGGTGCCAACAACGCTGCTGGCGCATCAGCACCATAAGAATTTCCTCGACCGTTTTGCCGACTGGCCGGTTCAGATTGAATGCCTGTCCCGTTTTCGCTCGACCAAAGAGCAGAACGCCGTCATCAAATCGATGCAATCCGGTGGCGTCGATATTGTTATCGGCACCCACAAACTGATCCAGAAAGGGGTGAAATTTAAAAACCTCGGACTAGTGATCATCGACGAAGAGCACCGTTTTGGTGTGCGCCACAAAGAGCACATGAAAGCACTTCGATCCGAGGTAGACATCCTCACGCTGACCGCCACACCGATACCTCGCACCCTCAACATGGGCCTGGCCGGCTTGCGTGATCTGTCTATTATTGCCACACCACCGCCCAATCGCCACGCTATAAAAACCTTTGTCGGCGAGTGGTCAGACACCCAGGTCAAAGAGGCATGCCAGCGCGAATTATCACGCGGCGGGCAGATTTATTTTCTCCACAACGAAGTGAAATCCATCGAGCGTATTGCCAATCAGCTACGAGAAATAATTCCTCAAGCCACCGTGGAAGTGGCGCACGGGCAAATGCCTGAACGCGAACTCGAAACCGTCATGCTCGACTTTTACCACCAGCGGTTTAACGTGCTGCTCTGCACGACGATTGTCGAGAGCGGAATCGACGTTCCAACCGCGAACACGATCATCATCAACCGGGCCGACAAACTCGGTCTGGCACAGTTGCATCAGTTGCGTGGTCGCGTCGGACGATCGCACCATCGCGCCTATGCCTACCTGATTGCACCACCGCGCAAGTCTATGACCAAAGATGCCGAGAAACGCCTCACTGCACTGGAATCTCTGGAAGATCTCGGTGTCGGCTTCACGCTCGCCACCCACGATCTGGAAATTCGCGGCGCAGGAGAATTACTCGGCGACGAGCAAAGCGGCCAGATACAGGAAGTCGGGTTCAGTCTCTACACGCAACTGCTGGAGCGCGCGGTGGCAGCACTTAAGTCCGGGCGCATTCCGGATGCTGAGTCACCACTGGCGCAATCGACCGAGGTCGAGCTGGGCATGCCGGCCATTCTGCCATCAGATTACGTCGACGACGTCCACACGCGCCTGATTCTCTATAAACGAATATCAAACGCCTCGGACAGCGCCGCTCTCGATGAGCTCAAAGTCGAGCTAATCAATCGCTTTGGCCTGCTGCCTGACCCCGCGCAGAACCTGTTTTATACCACCGGTTTCAAATTGCGATGCCAGCAACTCGGCGCAACGCGACTGGAAGCCGGTAGCGGCGGCGGGCGCCTGGTGTTCGACGACAAGCCCAACATCGACCCCGGCGTATTAATAGAGCTGATCCAGAAATTCCCCAATGAATACGCTTTTGATGGTAAAAACACCGTGAGATTCAAGCAGGCTCTGGAAGATCCGGAGGAACGCATTGAATACATCGGTCAACTGCTCAATAAATTCACACTCTCTGAGGCTGCGTAGTCCTATGAAACCAACTCGAGTTATTCAGTCTACCCTGCTCGCATTGGCGCTGATCTTCGGGTCCACGCCGCTGCATGCAATCAATTACGACGTTGAAGTCATTATATTTGAACATACCCGCAATACCGCAGTGGGTATCAGCGATACCTTGTTATTGCCGGTAACCCCCGATGCCGAGCCGATACCTCAGGTTCTAGATCCCGCCAACCCAATCCAGCCGCTACCAGAGCTACGACTTCTAGAGCACGCCAACACCATTAGTAATTCTGCCAATCACCGATTACTCTACCATGGCGGATGGCGGCAGCCGGACTATAGCCAGGACACAGCACCCTATATGCAAATTGCTATCGGCCCACAACTGCCGATGTTTGTTGAGCCCGTGACAGAGGACGAAGAAGTCGAATATTTGCGCGGCTATACCACTATTCCGCCACTGTCAGAGATTCGCTATGACCAAGGCACCGGTGCTAAGCTGTATGGCGGGATAAAAGTCTGGGTTGGCCGATTTCTGCACTTTGATACCCTGCTTGCCTATACGCCACGGGGCGCTGCAAAGTCGTTCAGTTTTAAATCAGACCGCCGCATGCGAAGCCGTCAGTTACACTATATCGACAACACACGCGTCGGCATTATCACCAAAATATTTCCGGTAGACGACACCGCGCCAAACTGAATGGTCCACCAAACACGGCATAACTGATTAACACAAACGTGTATCACTATCCCGCAGCCACCCGAGACTAGATAATGGTTAAAAAAGGCATTAAGCAACTGATTGCCGAGGCGAATGAGGTCATTGACACTATCTCCGCAGAAGAAGCTATGACGCTTCACGGCAAGGAGGATGTCACTGTTGTGGACCTGCGAGACATCCGCGAGCTACATCGCGACGGGAAAATTCCAGGCGCAATTCATGCCCCGCGCGGCATGCTGGAATTCTGGGTCGACCCGGACAGCCCCTACCACAAGCCAGTGTTCGCCACCGGCAATCGCATGGTTCTGCATTGTGCCTCTGGCTGGCGCTCGGCATTGGCCGCTCAAACGTTAGTCGCGATGGGTCTGGATAACGTCTGCCATATAGAGACAGGCTTCAAAGGGTGGAAAGAAGCAGGCGGCGACGTGGAAACCGTAGAGAAAAAATAACCCCACCCCGGCAATACACTGCCGACGTGCGGGTGGCCGACAACTGCCCGCACCAGGCAGTGGCCCGTACCCGCAATCTACTGTGGCGCTAAACCACACGCTGCGGGCGTGTTTTTTCGGCCTCCTTGTCCGTTCAGTTGCACCGCCTGCCCCCGGCACGACTGCCGATAATTTTTAATGGATAGTTCAGAGCCTATTCAGTGATCTCTACCTAGCATGTACCTGCCATGTAACAGGAGTGATTACTCATGACATCAAAACCAACCCGCTACGCACTTTCGCTAATACTGCCACTGACACTGAGCCTGTTTTCAGGTGTCGGTTCCGCAAACGGCAAATCAACCTACACCGACTATGCGCGCGTGCTACATGCCGAGCCAATTTACCGTTATACCGAGGTCAGTCACCCACAGCGCACCTGCCGTCAGATTGCCCCCGGACACAGCAATCACACCAACCACTATCAGGGCAACTACAACCGCGGCCGCAACCACCGCAAGAATACCGACGGCGCAGTATTTATCGGTGCACTTATTGGCGGAGCCATTGGCAACGAAGTATCGCGTTCTGTTAACGGCCGCAGTAGTACCGGTGCCACAATCGCAGGGGCCGTGATTGGCTCAGCGCTGGCCAACGCTGGCAGTAACGGCCATTATTCCAACCAGGCTCACAACAGCCGCAATCAACGCCGGCACAATCAAAACAACCACCATGCACGGCAACACTGCACCACCACCAACCACATTCGCAAAGAGCGGCAACTACGCGGCTACAAGGTCACCTATCAATACCACGGCCGACAATTTCACACTCGCACCAGGCAGCACCCCGGCAACCGAATTGCCATTGAGGTATCTCTGGCAGCGCATCGTTAGCGACTCCGGCGACCGGCTGAACACCGACGCCCCCTCCCACGCCACTGCCGGTGGCGGGCAGACGTCCCGGTAACGCCTGCAAAATCCGCCGTAATCGGCGGAACTGAGTACCACTTTGGAACTTAATGCCCGGTAGCCGTTAACCTTACGGTCAGCCATAATCAGTATCATTCAGTCCTATTCGACTGAATCTGGCCATCCAACCCCGCAAGCGGAGCCGTTATTTTGATTGTTAATCGCACAGCCAAGCACTTTTTTACTGCATTTTGGTTTTTGCTGGCCCTGCCGGGCACCAGCGTTACGCCGGTTCAAGCGGCCAATAAGTGCGCAGCTATTGACCGCGAGCAGTCTATTCAATCGGTCATGGCCGGGAATCCGGGCGCCAAGATTCTAAAAGTTATAGAACGAGAGAACAACAACGGCTGCAAAGTGCTGGTCATTCGAATTCTCATCGATGGAACGGTTAAAGCCATAAAAATCAAGGGCAAGGGAAACTGACTATGCGGATATTACTGGTTGAAGACGATGACGCCCTGCGCGAGCAGATCAGCGAGCGCTTGAAGACAGAAGGATTTGCCATAGATATCGCGGCCGACGGCGAAGAAGGACTGTATCTGGCGCGCGAGATGCCGGTTGACGCTGCGATCATTGACTTAGGCCTGCCTATCATCGATGGCATGGAGATCATCCAGACAGTGCGCGACGAGGGACACCTCTACCCTATCCTGATACTCACTGCCCGTGATCGGTGGCAGGACCGTGTGGAAGGGCTCGAGGCCGGTGCCGACGACTACCTTGGCAAGCCATTTCATCTGGAAGAACTCATGGCTCGAATTCGTGCCTTACTGCGCCGCGTTGGAGGCTGGGCACACCCGCTACTGGACTTTGGTGACATGTGCATCGAAACCCGCGAGCAGAGAGTCACCATTAACGACGATGCGATCACCCTGACCGCCTACGAATACAAAGTCCTGGAGTACCTGGCCATTCACGCCGGTGAGGTGATATCCAAACCTGCACTGCTTGACCACCTGTACGAAGAAGACACTGAACGCGACACCAACGTGCTCGAAGTATTTGTCCGGCGGCTACGTCGAAAACTCGACCCCGACAACACCCTCAACCCGATCGAAACACTGCGTGGCCGCGGCTATCGCTTTGCGCTGGAGCGCGCCAACACCACCGACTCATGAACTCTATCTCCACACGGCTGCTGCTCGCTGCCGCACTCGTGTTGGCACTGTTCATCGGCATCACAACAGTCGCCATACTCAACACCGTTGACCAGCGCGCCGAACAGGCACGATTCGAACGCATGCAAGGCCAGATTTATGGCCTGCTGGGTGCCGCCACGATAGCCGAAGACGGCACCATCAATATTATTTCCCGCGATCTGCCAAACCCGCAGATGCAGCAGCCCATGTCGGGCATCTACGCAGAAATCCGTGGCAGAAACGTGCAACAGTTGTGGCGCTCGCCATCGCTGAGCTCCGAAATACCCCCCAGCAGTGACGGTGCCATTGGTCAATGGATGTTTTCACGCGAAGAAACCAACACCTACGGCCCTCTGTTCGTCCTGCGGTTTGCCGTCGAGTGGTTGCTGCCGAACGGTGAGATAACCGCATTTCAATACATCATTGGCGACAGCCGCAACGAGTTTGAAGCGCAACACGCGACGTTCAGTCGAAACCTATGGGTCACCATGGCGACAATGGGCGCGCTACTGCTGATGTCGATCGCACTTATTCTGGCCTGGGGCCTGAGCCCGTTACGGCGTATCTCCCGTCAGCTTAATCAAATTGAAAACGGCACACGTGAAGAACTCCCCGACAACGTGCCGGCAGAGCTGCACCCTCTCACCAGTCGCATCAACACACTAATAGCCAGTGAACGGGGACGACAGAAGCGCTATCGGCAAACGCTGGATGATCTCGCGCACAGCTTGAAAACCCCGTTAAGCGTGCTGCGCAATATAGATAGCAGTAGCGGTAGGCAGGACTTCACTCAGCAGGCAGACCGCATGGACGATATTGTCAGCTATCACATCAAACGGGCGGACGCAGGCACACAGCGCCTGCTTACCGCTGCCGTTTCACCGCATAAGCCTGCCGATCGCATTATCAATTCGCTGCAGAAAGTGTATCGCCAAAGGAAAATACAATTCGACAATCGCATTGACGCCGATGTGCAGGTTCGCATCGAAGCCGCCGATCTACTCGAAATCTTCGGCAACCTGCTTGAAAACGCCTGTAAATACGGCGCGACAAAAGTGCGTTTATCCAGCCACACCGGTGACGGGCAAGTGCATTTGACCATTGATGACAACGGCCCTGGTTTTCCACAGGGAATGCATGATCGACTAATCCGTCGAGGCGTCAGGGCCGATACCCGCCAGGAGGGACAGGGGATCGGGCTGGCGTTAAGTCACGAGCTGATTGAAAACTACGGCGGCACACTAGTGCTCAGCAGCAGCGATATCGGCGGTGCACGGGTGACTCTCTCCATGCCCGCCAATCGCTAGAAAAATTCCGCTGCTGCGCTATGCCTATCCGCCGGAAGAAACCGCGCGTCGCCTGCGCTGCTGGTTTCGATCATTCGCCGCCGGCCGCCGCTGACGTGAACCATTATTGCCGCCGCCAGGCCGGTTGTTGCGCGGCCCGTTATTATTGCGTGTGTTGCGCCCGGGGCGCTCCAGCAACGCGGTGTTGGCGTCAGTCTGCGACTGCTCAAAACCCGCCAGATTGCATTTTGGCAGATCACGTTTGAGCAGACGTTCGATGTCGCTAAGCAGCTTGCGTTCTTCGCCACACACCAATGACACGGCCATGCCGGAGTGACCGGCTCTGGCGGTGCGTCCGATCCGGTGCACGTAGTCTTCCGGTACATTAGGTAGCTCGTAGTTGACTACATGCGGCAGCAAAGCGATATCAAGTCCCCTGGCGGCAATATCCGTGGCGCACAATACTTGAATCTTACCGGACTTGAAATCAGCCAGCGCTCGCGTCCGGGCGCCCTGGCTTTTGTTACCGTGGATCGCCGCACCGGAAATGCCGTCTTTGTCTAGTTGCTGCACCAGACGATTTGCGCCATGTTTAGTGCGAGTAAATACCAACACCTGCGACCAGTCATTTTCCAGTATCAGGTGGCTGAGCAGTTCACGCTTGCGCGCTTTATCAACCGGATAAATAGTTTGCTCGATGCGATCAGCGGTGGCATTCTCCGGTGCCACTTCGACCATCGCCGGACTGTTCAGTAACTGGCCCGACAGCGACTTAATTTCTTTTGAAAAAGTGGCTGAGAACAACAGGTTTTGACGCTCGGACTTATTCGGCAGCAGTGCCAGAACACGTTTGATGTCGTGAATAAAACCCATATCGAGCATACGATCCGCTTCATCAAGAACAAAATAGTTCACGGTCGATAAGTCGACATTCCCCTGCCCTGCATGGTCTAGCAGACGACCCGGTGTTGCGACCAATATATCGACGCCATGGCGTAACTTATCAGTTTGCGGGTTGATGTTGACACCGCCAAAAATCGTTGCCGATTTCAACGCCAGATGCCGGCCGTACTGAGTGATGTTATCGCCAATCTGAGCTGCCAGCTCGCGGGTCGGGGATAATATCAGCGCCCGCAGCGGCCGCTTTTTAGAAGCCTTTGGTGCTTGAGACAACTGCTCCAGCATTGGCAGGGTAAAGCCTGCCGTTTTGCCGGTGCCTGTCTGGGCACTGGCCAGAACATCTCTGCCCTGTAAAATCAATGGAATAGCCTGTTCCTGAATTGGCGTAGGCTGATCGTAACCCTGCTCATGCAAAGCTCGCAGTAACGCATCGGACAGACCGAGTGAATCAAATGACATAGAGTATTTTTCGAAGTAAATAGGTCGGCAAACCCGCCGACTGGTGACAAGAACCTGAAAAGGCTCAAGCGCATTCGCCTGCTGCCGGACAAAAACGCGGCTCGCAGGGTGTGGGAGACTTTAAAGATAGTTTGCGGTGTGTAACGGCAGAACTTCGCTACCGATCCCTTTGATTATAGCAGACCGGCAATCCACAACATGATCGGTAGTGCACTAATCTCAATACATGTCTGATAATATGATCTCATCCGGGCAATTCAACCAATGCCCTGTTGTCATTTGCGACCAATGGAGAAATTCGTGAACGATGCTGTCATCATTGCCACCGCGCGCACCCCGATCGGCCGGGCCTTTCGCGGCGGACTGAACAACGTCAAATCCCCCACCATGATGGGCCATGCAATTCGCCATGCGGTAGATCGCACCAAGGTCGATGATGCAGAGATTGACGATGTGATTATCGGCACCGTCCTGACCGGCGGTACCGCAGGTAACAACATAGCTCGAAACGCCGGTCTGGCGGCCGGATTACCCGTCTCGGTGTCGGCCCAGACGATTGATCGGCAATGCTCTTCCGGCTTGATGGCAATCGCTACAGCGGCCAAGCAAATCATGGTAGACGGTATGCAAGTGTGTGTCGCAGGCGGCCAGGACAACATTTCCGCAGTACAGCATCAGTACCTCGGGTGGGTGGCTGAAGAGACAGATCCTAACGTTATCGCCGCCGCCGAGCATGCCTACATGCCGATGCTGAAAACCGCTGAATTCGTCGCTGAGAAATATTCAGTCAGTCGCGATGTGATGGACGAATATGCCCTTGCTTCGCAACAACGCACCGCAGCGGCGCAAGCGGCTGGATTGTTCGATGCCGAGATCGTCCCGATCACGGCAACACAGAAGCTGGTCGACCGCGAAACCAAGGCCGTCAGCTACGCCGAAGTCACTATCAGCAAAGATGAAGGCAATCGTCCGGAAACAACCCTGGAAGGACTGCAAAGCCTGAAACCTGTCATTGAAAACGGCACAATTACCGCCGGTAACGCCAGCCAGTTGTCTGACGGTGCATCGGCCTGTGTGATCATGGACAGCAAGCTCGCCGAGCAACGCGGTGAAACGCCGCTGGGTATCTATCGGGGTATGTCTGTTGCCGGAACAGAGCCTGAGCAAATGGGTATCGGGCCGGTGTTCGCGATCCCTAAACTACTGAAGCAACACGGTTTGAAAGTCGACGACATTGGCTTGTGGGAGCTCAATGAAGCGTTTGCCGTGCAATGCCTCTACTGCCGCGATGAACTGGGCATCGACCCTGACAAATACAATGTCAATGGCGGCGCCATTTCAATCGGCCATCCATACGGCATGACTGGCGCAAGAACCGCCGGCCACGCCCTGATCGAAGGCAAGCGGCGCGGCGTAAAATACGTAGTAATCAGCATGTGCATCGGCGGCGGTATGGGTGCCGCTGCACTGTTCGAAGTCGCCTGAGTATCTACAGGTATTGACACCGCCCGGTGCCAATACCTGGTCCCGGCTGCTGGTTGCCGGTTGGCGCCCCTGACGGTATTGCCGTTGAAGGGCTCGACTAGGATTCAAATCCCGCAACCATAGCCTCGGCAAGAATTTTCCGCACCGCATCAATACTGTCGTGAACATTCTGCTCTATGTCGCGAAAATCAATACCAGTTGCAGCCTTACCGGGCGCACGGTTGACCACCATCGCACAACAGCCGTATTCAATACCCAGCTCACGCGCCAGTGACGCTTCCGGCATACCCGTCATACCGACTATCGTACATCCATCTCTTTCCATCCGGGTAATCTCGGCGGCGGTCTCAAGCCGCGGCCCCTGGGTTGCGCCATAAACGCCTTCTGTCAAATGCGGCACCCCGGCACTCTGCCCGGCTTTCAACAGGCAGCCCCGTACACTTGCCGAATAGGGCTCGGTGAAGTCAATATGATCAAATTTATCGTGCTTATCGCCATGAAATGTGTGAGCACGTCCGTAGGTGTAGTCAATAATCTGATCGGGAATAACGATGGTTTTATCCAGACAATCGTCGGCAATACCGCCTACCGCTGCCAGCGCAATTATGTGAGTGGCCCCGACCTCATGCAGTGCCATCAGGTTTGCACGATAATTCACCATGTGTGGCGGAATGGTATGTCGCCGTCCATGCCGGGCCAGAAAGGTAACTTCAGTGCCGTTTAACTCGCCGTGAATCAGCGGGCAGGACGGCGCACCGTAGATAGTCTTCACCATCTCTCGATACTTGACCGTCAGACCAGGCATATTGGTCAGTCCGGTGCCACCGATAATTGCAATTTTTGCCATCTAGTTTGGCTCCACCATGCTTAATAAACGCCTGATCCCGATGTCAGGCAGAAACGGTGAAGTTTACCAGTCCAGATCGCCCTGATGTGAAGTTATCCATCGCACCGCAAAGGACGGCAACACAAAAAATCGTGTACCACGCGTCAACCAGCCAATGACTCTGCAATACGGCGACCGGCGGCAATTATCGCCTCTGCCGGAGCGTCGACATCGCGCGCCTGCAATCGCTGCCTGCGCTGCACGCTGTCATCCAGGTCAGTTGGCCAATCGGGGTATGCAACTGCCGCCAGCACCGCTGGCCTGTCATTGCAGATCAGCGCCAGGTCAGTACCAGCCCGCAGCGCTTGCGCCGCTGCCTGTGCCTGTGTGCTGTGCAACGTGATCGCCGACATGGACAGATCATCGCTGATGATCGGTCCGTTAAACCCCAGAGAGCCACGCAGTATTTGTTTCTGCCAGAACGACGAGAGACTGGCGGGTTCTGCGTCACAGGAGGAATAAATGACATGCGCAGGCATTACCGCTGTGGCTGCGGCGGCAAGCTGCCTGAACGGCTGCATATCCATGGTGTCGATCTCTGCAAAACTGCGGTCGTCGCGCGCCATTTCAGCATGGGTATCGGCTGAAACGCTGCCATGCCCCGGAAAATGCTTGGCAACACTCGCGCAACCGGCATCGTTGAAGCCCTCGATCACACAGGTTGCTAAGGCAACCACAACATCAGACCTGGCATGAAAAGACCGATCTCCGATCACACTGGAATTGGCCTGGTCAATATCCAGCACTGGCGCAAATGAAAAGTCGATTCCGCACTGGCGAAGCTCCCAGGCCAGCACACAGGCAACCTTACGGGCCGAAATCCGCGCCTGATCCGGCGATGTATCAAATAGCTCGCCGAATTGTCTCATCGGCGGAATCCGCGTGAATCCTTCCCGAAAGCGCTGCACCCGCCCGCCCTCATGATCCACCGCAATCAGCAGTGGGCCACTGCGCGCTGCGCGGATATCCCGCACCAACTGCTGCAATTGTTGGCGGTTCTGATAGTTTCGCGTGAACAGAATGATGCCACCCACCCGAGGGTGTGCTATCAGCTCAATGTCTTCATCGGACAACTCGGTTCCAGCCACATCGATCATCAACGGGCCAGGCAAACAGGTTTTTGTCATTTGCATTTACTCGTTAATCGCGAAATGATCGGGGCAGACAGTTGAGCACAGACCATCACTGTGGTTCCACTCAATTACCAATGCAGGTCCGTTGCCGCATGGCAAGCGTAATAATTTGATCAAAATGCAGGTTGGAACCGACTGTCTATCCGCTATACTGGCTTTGCGGAGAGTCTAAGGGGCCAGATTGCTTTCAATTCAGACACGCGCACTGTGTCTCAAATTGCGACCACAGCGAATTAAACCTATGCCCAAGTGGATTTTGGCACTGTTTCTTGCACTCTTAGCTGGTTCCGCGTCCGCTCAATCTGTGACTTCCCCTGACAGCAATTCAAACACACGGCCATGGTTCATCAATCAACACGAATTCGCTTTCGCCCGATTGATCTACAATGGCATAGATTCGAACGGCTGGGGGCCAAGGTGGCGGGTAGACTGGCCCGAGGCCGAATTACATTTGCTGGCCGGGCTAGAACGTTTAACCCGGATTGGAGTCAATCAGGAAGGCGCCTTAGTACAACTTGGCGATGACACAATATTCGACTATCCGTGGCTGTACGCGGTCGAGGTGGGGTCACTGTCACTGAATAACTACGAAGCTGGCCGTCTGCGAGAGTATTTGTTGCGAGGCGGTTTTCTGATGGTTGATGATTTTCACGGGCCGTTTCAATGGGACAACTTCGCTTACGCCATGCGGCAGGTTTTTCCACAACGAATAATTGAGGAACTGGCAATCAGCGACGAGATCTTTCACGTCCTGTACGACATGGAAGAACGAACACAAATACCCGGTATTCGGCCGTTGCAGGAAGGCCGAACCTGGGAACGCGGTGGAAATATCCCGCATTGGCGGGGCATACGTGATGACGATGGACGAGTAATGGTTGCGATCAATTTTAATATGGACCTGGGTGATGCCTGGGAACACGCAGACTGGCCCAGCTATCCGGAGCCCTATTCCGCCATGGCCTACCGCTTTGCCATTAATTATATCGTCTACTCGATGACGCACTGATGACTGACCCCTCTGTTGAACCATCGCATCCATTACCTCGAGCAAAGCATGAGTCAACCTGCTGATGTTTGAGTGGCTGTTCAAATACCCCCGTAGTGACTTTTCCGCCGGCGAGCTGGCTTTTGAGTCTGGTTACCCCGCCTGGCTTCTGGCGACTCTGATACTGCTCGCCGCACTGATCATCGCTGTCAGTTTGTGGCGACGCAAAGCGTATTTGTCGACTGCACGGCTGTGGATTGTCTGGTTGTTGCAAACGGCTGTGGCGTCTTTACTACTTGGTTTAATCTGGCAACCGGTACTGAAGACTAAAACCCTGGTCGCAGGCGAAAATACCGTCGCAATGCTGCTGGATCACTCGACCAGCATGAATTACCAGGACGAAGGCCGCAGCCGTCATCAGACGGCAATGGCATTGTTCGAAAACCTGGCTCCGGCGCTCGAGAGCAACTTCACCCTCGATTACGGCACAGTCGGAGACAAGCTGCTATGGCATGACGACCTGCAGCAACTGCCAGACCATGGCAGTCGCAGTCTGCTGGCAGACTCAGTGCTCGAAGCGCTCGATCAGGCGCGCACCAATCCACTCGCGGCTGTTGTTATTGCCACTGACGGCAGTGACAACTCTACCCTGGCATTTGACAGTATTTCGTCCACTTCTGTGTGGGATCAACTGTCCACCTTCGGTGTGCCTGTTCATACCATTGGTGTCGGACGCGAGCAAATTGCCGAAGACAGTGAAATCACCGGGGTCGACCTCGCGGCAACCACTCTGCCCGGCTCGGTCGAACGCGCCACTCTCACCGTGCAGCACGGTACTGCCGATGCAGCGCGTATAAAAGTTTATGCCGGTGACAACATCGTCGCCTTGAAAGACCACCCGCTACCGGGCACCCCGGGTCAGACAACAATTGATCTTGATATCACGGCCGGAGAAGCCGGTTTGCAGGACCTGCGTTTTGAACTTGAACCGCAAAGCGATGACGCAATGCTGCAAAACAACAATCGTCGAGCACTTCTGCAGGTTAAAGAACAGGAGCGCCGCATACTCTATTTTGAAGGCGAGCCGCGATGGGAATACAAATTCATCCGCCGTGCAGCAGCGTTATCAAAAGGTCAGTCGCTGGTCACCATCCTGCGCACCACCCCGAACAAATTTTATCGACAAGGAATCGAGAGCCCGGAGCAACACGCAGAAGGCTTCCCGAAAACAAAAGCCGAACTCTACGGTTATGACGCAGTGATCATTGGCAATGTCGAATCAATCTCCTTAGACGCCGACCAGCAGCAGCTGATTCATGACTATGTATCAGAGCGCGGTGGCACACTGCTGGTGCTCGCAGGTAATCGTGCGCTGGCGGACGGCGGCTGGCAAAACAGCCCGGTGGCAAAAACACTGCCGGTGACACTCGACACCACTAACTCGCCGGGCTTTCAACGCATCCGTGTAAAAGCGCAACTGACCGCCAGCGGCAGTACCTCACCGGTCACTCGCCTCGACAACGACCCAGCCATTAACAGTGCACGCTGGAACGATATGCCGGAACTTGCCGACTTTCAGCGGACCGGTGAACTAAAACCCGGCGCAATTGCGTTACTGGAAGCCGGAACCCCTTCGGGCACCTTTCCTTTGTTAGCCTACCAACGTTACGGAAACGGCAACACTTATATGCTCGCAAGCAGCGGCACCTGGCGTTGGCAGATGCAACTGCCCTCCGATGACATGCGCCATGAAATCTTCTGGCAGCAGTTGCTCCAGGCGATTAGCGCAACCGCTGAAAGTAGACTGACAGTCACCACCGACAGCCAGATCTACCTCGATAACTCAACCGTAGGATTAACAGCTCGGGTGCTTGACGAGGCCTTTGAACCAATGACCACAGCTACGGTCACCGCCAACCTGTACGCGCCGGACGGCAGTAGCCAGACCATTACACTGACGGCAAGCGCCGAGATTGCCGGCAACTATCACGCAACCCTTAACGCCGTGCCGACCGGCAATTGGCAGCTTGATGTTGAGGCCAGCCAGGCCGACGACCCGATAGCCGGCGTAACACGCTGGTTCAGCCGCGAAGACGACACCGCAGAGAGCTATGGACTGGCGCAGAACTCAGCGTTTTTACAACGGCTATCACAGGCGACCGGCGGGCAGTATTTTTCGGTCAGTAACGCCGCCGAGTTGCCGGCAGTGATACGTGCAGCGCGAAACGGAATTGTACGCCAACAGAGCCTGCCACTATGGAACCTGCCGTTTATTTTCCTTCTGTTGCTGGGTCTGAAACTTACCGAATGGCTGCTGCGTCTGGTCTGGGGTAGATTATGAGAATGCGTTCCCTTTGGCTTGCCGGCCTGCTTTGGACAGGCATCACGCCGCTGGCAAATGCCGCCAATACCACGGTTGTTATCAGCGGCCTGGGTGGCAACGCCGACTACACAGAGCAATTTGCCCGATACGCCACCAGCATTGCTGATCAGGCACGTCTGGCAGCACGCAGTCCGCAGGATGTTATTCTGGTGCGTGGTGACGCGGCCAAGCGATCGATTATTATCGGTTTGCTCAACAATCTGTCAAAAGGCCCGGCGCTGGACACTCTGGTCCTCTACCTGATCGGCCATGGCAGCTTTGATGGTGACAACTACAAATTCAATATTCCCGGAGCCGATATCACCGGCGATGAAATCGTCGAAGCACTTAATGCGCTCAACACCAATCGCCAGCTGGTGGTCGTTGCAACCAGCGCCAGCGGCGCGTTGCTGGAGCCGCTGACTCAGGACAACCGGGTAGTGATCACCGCCACTAAAAACGGACGCGAACGCAATGCCGTTAGACTGCCGATGTACCTTGTCGATGCTATCACCGATCAAAAAGCGGATACCGACAAAAACGAAATTATCAGTGCCAAAGAAATGTTTGCCTACGCAGATCGCGCTATCACCAGCTATTACAACACCGAGAAACTCCTCGCCTCTGAACATCCACGTCTCGAGGGCGAATTGGCACAATCTATTGAAGTAGCGCGTTACGGAAATCTGCTAACGCTGCAAGCGAGCATACCCGATGAATTACTTGGCAAACGGGAAGCTATTTCAAATCAAATATCCACCCTTCGATTGCGCAAAGACGACATCGACGAAGACGATTACTTTGATCGCCTTGAGAACCTGATGCTCGAACTCGCCGACGTTCAGAAAACAATCGATCAAGCGGGCAATTCCGACAATGCGAATTAACTCATTTGCTGACTCCGGCATCACACGCAGCGCCGGACATTTACGGGTGATACCGCGGTTGCTGGCGCTTTTTGCGGCACTGCACTGCGCCACCGGGTTTACCGAAGAATACGACCCCGATCGTGAAGCCAGCCTGCTTCAGTGTGACAACCTATACGACCGGGGCAATATAGATGCTGCCATCGATTGCTTTTTGCCGCTGTCAACAGGCGCTTCGCTGCATGTCGCTGCAGAAGCACAATGGGCACTCGGTGACACAAAAAAAGCCAACGAGTATTTTCGACGTGCTGTAGCAGAGCAACCCGGCAACCCGCACATCAGAGCCCGCTGGGGCCGGCTGTTTCTCAGCACGCATCAACCCAGTCAGGCAGTTCCACTGTTTGAAGAGGCAATGCAACTCGACCCCGACTACCTGCATGCTCAAATAGGTCTGGTCGCCGCACTGATTAATTCACAATCAGGTAGCGAAGGTCGCAGACTGCTGCTGCAGCTACATGCCGAAAACCCGGACAACATCGAGCTACTGCTACTGCGTGCCCGACTCGAACTGGAACAAAACAACCTGCAAACCGCCGACACTCTGCTCGACACAGCACTGGTCTCGGCAGAAAAAAACAACATGGCACCGCTCGACATTTACGCACTGAAAGTGTCTGCCGATCTATTGCGCGATATAGACGACAGCGAATGGGTGGAAAAAGCACTGGCGTACAGTCCCGCGTATGGCGATGTCTACTTTATTCCCGTTCACTATCACCTGATTAACTACCGCTACCGCGAGTCTGTCGACTTACTGCGCAAAGCGGTTAACGTGCAGCCAACACACTGGAGTGCACACTCGCAACTGGGCATCAATTTATTGCGACTGAATGATATAGACGGCGCCAGAAAACACCTTGAAATCGCCTATACCGGTGACCCCTACGATACCGCAACCGTCAACACTCTACGGCTGCTGGAAACGCTGAAAGACTTTAAGGATATCGACACAGAAGCGACTTTCCGACTGGATTCTGATATCGCTGACAGCACCGCACCTGTCGTCATGAGGCTGCACCGTGACGAAGCAAAATACCTGTCACCTTATGTTGAAGAACTCACTCTGAAAGCCGTGGAAACATTTTCCAGACGTTACAACTTCGCCCTGAAAGAACCGCTCATCGTAGAACTTTTTCCAAACCATGACGACTTCGCGGTACGCACAGTCAGTACGCCCGGAGTCGGCTTGCTGGGCGTGACGTTTGGCTACCTGCTGGCGATGGATAGCCCGTCCGGCCGTCCCCCCGGCGACTTTCACTGGGGCAGCACCTTATGGCATGAGTTAGCCCATGTATTTACGATTGAAGCATCAAACCACCGCATGCCACGCTGGTTTACCGAGGGCGTCTCGGTCTACGAAGAATGGCAGACAGGACCACTACGCGGCCGACACATACCTGTCGACGTGTTGCAGGCCATAAACGAAAACAAGTTACTGCCCATCGCAGACCTGGACAACGGTTTTGTCAGACCGACCTACCCCAATCAGGTCACGGTATCCTATATGCAGGCGGGGCTGGTCTGCGAGATGATCAGTGAATTCTGGGGGCACGACAAACTGGTGAAAATGCTGGCACAGTTCAATGAACGTCAGGACACCCGCGAGGCGGTCAGCAGTGTACTAGGCGTCAGCACTGAGTTCCTCGATCAAGAACTGCAGCGGTACATTAAACTGAAACTCGGGCATGTGATCGATAATTTTGCGGAGTGGCGTGAAATACTGGCCAGCGTGCATCAATCCAGCCCGTCCAGTGACGCTGCCACTGTCATTGCACTGGCCACTCAGGCCAATAATATATTCCCTGAGTATGTCGACAAGGGCAACGCCTATATTCCTCTACACGATGCCTATGAAGCAATCGGCAAACACGAAAAGGCCGTTGAGGCGCTGGAAACCTGGTACCAGTTCGGCGGCTACGAGCCGGACATGCTGCACCAACTGGCACACCGCTTACGCGACCTTGGTCGCACGGAAGCCGCCAGCGAGGTACTGGAATCTATCAACTGGGTTTCCCCCAATAGTATCGACCTACACGAACGCCTCGGAAAAGACTACCTGGAAATCGGCAACTATCGCGGCGCCCTGCGTGAATTTCAATCCCTTCTCGGGTTGAATCCTCACGACAAATCAATTGTCTATCTCGATATCGCACGCGCCCATCAGCAACTGGGCGAACTAAAACCCGCCCGCCGTAACGTGCTGCGTGCACTCGAACAAGCGCCGTTTTTTCGTGAGGCGCAGGAATTACTCGTTGAACTTACCGGAGACTCATCATGAGCGAAGATACAAGCGCGCTGACTGATGCCGCTGCACGCGACGTCGAAGACTTTCGCTATGTGATGGATAACATTCGTCATCAGGTCAGACAAGTCATAGTTGGACAGGACGAAGTAGTCGAGCAACTGCTGATAACCCTTCTAGTCGGCGGTCATTGTCTGATCACCGGCATGCCGGGGACGGCCAAGACCCTGCTGGTACGCACGCTGTCCGAAGCACTCGGACTGGACTTCAACCGCATTCAGTTTACGCCGGATCTCATGCCTACCGACATCACCGGAACCGATATCATCGATGAAAACGAGCAAGGCCGACGTAACTGGACATTTGTCCCCGGCCCCATTTTCACCAATGTGCTGCTGGCCGATGAAATAAATCGCACGCCGCCCAAAACCCAGGCGGCATTGCTTGAGGCCATGCAGGAAAACTCGGCAACGGTTCGCGGCACGATGCACCTTCTGCCAAAACCGTTTTTTGTTCTGGCTACGCAAAACCCGCTCGAACTCGAAGGCACTTATCCACTACCTGAGGCGCAGCTCGATCGCTTTCTGTTTAACCTGATGCTCGACTATCTGGACGCCGAGGACGAATTGGAAGTCGTGGCCCGGTTCACCTCTAATGTACGCGCACCCACACCGCAGCGCTGCACCAGTGCCGAGCAAATAATTGCGTTTCAGGAACTCGTCCGGCAAGTGCCGGTATCAGAATCGGTGGCCAGACATGCCGTGCAACTGGTACGAGCGACCCGCCCCGTCTCAGACAGCGCTCCCGATCTGGTCAAGCGCTATGTAAAGTTTGGTGCCAGTGTTCGCGCCACATTGTTTATCACCCTGGCCGCCAAGGCACGGGCGCTTATGCAAGGTCGTTATCACGTCACCCGCGAGGACATGGACGCACTGGCCGCACCGGTACTACGCCACCGTGTACTGCTGAATTATTTTGCGGATTCTGACAACGTCACGATGGAAGAAATTCTGGCCGACGTCGTCGCATCACAGCGCTAGCACGGATCAACGACAATGGCGGCAACAAAAACACCTGATGACAACCGCAGCCATAGACTGCTGAAGCCCGCTGTGTTGGCACGCCTGTCAAACCTGGAGCTGGTGGCAAAGGCCGTCGTCGAAGGGTACTTTACCGGTATGCACCGCTCGCCTTTTTTCGGCTTCAGTCAGGAGTTTGCCGAGTATCGTTCCTATAACGATGGTGACGATCCGCGCTTCATTGACTGGAATGTATATGCCCGAACTGACCGCACCTATGTTAAGCGGTTTCTAGGAGAAACCAACACCGCTGTCAATCTGGTGTTAGACGTCAGTGCATCGATGAACTACCAAACCGATGAAGTGAGCAAACTCACTTACGGGAAGTTTATCTGTGCCGCCCTAGCCTATCTTGTACGCAAGCAGCATGATGCGCTTGGCGCAACGCTTTTTGACGATACCATTCGCGAAGTCATGCCGCCTGCGTCTCACCCGGATACCTTTTATCGCTTACTGGCCATGCTGGAACGCACCGAAGCCAATGATGGCACACAGATACACGACAGCCTGCGGCAGCTGGCAGCCACCATTACACGTCGGGGCATCGTCATTCTGGTTTCCGACTTCTACTGCGATACTGACGAACTCACCCGTCACCTGCAGGTGCTGGTCAACGCCGGCCACGAGGTCGTGCTTTTCCATGTACTCGATCGCAGCGAGCAGAACCCGGCTGAGCATGTTAAAAAAATGCGCGCACCAAGTACCCTTCGCGATATAGAAACAGGCGCGCAAGTGCAGGTATCAGCCGACTTTCTGCGCGACGAATACCCACAGCGGATTGCAGCGCATATCGCTGCCCTCGAAAAAACCGCACTTCGCAATGGATTTACCTATGTCCCCTGCAGCACCGCAGCACCGCTCGACGATATGCTGCACCGCTATCTGTTGCTGCGACAGCACAGGCGCTAGCCACATGCAAACGACTCCATTTTCCAGCCAACGGGTACAACAATGAGTTTGCTCGCACCGATGTTCCTGTTTGGCTTACTCGCGGCGATACTGCCCTGGTGGCTGCATCGTCTCAGCAGCGAAAAACCACCGGCGCAGGACTTCAGCTCAAGCATGTTTCTTGAGCAAAGTGACACTCGCTCCAGCCGCCAGACCCGCTTGCAGTACTGGAAGCTCCTTGCCCTGCGATTGTTGTTTTTATTGATGCTAGCGGTGCTGTTTGCCGAGCCACTGCTACAACGCAGCGGGCTTATAAGCGGCTCAGCTATTCGTCACGTGATACTGATCGATACCTCGCTATCTCAGTCACATCAGGATCGATGGCAGCAAACGCTGCAACAGGCAACCGACCTGCTCGACGCGGCAGGCCCCTCAGACGAGGCGGTTGTTATCGCTGCAGGCAGCAACTTTGCGCAAGCCGGTGATGCACGCGCCGCACCATCAATCGCCAGCGCAAGAACAGCACTAACACAAATTGAAGCCGGTTCAGGCAGGCTGGATTACGGCCGTATAGCCAGTGCAATCTCCCCGATTCTCAGTGACAGTCCGCTGCCAGTTCACCTGCATCTTGTCACCGACCTGCAACGTTCGGCCATGCCTGAAAAATTCAGCAACCTGGCCATTGACGGCGTAGCGGATTTCACTATCTATAATTCAGCCACCAACGACAACAGCAATATGGCCATCAGCGGGCGGCTGGAACACGCCGCCGATACGCGTGCGGATGTCTCGGTAATCGTGCAAAGCCACGGCGATACACCGGACACAGCAAATGTCACCATCAGCGACAGCAACGGTGTGCTTGCAACAGCGGCTCTGTCGCTTACCGCGAACAGCCGTACTTTACACCGGTTTTCAGACATTGATACCAGTGGCGCCAAGGGCCGGTTAACGGTCACTCTGGATGCGGCTGACAAGCTCGCTGCGGACAATCAATGGGTGATTGCGGTACCCGGCGGTGACCGCACAGAAGTGCCGTTGCTTTCCGGCAACGCAAGATCAACCGCCAATACCTATGCCGTCGCCGCAGTAGAAGCAGACCCGAGGTTCAGCACCCGACGCATCAACGGAGACAGCCTGTCCGCTGCCAACTCAGGGCCGTTATTGATCGTGCCCGATGCATCGACCTTGAGCGATCGTGCGGCCGGACGCCTGCGGCAATATCTCAACGATGGCGGCTACGCGGTGATTTTCGTTGGCAACACAGTACACAGCAGCCAAACCCGCCAACTGCTGGGGATGCGGTCACTATCAATCAGCCAGTCAGCGGATCGCCAGTTGGTCGACGCCGCATCGCGGCCTATGGTCACCCGAATCGACAGCACGCATCCGGTCACCGCCGGACTGGCCGCCAACTGGCGCTTGCTGACGGTGCTTCGCAATGTGCCGTTTAACAACAACCCGGACGACAAAAACCTGGTCGAACTGAGCAACGGTGACGCTTTGTTGCTGGAACGACAGATCGGCGACGGCAAGATTCTGTTGGTGGCAAGTCCGGTCGATACCGCCTGGAACACGCTGCCGGTTGATCCGCTGTTTGTGGCTTTCCTGATCCGCTCAATCGACTACCTCAGCGGCAGTGTGAGCAGCAACCCGAATCGTGCAATTGGCGAAGCCATCAGTCTGCCACCAGGCACGCAGCTCCTTGACCCGGACGGTAAACCGTTACGCGAAATTTCAGAACTCGCCACCCGTACCAGCCTGCCGCTGGATCGACAAGGCATTTACACCATGCGCAGCCCGTCCGGCACCCGCTTGCTGTCCGTCAACAACGATACACGCGAATCAACCCTCGCTGCGGTCGATGAAGAAACCCGCGTACAATGGGAAGCACTTGCGAGTGCCGAAAAAAGCGGCACTGTTGCGGGAACTGACAGCGCACAAGACAGCCGAATGTCACTGTGGCATTGGTTATTGCCCGTCTTTGCCGCACTCGCATTGCTCGAGTCTTTATACAGCCACCGGCATCTGTGGGTTCGACGAGAAGCCTGATATGAACGTAAAACGACGTGGTCGCACCGATCATCAGCAGCAGTTCGACAACTACCTGACCAACTATCGCAGACGGTTCCGCTTTAGAAGCACCGCAGTGGCAATCGCTGCCGTGATCTTTGCTGCTGTCGCGGTCTCGCTGCTCGCTGCGGTACTCGGTGACTCGCTGGCCTATTCCAACTGGCTCTACTACCCCGCCCGATTTGCCTTGCTGCTGCTGGCAATTGTGCTGGTGGTGCTACTGCTCTGGAGACCTCAACGGCAACTGAAAAATACCGCCGGGGCCGCAGAACTCGAGCAATCCGTGCCGGCCTTTCAAGGCAGAGCGGAGACTTACATCGACCTGCAACGGCGCAATATCAAAACACCGTTTACCGGTCTGCTGGCGAAAGATGCCTCACGGGCCGCTGCTACCGCGCCGGTCCGCAAATTGTTCCCCACCGCCGAACTGATCGGCCCGGTTGCCGCCTCCGCCGGTATCCTTGTGTTAGCCGGCTGGTTTTTTTCCACCATGCCGCTGGACTGGCGAGCCGGTATCAAGCATCTGTGGTTTGGCTGGTATCAATCCGATATTCTGCCGGATCGAAGCATCAGTCTTTCACCGGGCGATACCAAGATCCGCCTTGGCGACAGCTTGTTTGTGGTAGCCACCGCCGAGGGCTTCGAATCCGATCTGGCCGAACTTCACGTCAAACAAACGGGCAACACTGCCGACTCTGAGTGGGAGACGGTTGACATGAATCGTGAGGACGATGGCACCTTCAGTTTTACGCTGTACGGTGTCACCGACCCGATTGACTACTACGTGACATCGGCCTTCACCGAAAGTGACACGTCGACAGTAGAAGTCGTGATCCCGGCCCGAATTGAACAGTTACAACTGTCCTACACCTATCCGGCATGGACAAACCGCGAACCGGAAACCGATACAAACGGCGGCGACATCAACGCAGTCGCCGGCACCCGTGTGGACCTCAGTATCACCACCGACAAAGCGCTCAGCAGCGGCGAGATTCTGATTGGCGACACCGCGATAGCACTGACCAGCGAGCAGGACCTGCGCTACTCCGTGACTTTCACTGTAGATGAAGACAGTAGCTATCAACTGGCAGATCTGCTCGGCGATGATCGCATTATGCTGTCTCCGGAGTATCAGATTACAGTAGCCGATGATCAGCAGCCCACCATCAGCTTCTCCAAACCCGGGGGAGACTGGACCGCCACGGCAATCGAAGAGGTCACAGTCACCGCCAGTGCCGTCGATGACTTTGCCGTTGAAGAGGTCACCTTGAAATATTCCGTTAACGGCGGCGAATGGAACTCTCTGCCCCTTGATGAGGCTGGCGATTTCTCGCACACCTTTATGCTCGAAGAATTCACCAACGAAATGGGCACCGAACTGTTACCCGGTGATCTGGTGACCTATTACGCCGAGGCACGCGATCGCGAGCAAACCGTTTCTACCGATATCCTTT
This sequence comes from uncultured Granulosicoccaceae bacterium, assembly GCA_938003855.1. Lineage (GTDB taxonomy): Bacteria > Pseudomonadota > Gammaproteobacteria > Granulosicoccales > Granulosicoccaceae. Next base: position 7,276 of record CALKXD010000044.1, on the reverse strand, counting down.
TTATCGATGTCAGGCCGTTTGAACGCAAATTCAGTCAATCACAGCAATCACAACAAGGGGGCGGTGGCGGACAACAACAGCAGGAACAGGAAATATCACAGCGACAAAAAGAAATACTGGTCGCCACCTGGAACCTGATCCGCGATCAGAAAAATGAACAGGAATCCCTGATTGATCCCAGTGACAGCGCCACCCTGCTGTCAGACCTGCAAGGCACCCTCGCCGATCAGGCCGACAAACTTGCACAGCGCGCAGAGTCCCGACAGCTGCTCGACAATGATCCCGACATCGCCCGGTTTGTCGAGTACATGCAGGAGGCCGCAGCGTCAATGCGCCCGTCGGCAGACAATCTGGCCGCACTAGCGTTTGAAGACGCGGTCACCCATCAGCAAAGAGCCCTGCAATATCTAAAACGCGCCGAGTCTATTTTCAACGACATCACCGTCAGTCAGAGCCAGGGCAATGGCAGCGGCGGCGGCAATGCCGGCCGCGACATGGCAGAGATGTATGAACTGGAAATGGATCTGGCCAAAAACCAATACGAAACACCTGACTCAGTATCCCCCGGCGGTGCCCCCGAGCAGTCCGTCGACGATGCATTCGACAAACTGAAAGACCTCGCCAAACGCCAGCAGGCACTTGCAGACGCGGCTGCCGGCAAAGACGAACTCAGCAGCGCTGAGCGCTGGCAGCAGGAAAAGCTGCGGCGTGAAATCGAAGAGCTCAAACGCGAGTTGGAACAACTGCAGCGTGAACAAACCGCATCCAGTGAACAGCAGGGACAACCTCAAGACCAGCCATCATCGTCAGGGCAAAGCCAGTCGCAGCAGGCCAATGGCTCGCAAGGCCAGAGCGGTGAGCAGAGTGGTGAGCAAGGCGATGGTCAAAGCAGTGAAGCACAAGCTACCCGACAAGCGCTGCAAAGTCTGCAGGAAGCCTTAGACGAACTTGAAAGCGCCGACTCCTCCGGCGACGGCGCGTCTCCCGAACAACGACAGCAGGCCCTGCAAAACGCCTCTGAGCAACTCCGCCAATCTCTTGAAGAGGTCTCAAACGCGCGCCAACAAGCACTGCAGGAACAATTGACCAGCGCCGAAGACGCGATACGCGATCTCTCCCGGCAGCAGCAGCAGACCGCCAGTGAGTTGCGCGACGCACTGCAACGCTCCATAGACGCCCGTACTGAAAATCGCTTTGACAGCGGCCTCAGCGCTGAGGATGAGCGCCGTCTTGCAGAACAAAAGCGCGAGATGCAAAAGCAACTCGAAGCCACCCAGCAGCAACTGGCCGAGGCCGCCAGGCGGTTTGCCGAGCAGGCACCCGAGACAAGTGCACGCGTGCAACAGGCCCTCGACGAGCTCGACCGCAGCAAGGCCGCCGAATTAATGGGTATCTCCGGTGACATGATCGAAGAAGGCATGGCGCCGCAGGCTGCGCTGCGTGAAGAAAGAATCAGCGCCGCACTGTCTGGTTTGCAGAATGATCTGTTCGACGCCAAGGAACTTGCCGCCGCAGAAGCCGCTAGCGGCACTGAATCTGCCACCACCGCCGCCGACGCAACACGTGCGTTACAGCAAATGCGACAGGCACTGGCTGACGCCCTGCGCGAGTCAGGTGAAGCCCCGGGCGGCAACCAGACACTGACCGCCGAACAACTTCAGCGCGGTGACAGTCAGCAAAGTGGCCAGGGCGGGCAGCCAACCGAAAACAGCGGCCAGAACGGTCAGCCGCAGGCCCAATCCGAATCATCACAGTCGTCTGGGGCAGACGGCCAATCGGCCACCAACCAGGGTGCTAACCGCAGCCAGTCGGGTGCCCAAACCGACATCAATGCCAACGCACAGCAACGACAGATCGACAACGCCTCGCAGCAGCTGGAGCGACTGGCCAGCGGCTCCATTGATGGATTGTCCGACCAGACGCTCGCTGACATGCGCGAAATGGCCAGACAACTGAACACAGACAGCGACGAAAATAATCGCCGTATCGAGGCCAACGTCAAATTACTGCTCAAGCAACTCGAGCAACTCGAGCTGCAGATATTTGCCGAAACCCAGGACTCCACCGGCATCCGAACCGGTAAACGCGCTGCTGACCCCGAAGGATTCAGTCGCCGGTCCGCCGACTATTTTCGCCGTCTTAGCGACGAATTGGCGACAGGTTCCTGAAGCGTGCCGGCTGCGACTAAAAAGACCGGGCAACCCGGACACGTACTGAGTGCGCTGGCCCCGATCGAAAATCCCGCCGCCCGTACGCTGATTCTCGGGTCGATGCCAGGCGCCGCCTCATTGCAGGCGCAACAGTACTACGCCCATCCACAAAATGCCTTCTGGCCCATTATGCTAGCCATGCATGGCGACGATCGGCTGACCGCCACGGAGTTTACTTACGAGAATCGAATCAAGCTGATTAAAAATAACGGTATTGCACTCTGGGACGTATTACAGGAGTGCATTCGTCCCGGCAGCCTTGACGCCCGGATCGTTCTCAACAGTGCGGTGTGCAATGATTTCGAACAGTTCCTGCAGCAGCACCCGCGGTTGCGCACGATTGCCTTTAACGGCAAGACGGCAGAACAGTTGTTCCGCAAACGCGTAGCACCCAACCTGACACTGGACAGACAAATTCAGCTCGTCGGCCTGCCCTCAAGCAGCCCTGCCATGGCTACGCTGAGTCGCGCCGAAAAGATCGCGCGGTGGAAATCCAGCCTGATCACCACCTAGACCGGAAAACAATGCACGGAGATTGCAACAATGGTTTCTACACCCAGGTAAAAGCTCTCTCACCGCCGTGCCGCAACACTTTGGTATCCAGGGTATTTCCCTCCATCTTTGGCAGTCCATCACCTTGACCGAACTTTCTGACAACACAGAGCAAAGGGACTTCCCGCATCAGCTTGTGTTAATGGCACTGGTTGCGAGCGTAATCGGCACCGCCCTGCTGATGTGGTCTCTGTGGCAGCGCGAGTCACTGTATCAGCATCAACGTGAGTTGTTGCAACAGCAATCCTACGTAGCGACCAGACTCAACCAGCAACTGGCCAGTCTTTCTGCGAGTGCACAAGAGGACGATACAGCGGTTTTTTTTCAGCTACGCGGTCACGGACAACGACTTTGGCAACTGCAATGGGAACTCACCCATAACCGATCCGCCGGCTTCATTGCCCGTCATCAGCAGATCACGCCGTTGTACATCGATGCTCCACACCATCTGTCACGCCGAATAGATCGCATCGGTGATCTTACCGCCAGCGAGGACCCTACGCGCGCCGTCGTGCGTCAGCTGTTGCAGAACGAGGTCAACGGCACGTCACTGACAAGCTCGATTGAAACGGTCATTACGGAACTGGCACTGCAACACCAGCAACAGGTCAGCTGGCGCAAACGCCTGGTACTGCTGCTGGTACCACTGATAGTGTTGCTACTGGCAATCTATCATTTCGTTGGCTATCTGCCACTGACAAAAAAAAATGAACACCTACGTAACAAATTCAGCCAAGCCAGCGCCAGGCTGCAACGCTTATCCCTGCGCGATCCACTAACAGACACATCAAACCGACGAGCTATTACGCAGTTTTTATCCGACTTTCAGCGCAATAATAAAAACGACGGTGAATTCATCGCGCTGGCGATTGTTGATCTGGATCATTTTCAGCAAATAAACGATGCCATGGGATACTTTGCCGGCGACGCAGTTCTTAAAGAAGTCGCCCTGCGTATACAAAGTCAATTGCGCACAGAGGACCGGCTCGGGCGAACGGATGGCGATCACTTTGCTATTGTGCTTTGCGGTCTGGTTGCACCACGCACCGCCGAGGCTGTAATACAACGGATACAGGAAGCGGTAACACAACCGTTCATCTATAAAAACAGCGCCATCGAGATCAGCTGCACCGTGGGTGTGAGTGTCCAGGAAGTCAGCAGCCTTGATCTCGGTGAACTGTTCAAACTCAGCGATCAGGCATTGCTGCAGGCAAAAAACAACCGGCGTGGATCAGTCATTTTGTTATCGGATCAGGCGCAGGAAGCACTGACGCGGCAACGCGATATCATCAATAGAATCAGTGAAGGTAACCCCGAAGACCTGTTTGAACTCTACTACCAGCCGATTGTATCACTGAGCGATGAGACTATCGTTGGCTGCGAATGTTTATTGCGCTGGCAGCCGGAGACTCCGGTCGATCTGCACGCCGACGAAATCATCCCGATTCTGGAGATGTACGGCGGAATACATCGCGTCGGTCGCTGGATAATTCGGGAAGGTCTCACGCAATTGCGACAGTGGCAAAAAAATTACCCGGGTCTGGAGTTGTTTGTTTCTATAAACGTCTCCGCTCTGCAACTGGAGTCTGACGACTTTCCAGAAACCATTATAGATCTAACCAACGAGTGCCGTATCGCACCCGCCTACGTGTCACTCGAACTCACCGAATCGGCGGCAATAAAGCACGTAGAAAACGGCAGGCGGCAACTGGCGCTTTTGCGCAATTATGGTTTCGGGGTATCTCTAGACGATTTCGGCACCGGTTATTCTTCATTGCGTTATTTAAAATCCATGCCGGTATCAACCATAAAAATTGATCAGGCATTCGTCAGAGAAATGCTGACAGACAAGCGCGATGCAGCCATTATCGAGAGCACCATTCAAATCGCCGAGGCAATCGGGCTATCTGTTGTTGCTGAAGGCATTGACAACGAAGAACAAGTCAGACAGCTGCAACGCAGCGGGTGTCACTACGGCCAGGGATATTATTTTTCAAAGCCAATGGACCGGATTACCTTTGGTAAGGCGATAGCCAGCCAGCACTAGCCAGGGTATTCCGCTACAGCGGTAATAAAGGCAACGCTACTCGATTCCGCAACCACTGAGCAGGTTGCTGCGGTCTGGCGAGAAGGCCAACACAGGTAACCTGCCCGGGCCACAGCACCCCCAGCGTGTTTCGTTACTGACCGAAGATCAGCGTGATCGTCTCACCAACCCTAGAACCGCCAACAAAATGGCGCGCACCCACACATTCATGATACAAAAATGAAACACAGCAGTTGCTAACGCCGCTAAGTTCCCTGTACGCATTACTTTTTTACATCATAGCTACTCTCCCCTTTCTACGAATCTGTTAATATTTCCTGGTCTGGAAATGCTTGATGGCGCGCACAGCCAGTGAATGTTTGTGATTTAACAATTCACAAAACTTCGGATAAAAAAGGTCAAATTCAGGTTAGTCATTCATGATCCAGCGATAGGGACGCCAACACAGGGCCTTCCTGCGGAAACATTGGCCAGACCCCGGTGCCACCCGCTTGATCTGAAAACCACACTGAAACGTGCCTTCGGTGAATAAATAATGACTCGATACACTTCGAGTCGATACAACACTCTGAGGAGTTATATATGTCTTTAAATATCATGGATGCGGTTAAAAACCAGATCAACGATCAGCTCGTCGGGCAGATCGGTGGACTACTTGGCGAGAGCCAGGACAAAACCCGATCCGCTATTGACGGTGCGTTGCCGGCATTAATGGCGGGTATTGGCAACGCTGCCCAGGACCCCTCCAATGCGGATGTTCTATTTAATTTGGTCGATGATCAGGACGACGGCTTGCTGGATAATATCGGTTCTATGATTGGCGGCAATCAGTCCTCTGCGCTTATAGAGAGCGGCACTAAAGGGCTTGGCTCTCTTATGGGCAACTCTGGTGTTACCACCATGATCAGCGGACTGTCCGAGTTCACCGGCCTTGGCAAAGGCTCAGCAGGATCACTGCTCGGCATGCTGACACCGGTTGTTATGGGTTCCCTGAAACGTGAATCCGGCGCTGCCGGACTCAATGCCACAGGACTGGCGAGCATGCTGAAAAGCCAGGGCAGCAACATCTCTGCCGCACTGCCGACCGGTTTGCTCAGCCAACTGGAATCAGCAAGCAGCAGCATTTCAGGTGCAACAGGCAGCGGTGGTTTTTCCGGCGGCAAGGTTGCCGCAGGGGCGGCTGGCCTGGCTGCGGCTGCCGCTACTGGTGTCGCAGGAGCCGCTGGCTCAATTACCGGGGCGGCAGGTTCAATCGCCAGTGGTGCAGGTTCAGCGGTGAGTGGCGCTGGCGATCTGGCTGGTAACGCAGCCGGTGCGGTTGGGCGCGGTGTTGGCAGCGCTGCAGATGGCGCTCGTGATGCTGCGGGATCAGTCGGACGCGGCGTCGGTAACGCTGCTGAAGGCGCACTCGATGCCGCTGGCAATGTCGCAGGTTCTGTTGGCCGTGGGGTTGGCAATGCTGCTGAAGGCGCTCGGGATGCCGCTGGCAATGTTGCAGGCTCTGTTGGTCGGGGTGTTGGCAATGCGGCTGAAGGCGCTCGGGATGCCGCTGGCAATGTTGCAGGCTCTGTTGGTCGGGGTGTCGGTAATGCCGCTGAAGGTGCTCGCGATGCCGCCGGCTCTGTGGGCCGTGGCGTCGGCAGTGCCGCCGAAGGCGCTCGGGATGCCGCTGGCAATGTTGCAGGCTCGGTTGGTCGGGGTGTCGGTAATGCCGCTGAAGGTGCTCGCGATGCCGCCGGTTCTGTTGGTCGGGGTGTTGGCAATGCCGCTGAAGGCGCTCGGGATGCCGCTGGCAATGTCGCAGGCTCCGTGGGTCGGGGTGTTGGTAACGCCGCCGAAGGTGCCCGTGATGCTGCTGGTGCCGTAGGTCGTGGTGTTGGTAATGCTGCCGAAGGCGCTCGCGATGCCGCTGGTCGAACAGCGCAACGCGGGATCGACGCTGCCGGCAATACGGTAGGCGGTGCAGTGACAGGCACCCGCAATGCGGCAGAGGGTGCGGCTACAGCCGTCGGTAATGCGGCAAAAGGTGCAGGATCTGCTGCTGCCGGTGCCGCTGAACGTGGCGCTGACGGCATCCGCGATGCCGGTAGAGCCGCACTTCCTGAAAAGTCAGGGGGTGGCTTCTGGAAATGGCTGATCCCTCTTATTCTTGCGGTACTGGCCTGGTTTGGTTACAAGCAGTTCGGCGGCGACATGAAAGACGCTGCTGATAGCGCGATGGAATCCACTACGGATGCCGCCGGCAGCGCCGCTGATGCGGCTAAAGACACCGCTGCCGGTGCTGCTGATGCCGCCGGTGATGCCGTCGATGCCGCCAAAGACACCGCTGCCGGTGCTGCTGATGCCGCCGGTGATGCCGTCGACGCTGCCAAGGACACTGCCGCCGGTGCTGCTGATGCGGCCGGTGATGCTGTCGATGCCGCCAAAGACACTGCCGCCGGTGCTGCTGATGCGGCCGGTGATGCTG
>CALKXD010000043.1 GCA_938003855.1 uncultured Granulosicoccaceae bacterium | reverse complement strand
GCGGAACTATCTTCGTAAAAACTCCGGCAACCAGGCCAGCGGCGACACCCACGGCCCGGCCAGTTATTTGTTTCGACCCCTGCTCGGTGCGATCACCGCCCTGGCTATATTTATTCTTGCCAAGGCTGGTGTGTTGATCATTGCAACACCAGCCCCCGGTGGCGGTGCATCGCTCAGCCCGTTTTTTATTTCATTCCTCGGTATTGTATCCGGATTGCTTGCCGACAATGCGCTGGACACGATACAGCGTACCGGTAGTAAGTGGTTCGCAAATGCCGCCGACGTCGACCGTGAGCGATGGGCGCATGGCCTGAAGCGTGCCATTGACCATGCCGATGCCGAAGGTCAGCAGCACAGTCAGCAGGCGCTTGCGGAGGTCCTTGGTGTTACGGCAAAGACTCTGCAGGACTGGATCGATGAAAAATCCGCCGTCCCGTCCCGACAGCAGGCACTGATTGCCGCCTACCTGCACAAGCCGCTGCGTGAGTTGTTCTCGGACATCGATAGCACTCGACAACTCCAACCAGCCGGCGTTGGCTCACCGCAAGCTGCTGACAGGGACGATTAACACACACAGCCGGTTACCTGTCGTCACAGCAGCGCTAATGGAGGCAGCGCTGGCAGTGTGCAGGGCGCCCGCGAGCGTTCGGCCGCTTGCAAGCCCTTGTGAATTAGGCACCATTTCCCGGGTGGCATCACTTTCCAATTATCGGTACTTCCAGTACTCAGGATAAAGAGGCACGACCAGCGGATTGGAAAATCGCAGTTTGATTTTAAAAAAAGCAATGCCACAGGGTCGAGTCTATAAGATAGGCAATCTTATACCTGGCGCTCTGGCGTCATTGTGTCTGGCAGCATCAATAGTTAATTGAGTGGGTCGTAAAACCCTTCAAGGGACCGGTGAGGGGCTGGCTTTTTCCGCAAGATTCAATATTGCGAACTACCCAAATGATTTACCGGGACAAAACCATCTTAGATCTTTTTTGCGTTCATTAGCGGGATCGGCCGGTTTGTGACGGCTATGTCTACCCGGGTAAACCTGCTCTATATATTTTCACCATGCCCTGCAACCAATATTTCACCGGTGTGTTCGATGAATGCCGGGTCCGGTTGGCTATTACCGGTGTCTGAGGCAATTGCCATTCTAATCATCTGGTCTGTGAAGTCGTTGCTGTGGGCGAGTAATCTGTCAGTCGAAAGCGACACCGATCAGCCATAAGATAATTGCTGAGCAATTCCATAAAGTGAGGGATCAAGTATAGTGGTGCTGGAGATCAAGCGCGAAGCATTACCAAATAGCTGTCCGTACAGATATCGTAGATTGCAGGAAAAGCCATTATGAAAGTAACACTATTGGGGACAGGGTCTCCTGTGCCGATGAGTAACCGGGCGAGCTCCGGGTATCTGGTTGAAATAGGCGATGAGATTCTTGTTTTTGACCACGGCGGTGGTGCTCATGAAAATTTTCTACGCACGGGCTACCGTGCGCAGGATCTGAACACGATATTCTTTACTCATCTGCACTCGGATCACTGTCTGGATTATGCCAGATTAGTACACAGTCGCTGGGACCAGGGGGCCGGACAAATTCCAGAGCTTAAAGTCTATGCGCCGGCCTACATGCAACGTATGACTGATCTGCTGTTTGGTGAACAAGGTGTGTTCCATATTGATCTTGATGGTCGTCTTAATTCAGCAGGGAGCCAGTTGGTTTATCAAAACCGCGGTGGAGTATTGCCGCGAAAACGACCGGCACCCGATGTCACACCGCTCTATGACGGGCTAATCATTGAAACCGACAACTGGAAGATGACCGTGCGAGAGGTTTTCCATCAACCGGGACATATTGAGCCCTATGGGCTTCGTTTGGAAACCGATGCAGGTGTGCTGGTTTACTCGGGTGATACGGGGCCATGCGACGGCATTACGGATCTGGCTAAAGACGCTGATATGTTGATTCACATGTGTTATTTCATCTCGGGTACGTTCACAAAGGGGGACAGGCCAGCCTCGTCGGGACATCTTGAGTGTGCCCGGCTTGCGGCTGATCAAAACGTAAAAACGCTGGTGGCAACTCACTTCACACCGCAAATGGATGCGCCGGGCGTGAAGGAAAAGTGCCTCGGAGAAATGCGAGAGATATACAAGGGCCGTATCGTTTGGGGTGAAGACTTAATGAAGCTGTCACTGCACCCGGGAGATATTCCGCACATGGGGTAAGGGCAATTCACGGCAGAATCTATATGACTGATCTCAGGGGGGAACCGCCGTAACGAACCTGTCTGTGCCGATGCATGAGTGCGTCCACTTGAGAGCTAGCTGCAGTTCAATCAAACTCACGGTGAAACACATTGGCTTGATGTTTAGAGATATCTACTTCTCTGGCACCAGTTTAAATACACGGCGCGACAGAAAATTGCCAAACCAGACAGTCATCAGTATGCGAACCAGATGGTGTATGGCAACAACTACCGGATTAAAATTAAGTGACAGTGCGATCAAGCTCATTTCAGCCAGGCCGCCAGCGGCAAAGCTAATAAACAACGCGCCAAAATCTGCCGGTACATATTGCACGAGGATTATCGCGAATGTAGCTGCAAGGCCAAGCATGTAACTTCCCGCCAGCAAGCCCATTCCCAGACCGCGTATAAGGAGGCGTCGGGATACTCCCGAGAACTGAGCGCCCAGAGCGGTGCCAACCATATATTGCGCTGCATGGCCAAGCCACGGGGGGACGTCGATTTCTACAACGCCACCGACAGACAACGCTAATGCGAGTAACAGGGGGCCTAGCATGTGAGATACCGGTAACCTGGTCAACTGTCCTGCGAGCAGGCCTACCATCGCTACTGCAACGAGTAGTGTGATATCGACAATATCATAATCGACCGTCGCCATGGTTTGTCCTGCCGCCGAGCCGACTGCTTCGCCCTCTATGAAAAGGAACAACAGGGGCACCGATGCCACCACTAATATGATCCTTATAAAATGCTGTGCAGTGACTATCCGAAGGTCGGCTCCGGCTTCTTCTGCCAGGGCGGCAGAATCAATAATGCCGCCTGGCAAAGCGGCAAAGTAAGCGTCCAGTTTATCGTAGCCGCCAAGCCCGCGCATAATGGCGTAACTGCCACCGTGGGCTAATAAAATGAAAGGGATTAGAGCAAGACCGGAAATCCAGAATTGCGGCAACAGGGTTAATAGCTCGGGTGAAAATCGTGTGCCAATCATCGCCCCGATGATAGACATAAAAACCAAACGCACCCATCGGGATAGCTTCGGCAGTCGCTTGTCATCGCGCTCGTACCAAAGAACAAAACTTGCCGCACCAAAAATGCCGCCCAACATGAACGGCATCGGTACACCGATCAGATAGGCGCAAAAACCTCCGATCAGACCGAAGGCAAAAATCGGCAGGTAGCGGGAGTCCAGTGTTGCCACGAAGGTTTTTAATGCTCCCCGGCGGATCGACTGCGATAGGTTGACCAGGTTCGGAAGATTATCACTGCTGCACCGATGATGAGGAAGATCGGTGCATACGAGAACTTGCCTTGATACTCGAAGCTTGTGAATATCAGGAATCCCTTATTCGAGATGATCATGGATTGTCGGAAAGCTTCTTCCATGCTCGATGTCAGGACAAAGGCGATGATAAAGGCGGCGGCAGAAAAGTTGGTTCGCCGCATTGCGTAGCCAATAACGCCAAACAGCAATGCAAACCCAACATCCCATATTGACGCCCTTGAAGAATAACTCGCGGCCAGAGCGGTCATGAAGATGAACGGGTAGAGGTACTGCGTTGGAAGAATGGCAATCAATCGCCCGATGTGAGGTGCGGCGTAATAGCCAATGAGCGCGTAGCAGGCGATACCGATGAGGCCGGCCGCGAAGACGCCAAATATAAACTCTCGCGGGCTGATGAGCTGACCGCCCATAAACAACGGCGGTTCGGTAGCAAAAATGCCAGGGCCCGGCTGCAGGCCGTTAACCAGAAACATACCGATCAGCACGGCGGCGATGGTTGAGCCTGGAATTCCGAGAGTCAGCAGCGGGATCATGGATGGACCTGATACCGCGTTGTTGGCAGATTCTGGCGCCGCGATACCTTCGACAACGCCGGTACCCCATTCATTTTTGTTTTTCGCACGCCGTTTCTCTTCACCATACGCCACAAAGCAGGCGACCGAGGAACCCAGTCCGGGCATCATGCCGATTAACGACCCATAGATTGAAGAGCGGAACATCAATGGAAAGCAGCGCTTGAACTCGGGCCAGGTGAAGTATTGTGCGGTTGGGTCATCTACTTTATCGATTGCCAATTCGATCGCCTTCATTTTTGCTGCTTTCTCGGCTTGAATGATGACCTCTGAAATCACGAACACGCCGATTAGCAGGGGCACCAGGGCCATGCCTGATTCCAGTTCATCGATACCCATGGTCATTTTGAATTGTCCGGTGATGATGTCCTCACCGATTAAGCCAACCACTGCACCAAACAAGGTTGAAATAATGCCTTTGATAATACTGTCGCTGACGACTGACCCGATCACAACAAATGCCATCAGGTAGATGGCAAAGTTTTCGGGCGGGCCGAATTGTCGGGTGAATGTCGCGATAGAAACCGCACCGAATATTAATACGATCTCGCCGAAGTAGTCGCCATAGGCCGACGCCACGGTTGCTGTTTTGAGTGCCTTGCCAGCTTGCCCTTTCTGGGTCATAGGATAGCCGTCCTGCATGGTCGCGGCCGAAGCCGCTGTGCCCGGCGTATTGAAGAGTATGGCGGCGATGGAGCCGCCATAGCGACCGGATTTACCAATTACATACAGGAACGCGAGGCCTGCAAGCCCGCCGATCTCGTCGTTATAGGCGATGAGTATGGGTAGCATCATGGCAATTGCCGCTGCCGCCGTCAGGCCCGGCAGGGCACCGAAAACGATCCCTACAAAGGCGGCAAGCACAACAAACATGAGTGCATAGGGATCATTAAGCAGAATGACAAAACCGCAGGTGATATCGAAGAAGATCGACAAAAAACCCAGCGGTTCAAAAAAAGCTTCAACACCGGCGCATTGGCTTTGCAACTATTTAGCTCCCGTGATCCAGTTGGTGTAAGGGCGCAAATCAACAACCGCACCTTTGGGGTCGTTCAACAGCATGACTCCCATAAAAACCCACTGGAAAATAACAGCCAGTAGAACGCCGCCGATGATCATTGCCAGCCAGTTGCGAACGCCAAATGTTAAGAGCATCGCGATCAAGGTGGTGAATACCGCCACAAAGTAACCAAATGCCCAGAACATGGTTATAAACAAAACGCCGCAGGCAACGATCAAAAAGATCCGTTTGCTATCGCTTTCGAGAAAGCCGTAGCCCTCCTGTATATCGCCTACCTTGCCAAGCAATGCCCGCAGTGCCAGCCAAAGCCCGCCGACAACCAGAGCGGTGGCCAGGATCATTGGAAGAGTGCGTGGCCCTATTGATTCCCGGGATGTTTCAATGGTGAACGCTTGAGCTATAAAAAAAAGGCCGACTAAAAGGACAGCGGCGCTAACGCCAAATTCAACTTTGATTTTGTATTGCCGGTTGCCCATTTATGTATTCCTGTGATCGACCTGAACCGCTGATCGATCTGATCTCGGACGCAAAATAAAGAGGCAAGCCCGAACGGGCCTGCCTCTATTTTACGGATTACTCTAGTTGCAAACTTACTGGTTTGCGATGATTTCTTTTACGACCGGGCCCATTACGCTGAACATGGTGTCTTGCGCTGCAGTCGCAGTCGCAGAGTCAGTGTAGAAAGACGCAAGGTCGTTTTTAGACATGTATTTCTGGTAGCCGGTGAGTGCAGCGATATGCTCGATAGCAGCGCCGACATCTTCTTTTACTTCATCAGGGACACCTGTTTTTGCGAACAGGCACATCAGGCCGGTGAAATCGATGCCGGCAGTGCCTTGCTCTTTAAACGTTGCGAGGTTCTCTGCCATCGGATCGCGTTCAGCACCGGCTGAGGCCAGAGCCCGGATGTCTTTCTCGAAACCTACAACCGTGTTCACGCCGCCGAAGACTGCTTCAACGGATTGCGAAACCAATGCCGCGCGGGCTTTTGAGCCGCCTTTGAATGGCACTTTCTTGTGCGGTATGCCATGGGTATCGAAGAACAGGTGACCGATGGTTGCATGCATGGTTGCGGCACCCGAAGTGCCCCAGGTGATTTCTTTGCCCGATGATTTGGCGTTGTCGATGAACTCCTGCATTGTCGTTGCGGAATTGGAAGTGTGCACCTGCAGTGAGGTGACCAGTTGCGACGCGCAGCCTAAGTTTACGAAATCGTCGGGGATGTGGTATGGGCGGTCATCGCCTTTTGCCAATTCACCGGCGATGAAGGTGCCGATGTTAATCATGTATAAAGTATGGCCATCAGCGTCTTCGTCTAGAACGGCCTTGGCTGCTTTTTGACCGGATGCACCGGGCAGGTTCACGATGTACGCTGGTAGTCCGTTCATGGAAGGTGCTTCGTGCATGTAAGATGCAAAACCGCGTGCTGTAGTGTCGGTTCCGCCACCAGCTGAAAAGCCAACCATGATTTTAACGGGTTTTGCTGGATATTCCGCCAGAGCTGCTGCGCTCACGAGCATTGCTGTTGCCGCGAGACCAGTGGCAATATTCTTTGCAAAAGACATTTTTTCCTCCAAGATGGGGTTATCGGGATTGCTTGCACAGTGATAGAAAACCGATTGTAAACCCGATTGCGCCGTTATCCCTAACACTAATTTGTCATGTGCTCACAATCATGTGAGGCACGCACATGCCTAAGTCACAAATTGAAACGAAAGCGACATCCTTATGTCAAAAACGCATCCCTTTGAAGGCCTTCTAGTCGTTGATTTTACACATGTATTGGCGGGGCCGGCCTGTTCCTACTATCTAGGATTACTTGGAGCCGACGTTATCAAGGTTGAGTCGGTAACCAAAGGAGATGCGATACGCCATCGGGGTGGGACCGATGCTGATGCCGCCAGGGCGGGAATGAGTACCTCTTATCTTACTCAGGGTGCAGGCAAACGCTCCATCGCACTTGATCTGGAATCTCCGGCCGGGTTGAACCAATTCCATGAATTACTGGCCAGGGCGGACATACTGGTTGAAAACCATGTGCCAGAAACGATGCGACGGCTGCAGGTAGATGAGGCAATTCTGGCTGTCCGGCATCCGCATCTAATCCACTGTGCCATGACCGGTTATGGCCGCGGTGGTCCGCAGGAAAATACAGCGGGATATGACGTGAACCTTCAAGCGGCCTGCGGGTTGATGGAGGCGACCGGCACGCAAGAAAGCGGGCCGCTACGAACAGGGGCACCGGTTTTGGACTATGGCACCGCCCTGGCTGCAGGGTTTGCCGTGTCCGCGGCTCTCTACGAGCGAGCGTCAACCGGTCAGGGGACTTTCATTGATGTCTCGATGCTGGAGACCGGTTTGACGCTGATGAGTTCATCCGTTACCGATTACCTTAAGACCGGGAATGCACCAGAACGTCGTGGCAATCTGGCGAACAGCCGTTCCCCGGGGGCCGGCAGTTTCCCGTGCATGGAAGGCGTGATGTCGCTCGGCGTGAACGAGGAATCACATTTCGAGAGTCTGGCCAAAGCGCTCGATAGAGAAGACTGGATGAGCGATGCACGATTTTCACAGCGTGATGCACGTAAGAAGCATGCGGCTGAGTTATCGGCAGAGATAACCGCTGAGCTTGGCAAAAGAACGGCAAAAGAGTGGGAGCCGGTGCTGCAATCTGCTGGAGTGCCTTCGGCGCGGTTACGTAGCATGCCTGAGGCGTTGGAGTCCGAGCAGATTAGAAGGCGTGGTTTTGTACAGTCGACTGATGATGGTGTTGATGTGCCGACGCTGCCTTTCAGATTAGGCGGGGCGGGTGCCTATTGCCCGTCATCAAAAGCGCCCGTGATAGGGGAGCATAGCGTGGAGATAGAGGAGTGGCTTGGGTCTGCATGAAGCAGGCATCCTAAGCATGATTAGCCGTGGGTAACACGCTACGTGTTGCCAACTATGCGCAGGATGCGCGACATTGGTTTATGACTGCAGATTTATAAACTCATCTCTTGACGTATTGTGTCCAGACTCTGCGTGGTCCAACGGGTAAATTGGCCTGCGTACGCTCTCAAACACCAACTGATTATAGTCTGACGTACACACCCCGCAGCCGGCGCATTCTATAATCGCTTTTGCAATAGGCTTAAAGCCAACCCGATAATGAATTCGGCTTTTGAGCATCAGATAACTGCGCTGAGTTGGTTCCATACCCAGCGCGCGAAAGCACTCCGGATCATAGGGTTCGATGTGGCGGGAAATAATTGCTATATCTATGGTGCCGACACTTAAGACAGCTGACAGGCCCATGTTAATGGTAAGTCCGCGGGACATTGCGACCCGGGCTTTGAATTTTCCGTTTGAAATTAACTTCACCTCACCGGTGAGTTTGAGTGGTTTGGATTGCGTGTCCAGCGCGGGCATTGGCAGCTTGCCGCCCAATTCAACGGTTACTGTCGCGCCCACGCCGGCGCGAATCATTTGCTCGACGGCATCCGGGTCATAGAAACCAAAAACAGCCACGTCTTCCAGTTTGGCGTTAATTACAGCGGCAAGTACTTCTGTGGTATCCATGGTTCCGCCTGAAGCGGTGTTATCGTAGTGGTCAAGAATAATGACTGGCCCGCTACCTTCATTTTCCCGAGCTTGCCGCGCCCGATCTAGCGAGACGGGGAGTTCTTCTGCCTGATAGACAAAGTGACTGCGTTCCTGCCAGGCAAAATCGAGTAACTCGTCTGCGCAGTTTTTTGCATGGTCCTGATCACCGTCTGTAATAACCACTGCAGATACCCCGGCATCGTGTATGTCGGCATGCGGGAAACCAGTGAAAAAGCTGACGGCAAGGCAGCTGGAATCCTCTAGTTCTATGGCTCGCTGTTGCAGTTGCTTGTTGGGAAAGTCGTCAGTGCCCTGACGCATTACATGCGGCAGCATAGGCGCGGTTGCCCATTTCATGACCGGCTTGCACTTGCCTTCCAGCCAATTAAAAAATATATTTGCTGCACGTTCTGCTGTGCTGTCCATGTCGATATGCGGGTAGCTGTGATAGCCCGCCAGCACGTCACAATTTGAGACCATTGTGCTGGTCACATTTGCATGCATATCCAGAGCGACGCAAATCGGAAGATCGGGATGAAGTTGGCGTATGCGTCGAAGCAGTTCGCCTTCGCCGTCGTCGTATTTGCGTGTGGCCATTGCGCCATGGAGGACGAGCAGCAGGCCGTCGACCCGTGCCGAGAGAGTGGTTATGTTTTCACAGATATACTCATAGGCGTCATTTTCGGCACGACCACTGGGAGCGGCTGCGGCTGCTATGCCGTGCACTATGTCGGCACCGCGTTCTGTGGCTACTTTGATAAAACCGCCAAGGCAGGAGGCCGTGTTACGGTAGGTTTCCAGTGCCGCTTCCCCGGACAGTGGTTCGGGCCTGCCACCCGAGAACCGGTCCAGATCCGTGATGACGGGTGAGAATGTGTTTGTCTCGTGGCTCATCATGGCAATGCCGACTTTCATGTTGTTCTCCTCCAGGTGCGTTTGCCGATTGTATCAAAGTACTGTTGATTCCAGTACCTTAGCGCTGAAGCCGGATTGGTTTGGTAGATTGATCTATACGCCGGCAACGTCAAACAGAACCGTTTGTGCGGCGGGATCTCCCTGTGTCGCTCCGAATGTGGGCGGGAAAAATCATTGAGTCGAGGGCGTGTTTTGCCAATTCACACGGGTTTCTATAATCTATCAGGCGGTATTGTACAGAGCGGATATTTTCAGTTGATAGCTGCAAGTCCGTGCCGGGGCTTTATTGTCAATGTTGTTGCACCCGGGAGCTCAAAAAATATAGAGACCGCCGTAGTATTTGTCTATTACCGGGATAGCTGATACATCGTATTGCTGATGGTGGAATTGGTCGCGTACTCCACCGTGCAGCATACAACACATCACAGAGGATCCCGTAGGCTGATCTCAGAATACCGGCTACCGGATTCTAATTTGCCTTGCTTGTCTCAATCGCTGCTATGGCGGCACGTGCGGCGACCACCAGCGCCTCGGGTAGCGCGGGGTGGATATGAATCAGCCGGGTGATTTTCCGGATATCGTTGTCTAAGTGCATCATCATCATGATCTCGTGGATCATTGTGGATGATTCCGGGCCTATCAGGTGGCAGCCCAGCACTTCAAAAGTCGACGAATCCACAATGAGCTTAGTGCGCGGGTAGCTTAGTCGGGTAGACATGGCTCTGGCACTGAGGCTCCAGTCTTCGATGACTGCCACGTAGGGACGTCCGCTGGCGGCGGCTTCGATCTCAGTCATGCCGGTGGCGGCAACTTCCGGGTTCGAGAACACGGCGTGCGATATAGTGCCGTAGTCGATTGCTGAAACTGAGTCTTCAAGGAGGCGGCTTTGAACGAATTTAGCCTCGAACGCGGCGATATGTTGAAGTTGATAACGTGTGGCAGCATCACCAATAGCGTAGACGCCGGCAACCGACGTTTGCAGGTAATCGTCGCGTACAATGCCACCGCGCTCGTTGAGAGCAATGCCGGTGTTCTGCAGACCAATGTTGTCGATATTCAGCTGCCGACCGATGGCATAGAGCAGTGCCTCTGTCTGGTGTGTGCCCCCTGTATTGAGCTGTAAGGTAAACTGGCTGCCGTCGTGGCTGGCCGCGTCTATCGCCGTGTTGAAACGTGTTTCTACGTTGCTGGTGAACTGCTCTTTGAAAATGGCAGAGATATCATCGTCTTCTGCCGGTAGCAGTCGATCATCGATTACCATCACGGTGGTTTTCACACCAACGGCGTCGAAGAAGTTGGCGAGCTCAACGGCGATAAATCCGCCACCGACTATGGTGATGGACTTTGGCACTTCACCTTTGAGCGGGAACAGGTCATCACTGGTCCAGATGGGTAATTCGTCAAACGGGCCGGTGCGGGGGCGGCTGCCGGTAGCAATAACAATATTGGGTGCAGTCAGCTGCTTGCCATTGACCTCTACCACATGGTCTGAAACAAACGCCCCGTGGCCGCGAAAAAGGTCGAGTGTGTCCGGGTGTCTTGACTGGTACCGGGCGTCGACGTGGCTGGACCACTCGTTGGTGTCGGCGATCATGCGGCTGACATCCACCGATTTTATTTCGGCGTCGATAAAATGCCCTGAGGCTTCCTGTATTTTGCGAGCAACTTCGGCAAAACCGATCAGTAGTTTTGACGGTACGCAGCCGCGATTGGGGCAGGAGCCACCCAGCTTGTCGCGTTCAATGAGAGCCACCTTTTCTCCTGCGGCAGCGACGGCTACCGCCAGATCGGAGGCGCGGCCACCACCGATGACGATCAGATCGTAAGTTTTAATTGGCAGGTCTCAACGGTGTTTAAAGGGTTCATTTTAGATTGTCCGCTCGCACATACAATATCCGGCCACGTAAACGCAACATCCGGGAAGGACGAAATTTTAAGTGCCATTTATAGATTACGTGCCGGTCGAAACCAAAGCGCTGGCAAGCGATAAACTGCCCGGTCAGTTTATCAGTTAAGTTGTCACTTGACGGTGATGTCGGTTTACAATTCTGATGTTTGAAAAAACGTGTCCACAACAGAAATCCGGTGGGGCGAAAGCCCCCGGCGTGGGGGCGTAGGTGCTCGTTGGCTTAGTTACAGACCAAAGCCGCGCATGGATTGCAAGGGTTCTTCACGCAGCAGGGATTGGCTGCTTTAGCAGCGCAGGGGTTGCAGGCTTTAGCAGCGCAGGGGTTGCAGGCTTTAGCAGCGCAGGGGTTGCAGGCTTTAGCAGCGCAGGGGTTGTAGGCTTTAGCAGCGCAGGGGT
>CALKXD010000042.1 GCA_938003855.1 uncultured Granulosicoccaceae bacterium | reverse complement strand
TCTGTCTAGTCACCCCGATCTATCGAAATAGTAACAGTTTTTCTCCGGCATTCCACAGGTATTAATCGATTTGTATCAAAAGCGTTATTTTTGTGTTTTTTGAAAATATGTTTAAAAACAATGGAGTGAGGGAGTGATTTCGTGTGATCTATGAGCAGCTGTTATTTGAACGGATGTAAACTGTGCGGCAAAACAGGAGAATTACTCGAATGATTGAACTTTTTCTCGAAGTAGAAACTTCTGAATTTTACCGGTAGAGGTTTTTGGTAACTCACCGAAAATGACTCTGCTCGGGCATTTGAAATGAGCCATATTATCCCGACACCACTGAATCAATGATTCCTGTGTGGCGGTCGAGTCGCTCTTAAGCAACACAAAAGCGCAGGGGGTCTCGCCCCATTTCTCATCGGCCATTGCGACCACAGCCGCTTCCAGCACGTCGTCGTGGGCGTAAAGAGTGTCTTCGATTTCGATCGACGAGATGTTTTCACCGCCCGAGATAATCACATCTTTGGATCTGTCGGTGATGCGCAGATAACCGTCAGGGTCGATCACTGCCAGATCACCGGAGTGAAACCACCCATCGGCAAAAGCTTTGTCTGTCTCCGCTTTATTTTTGAAATATCCGCGCATCACAATATTGCCGCGGAACATGATTTCACCAACCGCCTGGCCATCGCGGGGCACCGGGATCATGGTGTCCGGATCAATGACATCAAGTCCTTCCAGAACCTGATAGCGCACCCCCTGTCTGGATTTCAAGCGGGCCCGCTCAATCGCCGGCAGGTCGTCCCATTGGGACTTCCAGGCACACATAACAGCCGGGCCGTAGGTTTCCGTTAACCCATATACGTGCGTCATATGAAATCCGCGATCCTCCATCGCCTGAAGAATAGTGGCCGGGGGCGGGGCCGCTGCGGTCATTACTTTTATCGGGTAGTCGAATTCGCACTGATCTTCCTCGGCGGTATTGATGATCATGCTGAGTACGATGGGTGCGCCGCAAAGGTGGGTGATCTGGTACTGATCGATGGCATAGAATATTTCTGCACCACTGATCGTTCGACTGCAGATACTGGTACCTGCAATCGCTGCCAGTGACCAGGGGAAGCACCAGCCGTTACAGTGAAACATCGGCAGTGTCCACAGGTAGCGAGGATGGTTTGCCATTTCCCAGCCGGTGATATTGCTGAGTGCATTCAGGTAGGCGCCGCGATGATGATAAACCACGCCCTTCGGGTTGCCAGTGGTACCGGAGGTGTAGTTCAGACTAATAGCATTCCATTCGTCCTGTGGCAGCGACCAGCGGAAGTCGGGGTCTCCGGTGTGTAAAAAATCCTCGTAGCTTGTGGTGCCCAGGCACTGTCCGTCGGTTACCGCCGGATCTTCTACATCAATAACAATAATGCTGTGTTCGAACCGGCTCAGCGCTTCTGACACGACATGGTAGAAGGCGGTGTCGACAATCAGTACTCGCGCCTCACCGTGCTCCAGGATGAATGCGATGGTGCTGGCGTCCAGACGCGTGTTGATTGCGTTCAGTACTGCCCCGGACATTGGTACACCAAAGTGTGCTTCATAGATGGGTGGAGTATTCGGGGACATCACTGCAACCGTGTCGCCTTCAGAAACACCGATATTTTTCAGCGCACTCGCCAGTCTTACACAACGCTTGTATGTCTCTGCCCAGCTTTGTCGCAGTTCCTGGTAAATAAGGGCCGGGTAGTCAGGGTAGATATCGGCGGCCCGCTCAAGAAAGCTCAGTGGCGACAGAGGCGTATAGTTGGCGATATTTTTTCCAAGGTTGCGCTCAAAAGGGTTGCCGTTATCAGAAGTCATGGATATTTTTCACCTTGAAAAATGGAGGCAGTGGAAGATCTGCTCAGGTCAAAATGTCGCTACTATCAGGGCACCGCATAGACTGCATCGATTGCCTGCTATCGTGCCGCTTGCTGTTGTGGGACACTGTTATTCGCTGTTGTTAGCAACCCTGCGGTGCGTTGCGCTTGCTGCCTGCTGAGGTTGCCGGTGGCTGTTTCGCGTTTGTGCTTAATAGTAAATTAAAACCCGGATAACAGGTTAATGGAAAAAACGGACAATCGACCCCTGGCGGGGATCAAAGTACTTGAGCTGGGTCAGCTGATAGCCGGGCCGCAGGCGGCTTGTGTGCTGGGTTATTTCGGGGCCGAGATTATTAAAGTGGAGCCACCCGGTGGTGGTGATCCGATCCGCCGATGGCGCCTGCTCGATGAGACTGGCACGTCGTACTGGTGGCAGAGCATCGGTCGCAATAAAAAATCTGTCACCATCAACCTGAAGTCAGACGCTGGCAGGGATATCGTTCGTCAGTTAATTAACAGCGTCGATGTGGTTATAGAGAATTTTCGTCCCGGAACGCTGGAAAAGTGGGGGCTGGGGCCGGAGACCTTCGAGGCGTCGAATCCGTCGTTGATCTTCACGCGCGTCAGTGGCTACGGACAAACCGGGCCTCTGGCGGCTCGACCCGGCTATGCCTCTGCCTGTGAGGCATTTGGCGGGTTTCGTCATGTCAACGGTTTTGCGGACAGACCTCCGGTACGACCCAACCTGAGCCTCGGCGATACGCTTGCTGCGATGCATGCGGTGATCGGAGTGTTGCTGGCCCTGGTGGGGAGAGAGCGTTCTGCAGCAGACGTCAAACCGGGGCAGGTGGTTGATGTCTCGATTTTTGAATCGGTATTTAACATGATGGAAGCGGTGGTGCCTGAGTACTCCGGCACAGGGCAGGTTCGGGAGCCATCCGGATCGACGCTAACCGGTATCGTCCCGACCAACACTTATTTGTGTAAAGATGGCAAATACGTCGTTATTGGCGGTAACGGTGATTCAATCTATAAGCGCCTGATGCGTACCGCCGGACGTGATGATCTGGCGGATGATGATCGCATGGCGGATAACGCAGGCCGGGTCATTCATGAATCAACCATAGACCGCGCTATCTGTCAGTGGACTGAGCAGCACAATGCCTCAGTGGTGCTGCAGCTGCTCGAACAATCCGATGTTCCATGCGGGCCGATATACAGTGTCGCCGACATGATGGCTGATCCTCACTATAGATCCCGTGAATTATTCGAGCCCGTCGCACACTTGCAAGGCAGCTTAGAGATACCCGCTATTCATCCACGACTGAATGCTACCCCGGGTCAAACCGTCGAGGCTGCCCCGGCGCTGGGGGCCCACACCGGGGAAGTGTTGCGTGATCTTCTACACCTGGATAACCCCGCTATAGAAGCATTGAGGTCAAAAAAGGTGGTGTAACGCTGCGGTGAGTGTCTGCCTCTAGAATGCTGCCGGGTTGCCTTGACCGCGTGCTTAAAAATCGAACGCATAGTAGATGTCGACGGCTTTTTCCAGCCCGTCAGCAAAACCCTGCGTGGTCTCCAGATAAAGTTTTTGCGCCAGATCGTATCGTACAAACAACGTGCTCACGGAATTGAATACTCCCACACCATACCGAACCAGCAGCCGGTTATTCAATCGGCCGCTGACGATAACCTGAGTTTCTTCACCGCTGCCGCGAGCGCTCAGTGAAAAGTCTTCAATGCCAAACGTTGATGCGATATTTTTAGACAGATTTTGTCCGTTGCGAATACCCATAAACAAAGCGGCGTTGGCGAGTAACCGGGAGTCATCAAGCGCCCCGGTGTCGGAGCTGAAGTCCAGCTGCCGTCCCAGCACCACGTAGCTTAGAATCTCTTCTTCGGGCATAGCGGGCTCAGAGAACAGTGAGGCCTTCGGGTTATCCAGTGATCCGTCGATGCGCATGCCGGCAAGGATATTGTCAACCTCGCGCACAGCTTCCACACTTAATACCGCTTGCTCTATTGGACCGACAAAGCTGATACGACCGTCGCGAATGGTTAGATCCTGACCATAGGATCGGTAGGTACCTGAGTTCACCAGGATATCGCCACGCAATTCCGGTAGCCGTTGTTCATTAAGTGCCACTCGGAAGTCGCCTAGCAGATCGGCATCGAGCCCATAGCCGGTAAAGTGCACATCGTTTCCTAGAGTGACATCGATGGCACTGCGAATCTGCCGGCCGCCGCCAGTGTTGTTGCGACGGGTTGATTTAGCGTCAACGACGATAACATCGGAACTGATCGGTACGGCGCCATTACCCAGACCGGCGATGACAATATCTGCGCGCAGTACGTTTACGCTGCCACCGACTGTTATACCGGCAGGGCTGCTGGCGATTTTTAGATCGGTTGAGATCAGCGCATTTTTAACATACTCGTGTTCTATTGCGAGGTTGTCTGACTGTAGGCGTAGGTCTGAGTGCCAGTCGGAGTCTTTCAATGTCCCGTTCCCACCGATGATGACCCGGGCGGCACCGGACTTTGCATCGCCATTCATCGAGGCTTTGTTTTCATCTATGGCAATCGCCAGGTTTATCTGTTTCAGATCAATTGGCAGTTGCGGAGAACTAATAGCAGCGTCGGCCACGTTTACTGTACCGGTGAAACGCGGCTTGAACAGCTGTCCGTCGATTCTGCCATCGGCAGATAGACTCCCGGTGAGTTTTTTTATTTGTGGGAAATAGCGCTGTAGCCAGTCGAGCTTTGCTCCGTGCAGTGACAAGGACCCCGATACTGGATAGTTCTTGGTAAGGGTTTGGATATCTACCCTGGATTCCAGTGTGCCGAACTGCCTGGCGTCGAGACTAAGGTTTGCTGTGACGGTACTTCTGCGAGTGGCGATGTCGAGTGTCGCCGTGTTGATGTCGAGTTGTAGTTTTTCTCGGGTTTCAGTGTCGCTAATGTCGATCAAGGCATCCGTGAGGCGACTCTGCACCGTGATCGATGGTGCTTTTCCGGGTTGCCAGATGATTTGGCCTTGTGAGTTCAGCACCCCCTCGAGTCCGATATGGGCCGGGGTTAACGCATCGATAGCCGCGAGGTTAAGTTCATCGAGTTCAAAGTTTATTGATCCGTTTCGCCCCACCAGGGCCGAATCCACCACACACAGTGACGAGAATTCAATTGACCAGCAGTGTGGCTCAATGGCGAAAGTGCGTTGATCGCTGATCCAGGTCGCAGTTACCGGATTCGCCAGGGAAAACGGATACTGTGCCAGTTGACCGGCAAGAGTATTGATTTTGCCGCGCCAGTTACCGTGCTCATCAAAGCTGCCCGTGGTCTCCATGCGGTTGATATCCAGCGGGTCGGTAGCCAGTTGTACACGCACTAGATGATCGGCGCGTGATCCATTGATCGATATCTCAGTGCCGCTGATTTCGCGGTCACTGACTGTGGCACTTTCCGCGATCAGCGTTAAGTCGCTTTCTTCCTGCCCGAGTGAACGCAGCACACCGCTGACTTTGGTGTTCATCAGTTTTGTGTCCTGGTAGGCCAGTGATGAAGAACTCGCAGACCCTGTGATATCCGGCTTGTTGATGTTGCCGCTAATTTGTAAATTCCCGTGCAGGTCACCGTTGATGTCGTGTAGAAAATCTTCCGGGGAATTCAACGAAAAGTACAAATTCAGGTTGCTTTTAGTGCCAAGTGATCCATTCACGGTGACGGTGTTTTCTTCACTGGTCGCCTCCATACTGGCCAGATGCCAGGTACCATTGGCCAGCCGGGTGGTGCTGCCCGCTACCGATATTTGTTGTCCGGCATAGCTTCCAGTGGCATCAATGTTGTGGAGATCAAGTTCTGTCTGGCCATTGTGGCTGCGACCATTGAACGTCGCTTTGCCATCGATAAAGCCTTTAAATACAGGCCAATACAGGTTTGGCCATAAGTCCCTCGCTTCCAGTTCGCTGTGCCATGAGATACCATTGCGCCACTTCAGTACGCCTTTGGCGTCGACCACACCACCGAGTGTGTTCAAGGTCAGTGGATTCATACTGATGCGATTGGTGTTGAGGGTGCCGGACAGCTGTGCGTTTATGGCTGGCAGGTTAGACCCGGTAATACGAGTGTCTCCATTCAACTTATAGTCAGGCCAGTAACCCTGAATGGTCACATCGCCTTTATCAAAATGTGTGGCTCCGTTTTCGTCATCAATAGGCCATTGAGCCTGTTCCCACTTAAGTGCGATGTCGGCAGGCAGCCTTCGATCCAGCAGTGAGTAAGTGCCTGTTGCTGTCGCGTTATAGGGTTTGTTGAATCCTCCGTTAAGTTGTAGTTCGAGAAGATCACCGCCGATTGCCCAATTGCTTTTTATTGGAATCGCGATAGCCTGATCGATGGTAGAGAACGACGCGCCGAGTTTTACCGGGTAGTTGTCTTTCAATTCCATGGTGCCATTCAGGCTGACCTGGAAGGATTGCCAGTCAAAATAGAGCGCTTTGGCGGTCAGTGTGGATGTCTGTAGTACGCCATTGAAATGAAGGTTGCTAATAAACACCGGTGGCTTGTCCGGAGGTTCGATAATCATTTCGTCGACGATCAGCTGCTCGGCGTGTATCGAGAATGGAAGATCCAGCGCTGGCAGTGTCATGGGGTTCCTGGTGGAGGACCCTTCCGGCAATACTATCCTCAGTGACGCGCTTTTTACGCTGGATAAGCAAAACGATTTACCGCGCCAGCATGATGGATCCCAGTGAAGCTCCACATCACGGGCGAGCAGTTTTGTTTTATTTTTTAACTGCCATTCGAGATCGTCCAGCATAATTCCGGTGGCGAGGTTGCCCGAGCGATAGGTGTAGCTCAGGTTCTGCATTCTGTTTTGCAATGCACTAAGTGAGGTGTCACTACCGGATGCGGTGAAAAAACTCCACCATACAAAGGCGATGCATGCGAGCAACGCCACAAGCAGTAAATAGATGACCGTTTTTACGCTGCGTCGAATCCTCATAGTAGCGGACCGATGGCCAGGTGTACCCGAAAGGGGCGGGTATCCTCAGTGACACCAAAGCCGAGATCGACACGCAGTGGTCCAAGTGGCGATATCCATCTGATTCCAGCACCGATGCCTAGTCTGTAGCGTTCGTCGACATCGATAAATGATCTCCCGGTATCGGCGAAAAAGGCAACCGCCCACTTGTCGCGGAAGTAGTAGTTATATTCCAGCGATGCGGTGGTGAGGAACTGTCCGCCGATCAATTCATTATCACTGTTCAACGGGGAGATAGACTGGAAAGAATAGCCTCGCACACTGTTATCACCGCCGGCAAAAAACCGATGAGAGGTAGGCACTTTGCTGAAACTGGGTGTTATTAAAAAACCGGCATCGGCACGACCGATAAAATAGTGATGGTCGTTCCACGAATTCAACACTTTGGCCGAAGCTGTAGCGCGCAACATAGTGATGTCTGAGAGAAATTTTTTACTGCCTGCAAGTAGCTTGAAGGAGTAAGAGGTTCCTTTTTTCGGAAGCAACCCTCCAGTTGATTTACTGCGAGAGACTCCAACACCCGGCAATAGAAGATTGATCTTGTTTTTATCTTGTCCGATCCTGAATCTTTCATTTTCCCATCGCAGGAAAACATCTCGTGTCCAGCCATGGCTGATTGACCGGTGATCGCCGATGTCCATCGTGCGCAACTGTGAAAAAGTGTCATCGGTGCGCTGATTTGACAATCCTATATCGAAGGTATATCTACCGGTCGTGGGTGATTTGGTGTGTGGAATTCTATAGCCTGCAGTCAGTTCTTTTCGCCACAGAGAAAGACTGGCGCCCGCTTCAAGTATATGACCGCGGCTGTTGTTGTGGGGGCGCAGCCAGTTCCCCTTGATACGCGGCCCGCTGTCGGTGGCGTAGCCAACACCCAGACTGACGATATTCTCACTACTGGGTTGTAGATCGACCTGCAAGGGAATACGGTTTCCGTCAGCTTGATTCAGCATCGGTTTTATCCGTACATTTTTAAAATAACCGCTGTTTTGCAGGTTCTGAGTGAGCTCGCGTACATAACTGGCCTGATACGGGGTGTTTTCTTCGAATGGTTGCCAGCGCCGTAGAAATGAATCGTTGAACAGAGTTGTGTTGTAAGTGACATTACTGATGATGTAGCGATCCCCTGACACGAAGTCCAGGAATACCTCGGCAGTTAGATCCTTGCGAGTGACAAGCGCCTGCGTCCTTTTGAAGCTTGCCTGAAAATAGCCAAGACTTTGCGCGCTGCTTGCGATCAGATCTTTGCTGCGCTCGAAGTCAGCATGGTTGAAGATCAAGCCGCGTTTGGTTGGCAGTGTCCGCAGTATTTTCTTGAAGTCCGGATCATTTTCCGCACTGCCGTCAATAGTAAGATGGACTTCGCTAACCCGGACTGGCCTGCCCGGAGTGATATCGAGCTCTATAATCGATGCGTTCGGATCGCTGGACCTGGCAGCTTTGGCGGCAGCATCATAGTAACCCAGCGCTTGCAGACTCTTTTCCGCACTGATTTGAATCGACTGCAGGTAGTTGTCGATGTCATCCGGATCGATCGGATCCGGTGTGCCGATAAATGATCGTACCTGGTGTTGCAGCGCTTTACCTACGCCGGTCAGTCTGAGCTGTATGGTGGGCCGATCCTGTTGTACTTCCTGGTCGGCTATGCTGTCATGAAACGCCACATTGATGAACAGGGCGCACAGTAGCCACAGACCCGGGTCGACCTTATAACGCCGGCAGGCTGGTGCCTGCGTCTGCCTGTAATTTGTCGCCTTGAACTGCAATCTACGGTGTTCACTTGCTTTGTTGTCCCGAAGGTTGTGCAGCTACTGTGCCGGGTACGTTATGTGCCCCGTGAAAGAGGAAGAAGTGTTAGCCGAATCTGGTTTGGACGCTTTACAATTGCTATTGAACTTGACTGGTCGAAAGTCGTCCGATCAGTGAACCAACATTGGAGTATCTTTTGAAAAACACCTTGATGAATCTTCGCAACCGACTGACGGCGTTATTATTAGGGCTGGCGGTAGTCGCTGTCATTGCTGTTAACCCGGCGCATGCCGGAATGGAACTCCAACAGATCGACGGTACGGTGGTTGACCTCGATGAGTATCGTGGTGATGGCAAGTGGTTGCTGGTTATGCTCTGGGCCACAGACTGTCCCATTTGTGAGGCGCAAAAGCCGGAGATCTCGGCTTTTCACGAGAAACACAAAGACGGTGATGC
The DNA here is from genome assembly GCA_938003855.1 of uncultured Granulosicoccaceae bacterium. GTDB lineage: Bacteria > Pseudomonadota > Gammaproteobacteria > Granulosicoccales > Granulosicoccaceae. The sequence goes on along the minus strand of CALKXD010000042.1, from coordinate 31,491 downwards.
ACAAGTGCTGGGTATCGCACTGGACGGTATGGAGAATGTTGACCTGGTCAAGGCAAACATGGAGCAACATCAGACCAGCTTTCCCAGTCTGATCGGAAACATCGCAATTGTCGCATCACACTATCAGTCGATGACCGAAGAAAATCTCCGCGGTACACCCACCTATTTGCTGTTTAACCCCGAAGGCGAGTTGGTCGGAAATAACCCGGGACTGTTACGCACAGAAGCGCTTGAGCAGTTTATTGCCCAGAAAAGCGGTTAGCGCTTCGACCCCGCTGCGTGTGCGTGGGTCAGGAAACTGAGATGTTCTACTCTTTGATGGCGAAGCGCGCCATTGCCGGAAGCAGACGTCGATTGGCGTCTGTTTTAGGGCGGGCGCCAGCCAGACGCTCTTCGAAATATTGCAGTTTCCAGCGCGCCGCCTTGGTGTCCTCTGAGTCTGACCCGTAAAGGTCACTGTAGATGTTGACAGCCAGACGCTGGTGCGTGATCGCCTCTTCCAGAGCGTCTTTGTTACGTTCTGCAATCCAGGCCAGGGCCTCCAGCGTTTGAGCAGTTTCCGGGTGGTAGAGGCCAACAGTTTTGGTTTGGATACTCAGAGCCCGATTGTATTGCTGCTCGGCGATTCGATGATCCCGTTCCAGCAGTGCTGCGAGGAAATAAGTTCTGGCCAGACGGGCGTCATCGCTGCGGAACCCGGCGGCGATTTTGCGTGCGGTGCGGATCCATGGCGCTGGATCGCCATCGTTTGATATCAGGTAAAATTCGGCGTTCTCTACTGCGATCCGCCACATTTCGTCTTCTTCTGTTGCAGACACCAGTTTGACCCGCTGTTTGTCGGGTTTTCGAGGTGCTGTCACATTGCTTTGTGCCGCGGACGGGGTTGTACGTATCACGGGTGTAGTGTTGGATAGGTCACCGGTAGGCAGCGAGCGGTTTGGCGTCAGGTCAATGTCTGTCGGCGTCGCTGCAGCGACCACATCACGTTCGACCGTGTTAACGACACTAACCGGTTCTGGTGCATCAGTGCCGACACTCGCGACGGGCCCGGATTGCGTGGGTGTAATGGTTGTGCTTTGGTTCGGCAGGTTGGTGATGAGTCCCACGGTCAACAAAGCCCCGGCGGCGAGAGCGGCATTTCGATAGGTCAGGTGCGCACGCAAAGGAAACCTGCCTCGCTTACCGATCCATTCTTCTACCGCGGGCTGCGGGCTGCGGGCTGATCGGGAGCTTATAGCCGAGTGGAAGGCGCGGGCGCCGGAACGTGTGAATCGTACCGTTTGAGTGTCGGATTGCTGCAGAATATTGCTTTCGAGCAGATGGGTGACGTAGCGCAGGTAGAAACCGCGTTCGATGGCCAGATGCTGATCTGGTTGCAGCAGCAGGGCGTAATCATCAGGTAGGCGGCTCGCCGCCAGCTTGCGATGTTTCTTCAGCTGGGTGTCGAGGGTATTTGATCCGGAATTCTGCACAAACAGGTCGTCGATTTTTGCAATTCTCTGCATCGGTTCAAGAACCAGCGCACCGGGCTGGCTGGTAGTGACCAGTCGTTGTCCCTGGGCGTAATAGCTGGTGAATTGCACCCAGATGCGAGAGTGGTAGAGATCTGTAACCAGCGCGTAGACGTTTGTGTCCATATTCAGGTAAGCAATGATTCGGGCCGTTTCACCCTCGTATTTGCCGACCGGATTGGATACTTCAATTTCGTGTGAATAAATGAAGCCGAGGTCGAGTAATTCGTCTATGTAGATACGTGTGGTGGCGGCCAGATTTGCCGGCTGTGCGCTGGAATCGGTTAACGAGAGCTCAGGGAGTGCCATACGGATCGGCAGCAGCTCTTCGTAGTTCTCGATAACTATATGATTTGAAGAAGAATTATTCATTTTTTTACTTTATTAACGCCGGGTTACCACTGCATTTAAATTGAATTCTGCAGGCAATCTCATGCCTTTAGGTACCCTTAACTATAGGGCAAAAATGGGCGGTTCAGAAACTTGTTGCCATTAAATGCCGGTCCTGAATCGACAGTTTTTCTGCCTGTGGCAGCCGGACTCACTATAATCCAGATCAATGGACATGAATTCAGTCAATGAACAACACTAGCCAAGTAAAAAAATTTCGCGCCATTGGTTTGCTCACTGTGTTCGCAGTTTACCTGCTAATACTGGTTGGCGGGGCAGTTCGTGCCACTGGTTCTGGAATGGGTTGCCCAGATTGGCCAACTTGCTTCGGTCAATGGATACCGCCGGTCAGTGAGCAGCAACTTCCGGACAACTATCAGCAGATTTATGCGGATCGCGGCTACGCTGAAACCCGATTCAATGTAACCAAAACCTGGATTGAATATCTTAATCGACTGCTCGGTGTTTCCATTGGCTTGCTGATTTTTGCAACGATGCTGTCGTCCCGGCACTTTCGCCGCTCGGATGCTGTGGTGACCGGCGTTGCAGTGATTGCATTTTTTGCGGTTGTTTTTCAGGGTTGGCTGGGCTCAAGAGTGGTCGCAAGTAATCTGCAGCCCGGCATGATCACTGTGCACATGCTGATGGCTCAGCTGATTGTCGCCTTGCTCATTTATACTGTCATCCGCTCGCAACGTGACACCGTGTCCTCAGCAGGGGTGACTGAATTGCCACCGGTGTTCAAAACAGTCGCCATCGCGGTGATGGTCATGACACTGGTGCAAATGGTGATGGGGACCCAGGTTCGCGAGTCGATAGACATTATCGCCCGATCATTGAATCATGAATCCCGCGAATTATGGATTGAGCGAATTGATCTGATTTTTTACGTGCATCGGTCTTTTTCGTCGATCATTCTGTTTACCAATCTCTGGCTTGTCTGGAAGCTCTGGACGATTATGCCGGTCAGCCACGTGCTGCGGCGGCTTGCAGCAGGCCTGGCGGTCTTACTGGTGATGACCATTTTACTGGGCGTTACCATGGACCGCCTGCACATGCCGGCGTTTGCTCAGCCGCTGCATCTGTGGTTTGCGTCACTGATTTTCGGTGTGCAGTTCTCGATTTTTCATCTGTACCGGTGTGCGCAGCACAATAGCTCCGGATCAAACCGTGGTGTCACGCTCGATACTTCTCAGACGGCCCCTGTTTGACCGCCATCGTGTGGTAAGTGGTATCTATTAGTCAGGTTGAATAAAGAGCCGGGGTTGTCGGCTCCATATAGTGAGGTCGTCACAATGCAGCGTGGCTGAATACCTTAAAATGCCCTCTTCACAACGCATCCAATCGTCGTTTGTTGAGGTTCAATGTCCTATCTTATTGCGTTACCGTGTCTGTTTGTCGTTTATTTCCATGCGCGCAGGCAGGAGTTGCCCGGCACCTATTTTGCCGCGGTCACCTTGCTCCTTACGGTCATTATGGCAAGCTCCGGGCTACTGGTTCCGGGTATAGACGCGCTGGTCGGCACCTGTCTGGCCATGGGCGGCATTGGGCTCACCACACGCTACATCGATCAGCAGCTGATGGTTGTCATCGACGAAGGCCTGGTAGTGTTACCCAAACCGGCTCAAACGAGTGTTTTTTGTACCCGGCGAACCCATGATTTCGCAGTTAACACGGTGACGAAAACAGCAGCCGTTGAGCGCATCAATAGTGGTGACTGGCGAGTGATTGAAGATCTCATCGGCCGGCATAGCGTAGTCGATCGGCAGGGCTTCTACGCCGATCTCAATTACTCAGAGATCGACGAAATTGCCGTGTTGAATTTTGTAAATCGACATCCGGGCAGTGCCGACGGCCATATACTTTACGGTCACATCAAGTTGTGCAAAGCGAAACGTCAGGGACTGATTCCAGGCTTGATTCCACAAGAGGCGGTAGCCCAGTCGGTAGCAGAGGCGTTTAAGCATTTTCGACTGGCCTTGCGCAGTGACAGACGCGATGCAGAAGCTATATGCGGAATACTGGTGGCGAAGGGCTTTATTGCATTGCGCGCCGATCATATAGAAGAGAGTCTGCAGCGGCTGCTCGAGGTTGACCCGAACCACTTGCACGGGGTTCTGGCTGCGGCGCGCTTTTTGATCACGTCCGGTGATACTGCAAATCGATTCGTGAGTATTGTTGAGCAAAGTCAGGCGAGCCCGGAAATTATTCAGGTGCTGGCCAGAATTGTGGCACACGTAGAGAGCAGTGGCATGCAACGTAAAGGGCCTGTTGATTCGCGCGTGATCGTTGACCTCTATAAACTTTTGCGCAGCTACAAGCAACTGCGTTGCACCCTGAGTCCATGGCAACGACGTATAGCGGCCAACATTGTGGCCTTTGCGTTCGATGGCATTGGGGACAGTGAAGAGAAAAGCCGGAATCTGTCCGAGGTTGATGGACAGTTAAGCGCGTACCCCTGGAAAAGCGGCGCGAGCAAGCAGGAGCGTGAACTCAACTCGATGGGGTTTCTGGCCGTTTAATTTGCTGTCCGGTCGCCTGTGATGGGTGTTCAATCGATACAGCAGGTAGTTGGCGGTCGACCGGACCTTTTCCGTGACTCGAGTTTATTGTTCAATCAGCGTAATCATTGGGAATGGCTGCGCAAGGCGCATTTGCAGCCATCCGTGGTATGGCAGGCAGGTAGTTAAGCCCCTTTAAACACTATAGAGCTGACATCGGTATAGGTCTCGGCAAAGTGTACTTTCAGTCCTGTTCTGATGGCTTTTGGCAGCTCGTCGAAATCGCGCTTATTGTCGATCGGCAGAATGACTGTTTTTACACCCAGTCGCTTTGAGGCGATGAGCTTTTCCTTGATACCGCCGACTGGAAGTACCTGGCCGGTAAGGGTCAGTTCACCTGTCATAGCGATGGTCGGACTGATTTTTCTGTTCAGCGCCAATGACAAAAGAGCCGTCGCCATAGTGATGCCGGCACTGGGGCCATCTTTCGGTGTGGCACCTTCCGGAACGTGTAAATGAATAAACGTGTTGTCGGTGATGTTGCGTTTGGTGTTGTAGTTGCCAAGGCTTGAAGTGATATAGCTATACGCGATCTCAGCTGACTCCTTCATGACATCGCCAAGGTTGCCTGTAAGCTTGAAGCCTGCTTTTTTATCGTTGATGATCGATGCTTCAATCGGTAACGTGGCTCCACCCATCGCAGTCCAGGCCAGGCCGGTTACAATGCCAATACCCTGCAACTGACGCTCTTTGCGGAACAACGGCGGACCGACAAACTCCTCCAGAGTTTTACTGTTGATCGACACCTTTTTTGCCCCGCTTAGCAATTTCACGACTGACTTTCGAAGCACTTTTGACAGCAGCTTTTCAAGATTGCGCACGCCAGCCTCGCGTGCGTAGCCTTCAATCAGTGCCTTGATTGCTGAGTCCGACAATGCCACTTTGCTTTTGGTGACTTTGTTTCGTTCCAGCAGGCGGGGCCACAGATGCCTGGTGGCGATCTCGAGTTTTTCGTCCGGCAGGTAGCCCGCCAGGCGGATGTCATCCATGCGGTCGAGCAGTGGCCGCGGGATAGTATCGATTTGATTGGCGGTGCAGACGAAAAGCACTCGTGACAGATCTACCCGCAAATCCAGGTAGTGGTCCAGGAATTCACTGTTTTGCTCGGGATCCAGGACTTCCAGCAGGGCTGACGCCGGATCACCCTGAAAGGAAGCACCAATCTTGTCCACCTCGTCCAGCATGATGACCGGGTTGTCCACCTCGACATCCTTCAATGCCTGAATTAACTTGCCGGGCATTGCACCGATGTAGGTTCGTCGATGTCCCTTGATTTCAGCTTCATCGCGCATCCCCCCCAAACTAAAGCGGTAAAATTTCCGACCCAGTGAGTCCGCGATCGAGCGTCCGATAGAGGTTTTACCGACGCCGGGCGGGCCAACCAGCAGCAAGATCGAGCCGGAGATTTCACCGCGATAAGCACCCAGCGCCAGAAATTCAAGAATGCGATCTTTCACATCATTGAGGCCGGCGTGATCCCGGTTGAGTATCTTACGCGCCTGCTTCAGGTTTAACTTATCTTCAGAGTGAACGCCCCACGGAACCGAACTCACCCAGTCGAGATAGTTGCGGGTGACACCGTACTCGGGAGAGCCGGTTTCCAAAACAGAGAGCTTGCGTATTTCGTCGTCGAAGCGACTTTGCACCTGCTTCGGCGGGTTGCGCTCTTCCATGCGTTTTTTAAATTCGTCGATGTCGGCTGTGCGGTCGTCCTTGGCTATGCCGAGTTCGCGTTGAATTACTTTAAGTTGTTCTTTCAGGAAAAAATCGCGCTGGTTTTTGTGAATTTTACTTTCTACTTCGTCGCGTATTTCGCCTTGCAGCCGGGCCATCTCAATCTCTTTACGCAGCAGCAGAAGAACTTTCTCCATGCGCTGTAAAATTGGGATGGTGTCGAGGACTTCCTGCAATTCATCACCCGGTGCGGTTGTAATGGCAGCAGCAAAATCGGCCAGCGGTGACGGTTCATTGAGGTTGAAGTGATTGAGAAAGTTTTTCAGTTCTTCATTGTACAGCGGGTTCAGAGGCACGAGTTCCTTGATTGCCTGTATCAGTGCCATTGCGTAGGATTTTACGTCTTCGCGCTTTTCATCGGGTTCTTCCGGATAGGCGACAGACCCAGCGAACGGTGGGTTTAATCGCAGCCATTTTTTGACCGTAAAGCGTTGCAGACCCTGTGCGATAAACTGGATACTGGATTCCTGTTCGACCACGTTGTGCATACGCACCACACAACCGGTGGTAGAAAAATCGTGCGTGCCGGGAATCTCATCAGCGCCTTCGCCAACGTGAATCAAACCAACGATGTGTTGCTTGGTCTCACGCAGATGGTTAAACGTGGATTGCCAATGGTCTTTATCAACAACCAGTGGCTGAATCTGGGCGGGGAAAAACGGCCGCTCATAGACCGGCAGGATCAGAAGTTTACCCGGCAACGCCTGACCCGGCAGGATTAGCCCGGTTTTGCTGGCGTTGTTCTTGGGGATCACGTGAGGATTGTCTGAGCTCATATTGTGTGCGATTCGATCAGTTTGTGGCAGAGCGTAGAGAGGTAAATGGCCAATCGTATTTTGTAACGGTCGGATCGCCGACCGCTGCAGAAAAGTAATGTATGCAGCATCGGGTTAAAATCAAGCACTGGCTGTCTGTGCTCACAGCGCTGGCAGTATCGACGGGGTGCCCTCGGCGGTCATGCAGATTAACCAACGGTAGAGTGCTTTTGCCACAGCAGTGTTTGGTCTGTTTAAATGTAGCTTATCCGCTGTGAAATATCGCATTGATCTGTTAACAAAACCCGTGCGACCCGGATCTGTTGCATGCTCACGTTACATCCGTTGATGCAGATTGTTTTATTGGCCGGTTCCATCGCATACCACTAATGGTATGACCGCAGGTTTCGCAGAGCAGCCTACTCTAAAGTGACAGCGCTATGGTAACCGCTGCAGCAGAGACGATGTCCTCGACCGTTGCACCGCGCGACAGATCGCAGACTGGTCGTGCAAAGCCCTGCAGTACCGGCCCCGTCGCTTGCGCACCGCCACAATACTGAACCAGTTTGTAGGCAATATTGCCTGCATCAAGGTCCGGAAAAATCAGTACATTAGCGCGGCCTGCGACCTCGCCAAGGTCGGTTAGTTTGGTTTTTGCGACGCGAGCTGAAAGCGCAGTATCGACCTGCATTTCGCCATCGATCTTAATGTCCGGACGCCGCTTGCGTACCAGTTCAACCACCCTGGCCACTTTGCTGACATGGGTATGTCGGGCACTGCCATGGGTCGAGAACGACAGCATGGCGAGGCGTGGTTCCTCATCAAGCAGCTTGCTTGCACTGTCGGCCGTAGTAATGGCGATCTCCGTCAATTGATCGACATCGGGGTCAATGTTGATCGCGCAGTCCGCAAACATGATTGACCTTGCTGAGGTGTCAATACCTTGCGCCAGAGTCATCAGAAAAAAGCTGGACAGGGTTTTGAGTCCGGCCTGGGGCCCCACTGCAAAAGCCGCTTCGATCACCTTTGAGGTGGGTAATACGGCACCGGCCACCATTGCGTGGACAGATCCGGTGTTAAGCATCGCAACAGCGTTGTACACTGGATTAGCCAGGTATTCGCTGACATTGTCTGCGGTAATCTTGCGCTTTTTACCGATCAGTGCCGCGGCCAGTGGATCCGAAGTGTTGGTCGCAGGATCAATAATAGCAACGTCGCTTAAGTCAAAACCGGTCTCTGCCCGAATGCTCTGTTCCGCTCCCAGAAGTACAGGCTCAGCGATTTCAAGTTCCAGCATTTTCAGTGCAGCTTCCTGAATGCGAGGGTCATCCCCTTCCGGCAGGACAAGCTTTTGTCCACGCCCCTTGATTTTCGCGATGCAGTTTTGAATAACGTCAGTCATTGGCCACCCGGATTTGTGGTTGTTATGATGGTTGAGAGGGCGGTAACTATACTCCAGCAGATCTGGTTGCGGGTAGTTGTGCGCGCCGGTCAGTCGCAAAGCTATCGCGCTGGAATCAGTCTGAAGGGTAAGTAATCGTGGAAATTGCAGAGCACTGGCTGACGGGATGCAAGCACTGTCCATCACCAAACTACGATGGCCGGGTCGCGGCAGTCATAGATTCGGTGGTTGTGCATAACATCAGCTTGCCGCCGGGAGAGTTCGGGGGGCGCCATATCGAAGCGCTGTTCAGCAACGTGCTTGATCCTGCACTGCACCCTTATTTTGCGGAAATTCATCATTTGCGGGTGTCGGCGCATCTTCTGATTGATCGTCAGGGATCCTGCTGTCAGTTTGTTGGCTTCGACAAGCGAGCCTGGCATGCTGGTCGGTCGAGCTATCAAGGGCGTGAGGAATTCAACGATTTCTCCATAGGTATCGAGCTTGAAGGCAGCGATCACGTGCCCTACACGGCAGAGCAATACCTGCGATTGGCAGAGGTGATTACCCTGTTGAAGCGCCACTATCAAGCCATTGTTGATGAGAACATTGTCGGTCACGATCAAATAGCCCCGCTACGAAAAACCGACCCCGGGCCGGCGTTTGACTGGCTGCGACTACGCGGGTTGTTGATTGCCATTGGGGAAACCACCTGATTCAGACACCATAGATGGCAGGTGAAGCCGTTACTGCGATGGTCAATGTCGCAAACGCATGACGGATTGGTCATCGATGGGCAGGGTTTGCATGCCAATTGCAACTACATTTACTTTGAGTAGCAATTGCGTGGTTTGTTGTATTGTTCTTTCGGCCATCATCGATAGACAAAATATTGCCGTGTCATGTACAGCCCGGCCGTCGAAGCGACAAGTTTCAGAATCCGGCCAGGTCAGAGATTACCCGGCTCAAATAATCATGAAATACTGCAAGCGTGCCGGGGAGCACAACTGATTTTGGCCAATTTGCGGAAAAATCTTGCGCGCAGCTGGCCATTTGGCTTTCTTCCGGCGGCCGCATTGTTGCTGGCGCTGGCCGGACTGTCGAACGTGTTTGGCTTACGTTTCGACAGCGCTGTACCACTGTCGCCGGAACTCGCCGCGGGAGCGATATCGGACGGCACAATTGCGATATCCTACGGGTTTTATCCTGACCGGTTTGAGTTCATGTCAACCGTGTGGCCGGACGCGCTTATTGCACAAATCGTATTGCTGCTGGTGTGCTTTGCATTGCCCGGGTTTGCTGTGCCTGCTGCAACGCTTGCCATGCTGGTGGTTGTCACGTTACTGCTGGTGTCGCATCGCCTGATAACCGGGGCATTTGATGTGAGCCATCTAGCTGACCTTATGACGTGTGTCGCCGCAATCTATGTGGCCTATTTAATTGCGCATTGGTTAATGATTTCCTACCGGCAGAGGCGCGTTAGTCGTTTTCTGCAGCATTATGTGCCAGACCAACTTGTTGATCACTACATGCAACACCCCGATGAAATCGGTGTGACGGGTGATTCCCGCGAAATGACCATCCTGTTTTGCGATATCAAGCGGTTTACCGCAATCTCGGAAAGGCTTGATCCGGAAACCCTGTCGCGCTGGCTGAATCGATACTTTTCTGTCGTCAGTCAGGTGGTGGTTGAGAACGGCGGTACAATTGATAAGTATATGGGAGACAGCGTGATGGCGTTCTGGGGCGCGCCGGCCCCAAGTGACAGCCATGCGGCAGATGCGCTTATTGCGTCGCGTAAGATTCTTATCGCGGTGGAGAAACTGTCGGAGCAACTGCAGCAAGAGAGGCTACCGGCGATTGACGTTGGCATCGGTGTGTCTACCGGTAATGCGAATGTCGGGCATCTGGGGTCTGAGTATCGGATGACCTATACCGTGGTTGGTGATGCGGTAAATACCGCAGACCGGCTTCAGCGTTGCACAGGGTATTATGACCTGCCGTTAATTGTGAATGATGCTGCGACAGAAAGCGTACCGGAGTTTTTGTTTCGCGAGCTTGATACCGTGCACGTTAAGGGACGGCAGCGATTTGTTCGAATTTTTCAGCCCGTATGCCATGAACAGGAAGCGTTACCGAATACGCATAGGCAGTTGCAAATGCATCGCAAGGCCATGCAGTTTTATCGTCGCGGCATGTGGACAGACGCGGAGGCGCTGTTTCAGAAGCTGAGTGAAGAATCCGGTGAAGCCGTATTCTATAAAAAGTATATTGATCGACTGGTTGACATCCAGAATTCGCAACCTAAAGACAGTGGTGCGTATGTGGTCGATTTTACGCAAAAGATCCGCTAGTTTGCATTATCTATAGAGATTTGATATTGCTCGTTACGGGTCTGCGTCAGGCACCTATCCAGGCGTCCGCAATATAGCGCTGTTGCGGTTTGAACGTCGACTTGTACATCATTTTTTCGCTTTCATCAATCCAGTACCCTAGATAGATATAAGGCAGTTGCCGTTGCCGTGCCAGTTCTATCTGAAACATTATAGCAACGGTGCCCAGGCTTCGTCTGGGTAAGTCCGGGTCAAAAAAAGTATAGACGGCAGATAGCCCGGTACTTAACTCGTCAGTGACGGCGACGCAAACCAGTTTGTCGTTGAGTCGAAGCTCAATAAACAGCGTGTCGCACCAGTCACTGATGAGGAAACGTTCAAAATCCTCTCGTTTGGGATTGTCCATTCCTGCATCCCTGTGCCGGTACCCCAGATACTTTTCATACAGAAGAAAACTCTCGTCGGTGTAGCGCGCCGGCTCGATGCGGGTGGTCAGGTCCTGATTGCTGCGGAAGCTTCGTTGTTGTGCACGTCTGGGTTTAAAAGAGTCAACGGGAATTCGAATTGAAACGCATTTATCGCAGGCTTCGCAATGCGGACGATAGATGTGATGGCCGGATCGCCTGAAGCCTTTTTGAATCAATAGATTGTACATATCCATTGTCGGTGGCCGGAATGGATCAGCGTAAATGTTCCTCGCCGTATGGTGCTCAAGGTAACTGCAGGGTTCCGGTGGCGACTGGAACAATACGATTTGAGAGGTATGTTTCATAAGCGTGTTTACATAGCTTTCTTTTGTAACAATATTCCCGTGTGTCCATGTTACCCGCTGCGAGACAACCTTGTCGTCTTGTGAGCTGTTACTCGTTTTGACTAACGGGTGGCAGGACCGACCACTGACGGTACAAAAAAAATTGCCGGAATACTAGCCGTTATTGACAGGCTGTGATCGGATTCAAGCCGTGATTGGCGAGTGTGCTGCAAGGTGCTGTCAGTGAAATATTTTTGGGCAGGAAGTGAGCGCATGATGGTTGGTCGGGCTTGTCAGGTATACTGCTGTCCGGTAGTGCTCTAATTGGCCGTGTGGTACCAGGCAGCGCCTGGTGTGGCTTCAGATGAGTGGCGTGTACGTTAACGATGAGGCGCAAACTGTCTATCGGAGGCCTGACAGTGGATACCTGTTTAACAACATTGCTACAGCGTCGTGTTTGGCAGTGGGTAAAGAATTACCGGCAAAAGAACCTGCCACAACAAACCTGCTTTACCGGTTTTGGCGCACATTTGGGCTGGCCTGAATCGCTGTACTTATCGAGTGCTGCGACACTACAGGCTCTGTGCGGGGAAGGACGAATCCTCAAGGCCCGGTGAGGCTAGAGGCCGGTTTGTCTGGCCGAGAAATCGGCAACGTCTTTGCCGTACTGACGAAGTGCATTGATCAACTCGGCTGATGCCGGACTGGACGTGTCACTTTCGAGCCGCCGTAAAGTTTCTTCATACTGAGCAATAGAGCGGAATCCTTCCTGGCCAAGATGTACGCGGCTATGACAAAACTGTTGCCATCGCTGTTGCTCAGAGGTGTTGAACTGCACCGGCGTGTTGCGCGCGCGCAATCGAAACAGTAACTCGGAAAACCGCGAGTCCGTAAAGCTATCTTTGGCTTGAATGGTCCCGTGTGCTGAGTGCTCCGCATGTATGGCCTGCATCTGCCTGCGGTCTGAGTCGCTTGCAAAACTGCCGGAGTAAAGAGTTAGATCGGGATCCTGCTGCTGAGGATGATTGTGCCCGGAAAATACCCATTGCAGTTTGTCAATGATCGTCGGGTTGTTGAGAATCTGTTGCCGATATCGGCTTGCCTGTTCTAGATCGATCTGCAGACGCTGGCTGTTTTCATCCGTCAGGGTTGTCACGGGTGCCAGTACCGGGCAACGGTTAATGTGTACGGTTTTTACGGCAATACGGCTGGTGCCTGCAGGCAGATCAGCGCTTCGGGTGAAGATACGCTCAGCGATAGTTTCGCGAGGTAGATCGATTAGTTGTTCCGGGCTGACTCTGAGGTCGTACACTAATATGCCGTTGCCATTGGTCGGGTGAGGGCAGAGCGGCATCACAACTGACAGGTGTCCCAGGGTGGCCGGGTACATTCCGGAAACATGCAGGACCGGCTTGCGTTTAATCAGGTTAAGCTGGCTTTGCACGGCCGCTTTAGATTTGTTGCTGAGTGCATAGTGATACAGTTTTGGCTGTGCCTGTTTCAGCAGTTTGGCGATTTCGATGGTCGCCTGGACATCGGCCAGCGCGTCATGTGCATCGCCGTGTGATATGCCATTAGCCGCGGTCAGGAGTTCGAGTTTGTTGCTGGCTGTGCCATCGGCATTTACTGGCCATGCGATGCCCTCCGGCCTGAGCGCGCGTGCCAGGCGCATGATGTCGATGAGGTCCCATCGCGAATTGCCGTTCTGCCATTCACGTGCATAGGGATCGAACAAATTTCTGAAGAACAACTGTCGGCTGAATTCGTCGTCAAAGCGGATGCTGTTGTAGCCGACGGTGCAGGTGCCCGGAGTGGCCATCATGGTATGAATCCGGGTGGCGAATTGCAATTCGCTCAACCCTTTTTCATTAGCCGTTTGCGGAAGTACACCGTGTACAAGGCAGGATTCAGGGTCCGGCAGATAGTCCTTTGACTGACGACAATAGAGCATCACACCGTCGTCGATCTGTTGCAGATTCTGGTCTGTGCGAATCGCGGCGAATTGTACGGGGCGTTCCCGGCCGGGGTCGCGACCGAACGTTTCGTAGTCGTGCCACAGGAATGTCTCCAGTGGCATTGCTTACCACTTCAGGTCGTCAGGAACCTGAAACTCGGCGTACTCTTTATCGGTGTCATCTGCTGCAACCGCGGTTGCCTCGTTTAGCTCCAGGTTGAACACGCTCCATTGCGGGTTGATCTTCACAATGTTCAATGCCACCTCTCTTGGGACCAGGAAAGTGTCGCCATTCAAGCGGGTGACCGACAGTTCACGGTCAGCCAGTTTCTTGTGGATTTCCTCAGTGACGTAAAGCTCCCTGATACGATTATCAACCAGGTAACGATAGACAATTTCGCCTTTCCAGGCATCAGCCTTGTTTTCGTCGATCAACACCTTGATCTGGGCTTTCAGCTTTTTACGAGCTTCAATTGCCTCAGGGTCACTGTTTTTCTGCGCTGGCTTGCTGCGTTTGCCAGCTTGAGGCTTTGGTGCATTTTTCCGGGCACCGGCACCGGTTGGCTGGCTGCGGTTGGTGTTCGGCCTTTTACCGCCGCGATGGTTTGACCCGGCATCCTTGCCGCCTGCCTTGGAATTTCTATTGTTTGATTTTTTTCCAGACGGTTTTTTCGGTGCTTCCTTTTTGGGAGCCTGATAACCGGCTGCAATCAATTGGTCTCTAAGTGAGTCAGCCAAAAGATTTGCTCTCTGTTAGGGATACATATCCATCCATTGTGTTACCTCGCCCGGTCATAAGGCCTGATATACAGCGGTATATTACAAACGAATGGTGTGGTCGGTTGCTGATCCATACGGGCAAAAAAGTAAAGAGGTGCGTGGTCGATACTACCAGTGTATCAACGCGAGTGGAATTCCTGTTGCCCTTTGGCGAAAAACAACGCAATTGCCATCAGCAGAAAGACCACAAAAATACCGAGCGTCAACTCTGGCAAACTGAAGCCAAACAGCGTCCACTGGATATCTGCGCATTCGCCGGATCCGTTCAGGATAGTGTCCAAAAAGCGGGCAATCGGCATGGTGTCGAGCATAAACCAGAAGCCAGCGCCGCATTCCGGAACCTGGTCAGCGGGCAGGTTTTGCAGCCAGATGTGTCGTGCGCAGATACCAATGCCAGTCAAAGCCAGCAACCCGGCAATAACAGAGTAGATTCGTCTGCCGGTGATGGCCGGGTGGTGCAACAGCGCGAGCAAAAAGCAGACGCCCAGTGCAATCACGACTACCCGATCGAGAATGCACAGTGGGCAGGGTTCAAGATGCTCGACCATTTGCAGGTAGCCGACGGCAAACAACATTGAGCCAATGGCTAGCAGCACAGCAAGCAGGCTTATAAGACGTGGAGCAGACATGGATTTCCGGATAATTCTTTAGTAAAAAGCCTAATGCTTCACGTTAAGTGTAGGCGATTGTGAGACAGAGAGGCTTTGATTTGCAAGCAGTGGTTCTTGATCCGAGCGCTGTGCATAATATGCCGGTCCCCCCTGCGAATCCTGTCATGATCGATTCACTGCTGTCTCAGACCCCTGTAGAGTTGGATAGTGCCGCGTTAGTTGAGCTAACGCAATTTGCCGGAGAGTTGGCCGAAGTCGCCGGCATCGCTATCGAGCCGTATTTCCGCCGGGCAATTCCGGTCGATGATAAAGCGCCCGGTGCGCTGTTCGATCCAGTCACGGTGGCTGATAAGGCATCCGAAACTGCCATGCGCGACCTCATCAGCAGTCGCTACCCTGATCACGGTATCTTCGGCGAAGAACATGGCCTTGAAGCGGGGCCCTCGGGCCTGACCTGGGTGCTCGATCCGATCGATGGTACCCGTGCATTCATCAGTGGTCTGCCGCTTTGGGGAACACTAATCGCGCTGTTTAACGGACACGACGTTGTTCTGGGAGTGATGAATCAACCGTTTATGAAGGAACGTTACGTGGGCAATCGAATGCAGGCCGTGTGCATGCATGATGGCGGCCAGCGAGTACTGAAGACCCGCCAGTGTCATAATCTGAGTGAGGCCGTTATGATGACTACCAGCCCGGACATGTTTCAGCATTGCGCTGAACAGGAGGCCCATCAGGCGCTGGCGGGGCGGCTTCGAATGAGCCGCTTTGGTGGCGATTGTTATGCTTATTGCATGCTCGCCAGCGGCTTTGTCGATCTGGTCGTGGAGGCCGATCTTCAGCCCTACGATATTCAGGCACTGATTCCGATCGTGGAAGGTGCAGGCGGAGTAGTCAGCAACTGGTGCGGAGAGTCCGCGATTGCGGGAGGGCAGGTTATCGCCGCCGCAACCGAAGACTTGCACCGGCAAGCGCTGTCGGTACTATCGGTGGCGGCTCGCCAGTAACTAAAACAAAGGTCGATCGGTGTTGATTTCTGTGTCGCCGACTGGCGTGCCTTAGCGCGTTACCTTCCTTGCAGGCGCATAGTCGATCAGACACCACGCCACTGTATCCGGAAACAGCCCCTGCGGCGGGGCACGCTGTAAGCCGAAATCCCCTCGTGCCGGCGTTTGCGTACCCGATTGGCTCAGCCGAGGAAGTCGTTGAGGATCTTGTGTACAACATCCGGCTTTTCACTGTGCGGCCAGTGGCCGGCACCACCAATGGTTTTCAGTTTGGCGGCCGGGAACAGCGCCTGTACCAGCGGTTGATCGCTGGCGCTGAGGTAATCTGAGTTTTCACCTTTAATAAAGAGCGTTGGTTTTTCGAACGGCTCCGCGCTGACAACGGCGGCGGCAATATCATTGTAATGTGCTGATATGGTCTCGAGATTTATCCGTAAACGGTAATGACCGTTGTCGTCGCGGCGAAGGTTTTTAAGCAAAAAAGCCCTGATGCCGGCGTTTTCGACGAAGGGGGCGAGTCGCTCGTCCGCGGTCCGCCGGGAGGTGATCGGATCCGCCTGCAGTTGATGCAGGCCCTTCAGAATACCCTGATGATGGTGTGGGTATTGTCGCGGTGCGATATCCACGACAGTAAGGCTCTGCAGCAGTTGCGGTGTATTCATGGCGATTTGCATGGCGGTTTTGCCACCCATCGAATGGCCAATCAGATGTATCGAATCGACACCGATGGACTGGCAGGTAAAGGCCACGTCTGCCGCCATAGCGTGATAATCCATGGTCACGGTGTGCGGCGAGGCACCGTGGTTTCTAAGATCCATCAGGTGAACACAAAAGCGATCAGAGAGTCTGTCGGCCTGAGTGCGCCAGTTTTCTCCGTCACCAAACAAGCCGTGAAGTATCACTACGTGTACTGCATCGTCCCCGGACTGGCCACTGGATTGATGATGCAGGCGGACAGGGGAGGCGGTCGTGTTGGTGGTCATTTCGGTGTCACGTGCTGAGTAGCCTTGATACTATTTACAATGTGCCCAGTATAATACTGCTCAGAGGTGTTGCTAATCACACTAAATTAGTGTGTTGTACACGCAGATTGTTGAAAGCGACAATCCTGCATCGATTCGAACCGGCAGCGTTACAGCGGTCGGTACAAAACTGCCCCGGTGGAGTTATACGGGAAGTGTCATTCCATTTGAGCAACAACCGAACGCGACCGTAGTACCGTTTTGATTTGCCCGGCCAAACCTGCACTGCGGGATGGAGAACAAATTTTGTATACAACTGCACGTCACCGGCTTGAGATGGTGTATAAGAAATGCAGCTCCAGACCGCTGAAGGGTCGCATGGTGGGCGTCGAAAAAGAGTGCCTGCGTGTCGCGTCGGACGGTACTTTGTCCACGTTGGATCATCCATCGGCCCTTGGCTCTGCGTTAACGCACCCGTCTATCACCACTGACTTTTCCGAAGCACTGCTTGAGATTGTCACGCCGCCATTTGAAGATATGGCGACTACGCTGGCCTGCCTGGCAGAGACGCAGAACTTTGTCTATTCCAAGCTGCCACCCGGGGAATTTCTGTGGGCGACTAGTATGCCCTGCGGCCTGAAAGTGGACTGCGATGTGCCGATAGGCCGCTACGGCACATCGAACGTAGCGCGAATGAAGAACATCTACCGTCGTGGGCTTGGACTGCGTTATGGTCGGAAAATGCAGGCAATTGCAGGCGTGCATTACAATTATTCGTACCCGGATTCCTTTTGGCAGCTGATGGCTGAGGTCGACGGGAAATCCAGCGTCGACAGTGAATTTGTTTCTGCTCAGTATTTTTCTCTAGTGCGGAATATTCTGCGCTTTGGTTGGTTGATTCCGTATCTGTTCGGGGCTTCACCGGCGGTTTGCGGCACCTTTTTCGGCAGCAGTTCAGCGCCGGAGCGGATGCTCAAGCTTGGCAGAAATACCCTATATGAGCCTTACGCTACATCATTGCGCATGGGTGATATCGGCTACCAGAATAACCGCGAAGAATCTGAATCCATTACCGCCGATTACAACAGTCTTGAAGCCTATGTCGGTTTTTTACAAAAGGCTATTTCAACTCAGTCCTCACGATATTCGAAGCTCGGATTGCTCGATGCAGACTCCGAGTATCAGCAACTTAATACCAATTTGTTGCAAATTGAAAATGAGTATTACAGCTCTATACGTCCCAAGCAGATAGCCGAACCGATGGAAATGCCGTCACTGGCGTTAGGACGTCGAGGCGTAAGATATGTGGAACTGCGTTCGCTTGATGTCAATGTCTATGACCCGCTCGGTATCAACGATGAGCAACTCCGGTTTGTAGAGTCTTTTATGCTGTTTTGCATGCTGTGCGACAGCCCGCCGATTACACCTGCTGAGCAAAAAGAGATAAAAGACAATTTGCTGGCTGTGGCGCATCGCGGCAGGGATCCGGACCTGACCTTAAGTCGTGCGGGTGAGCAGGTATCGCTGCGTCAGTGGGGCGGTGAGATACTTGATGTCGTCGGTGAGATGTGCGATCTACTGGATGAATCCGGTAAGCCTAAACTTTACTGCAACTCCCTGAGCCAGCAGCTTGCGAAGATATATGACCCGGCAAAAACGCCGTCGGGGCAAATGCTGAAGGAGTTGCAAGACAATGACGAAGACTTCTTTTCATTTGCGATGCGTAAGTCTCAGGAACACCGCGACAGTGTTGCTGATCAACCGCTGTCGCCCGACGTGCGTCAACGGTTTGAGCAGGATGCCATTGAGTCGTTGAAAAAACAGCAGCAAATTGAGCAATCCGACGATTGCAGCTTTGAGTCCTTTTTGCAGGATTACTTTTCACAAGCTGCGGAATCAGCCGACCGGTAGGCCGCGTCACAACAAACAGGTAGAAAAAATATGGAGGGCAGTGATCAGGTTACCGGCGTCATTCTGGCGGGTGGTATGGGGCGCCGAATGCAAGGTGTTGATAAAGGATTGGTCGAACTCGATGGTCGCGAGTTGGTGTCCTGGGTTATCGACGCATTGCGACCGAACGTCAGTCGTATCATTGTAAATGCCAACCGCAATACTGAGGCTTACGAAAAATACGGTGTCAGCGTCATTGCCGACAGTATCGATGGATATCAAGGGCCGCTGGCAGGTGTTGAAGCGGGCATGGCGAATGCGACCACACCGTGGATATATACCTGTCCCTGTGACTCACCTATGCAGTCGTCAGCCTTACTGCCGTTCATGTGGCAGCAACTCGCAGGCAGTGGTGCCGACATCGGTCTGGCTAGTGATGGGCAGCGAACCCATCCAGTGTTCAGCTTGATTAAAACAGATTTATTAGCGAGCCTGCGGGAATATCTAGGGAGCGGCGAGCGTAAAATTGATCGTTGGTTTGACCAGCATTCGCTGCGGACCCTTGACTGTAGCGAGTACGCAGGTAGCTTTACTAACATCAACACCGAAGAGGAAAGGCTGACGGCCGAGTCTCTTCTGGCCGGGCGCTGATACCAATGCCGATTGAAAAACAACCTTCCTGTGAAGACGACCAGGAGCCGGCGCTGTTGCCGGTGGGTATTGCGCTCGAACGGCTTGCCGCCCGGATAAGTCCGCTCTCTGAAACAGAGCGGCTTGGTGTGCGGGAATCACTGGATCGAGTTTTGTCGACAGACGTAAGCTCGCCTATAGATGTGCCGTCGTATACCAACAGCGCGATGGATGGCTATGCTGTGAGGAGCGATGACTTTCCACAGCAGGGCGAGGCCACGCTCAATGTGCTCGGTACAGCTTGGGCTGGAACACCGCTTGATGTCGACGTGAAGCCGGGTGAGGCGGTCAGAATTATGACTGGTGGAATGATGCCGGCGGGCACTGATACTGTCATTATTCAAGAGCATGTGCAAAACATCAGCACTCAGCAAGGTGGGCAGTATCCGCAAGTACTGATCGACGGCGAAACACCACCGGGACGAAATGTGCGTCAGGCGGGAGAAGACATCAAAGCTGGCGAGACGGTTATAGAGCAAGGCACGTTGCTGACCCCTGCTCACATCGGCTTGCTTGCATCGCTGGGAGTGGATCAGGTCTCTGTCTACAGAAAATTAAAAGTGGCTTTTTTCAGTACCGGTGATGAATTGCGTGCGCTGGAGTCGCATGCGGGGCAATCGCTCGGACCCGGTGAATTGTTCGACAGTAATCGCCACACCCTGTTTGCGATGCTAAGGCGATTGGGTGTCACGCTTATTGATCTGGGCGTTGTCGCAGATACCGCCGAGGCCACCCGTCAGGCGTTTCTTGATGCATCAGCACAGGCGGATGTGGTTATTTCCTCCGGTGGTGTGTCTGCGGGCCAGGCCGACTTTGTCAGTGCAACCCTGGCCGAGCTTGGTGAAGTGACCTTCTGGAAGCTGGCAATGCGACCCGGTCGGCCGCTGGCTTACGGCAAGGTCGGCGATGCGCATTTTTTCGGCCTACCGGGCAATCCGGTTGCTGTGATGGTGACGTTCTACGAATTTGTTCAGCCGTCAATAAAACGCATGATGGGCTGTACTGATACCGCGCCCATGCAATTCACTGCGCGTAGTGAGTCAGCACTGAGGAAATCACCCGGTCGGGTAGAGTACCAGCGTGGCGTTGTCAGCACCGGCCCGGACGGTGTCGTAACCGTACAGGTGACTGGCAAGCAGGGCGCGGGACGGCTGACATCCATGGCTATGGCAAATTGCCTGATCGTGATTCCGGCAGAATGTGCCGGCGTGGCCGTGGGTGACACTGTCGTTGTACAGCCTTTTCACGGCTTGATGTAGCGGCTCTATGGATTGCCGCTCCAATTGTGGCGCATGCTGCACTGCACCCTCGATCCAAACCCCCTTTTACGGTATGCCGCAAGGCAAGCCTGCTGGAATGCGCTGTGTGCATCTCGATTCCGCTGAGCGCTGCAAGCTGTTTGGGGATGATCGCCGCCCGCCTTTCTGTGCCGCTCTGCAACCGGGCACGGAGATGTGTGGTGATAGCCGGGAATACGCCATGAAGTACCTGGTCACGCTGGATGAGCTTACGCGCTAATTGCCCGGACGCAAAACGCGACGGAGTGCGAGGCTATGCAGCGGATTATTATCGTCTTTGCCAACGGAGATCAGCCGCAATAGAGTGGTTGACTACTGGTTCTGCCGATGTCGCAGAGCGCTGAATAATTCCCGTTACGCAAAAAAACGGCAAGGTATTCCCGGTTAGGTATCAAAAATCTGACACTTCCCGATCAACGTCTATACTCATAGTAGCGCTGCTGGTAACGGGGCGAATTTGATCATCGGATCAAACCAGAAAAACAATAAACGCAGAAATGAAGTATTTACTATGTCTGACATAATCGAATATTCTCCGATTTTAGTTGTCGATACGTCGACAGCGATGTTGCATGTGCTAAAGAATTTCTCCGACAAGCACAACTACCCGGCCGAGTGTTTTTCTGACCCGGCGGATGCGTGCACCGTTTTGACAGAGCGATTTCAAACCTTTGATCGGGATTTTCGCTGTGTATTGCTAGGCTGGCCCGATGGCAAGCTTGGCATGGTGACCGATTTACTTGGCATGCTTGGGTCACCTGATCATCAGGATTTGCCGCTCATCATACTGAGCCAGCAGCCTAACCAGGATGTCGATACATTGGTTAAACGCCGGCCGAAAACCCGTACGTTGCTGTGGCAGGATTATCAGCAGGCGACTGACCTGATTGAGCGTCTCGCCCCGGCCTTTCCACCACCTCAATCTGTGCGTCCGGCGGACAGCATGCCTGCCAGTGCGGTGGAGGCAGACACTGTGCCGCAGGCAAATGGCCGTACTCGGTGCGCTTTGCTGCTCGACGATACCCCGTCAGTGTGCCTCTCTTTAAGAAATATCATGGAGTCTAACGGTTACCGGGTGACAGTGGCGTCAACCATTAAGGAAGGCAAGGTTGCGGTGACCAAGGAACCGTTTGATATAGTCATAACCGATTTTTTTCTACGCGGTGAAAGTGGCGAAGAGTTCTGCCGCTATCTGCAGTCCTGCGATGACGAGCTACTGCCGACAAAGCCGGTGTGTGCAGTGGTGACCAGTAAATATTCCGATGCCATTATCAAGCGCTCTCTAGCGGTCGGTGCGACTGCCTGCTTTTACAAAAACGAATCCACAGAGCTTCTGTTTGCTCGAATTGACGCCTTGGTTAAATCGCGGCCAACGTCCGTCGAAGTCAACGATCCACTGGTCTCGCAAGTACTGGATTTAACCGACAATCCTGCGTTGCTGCTCAGTGCAGAGGGTATTGTTCTAGGTCTTAATGCAGAGGCTGAAGCGCTGTTGGATGAGCAGAGGTCCGGTGCTCTGACAGGTAGCCGCTTCGACCGGACTGTCTCCAGAACTGTGGTTAAAGCGGATGCAGGAAACGCTTGTTCGGCACTGTTTAAAGTCATTGGTAAAGACGCTTTACCGGTCAGTTTTCGGGCGCGAAAAATTGCCGCTGCTATATTGTCCGAGCCTACCACCCTGGTTACTTTTTCTCCTCTGCCGAAGGCGGTGGAGAACCTCAACAGCGCGGTGAGCTGCAGCGCTGTGCCTGAGGTTGCAGCCATTCAGAGTGTTGCAGCAGATACCCGGTCGCCTGTCGTAACGCGAAAGCCGTTGCCCGCTGAAGCGGCCTGCGAAGTGCCGGCAGCAACGGGTCCGGTGAGCGCAATGTTACAGCAACCCTGTGCCGCTTTGGGACTGAAGCATTTTGCTTTATTGATGGACATACAGTTATCCGGGGTTACCGGTGATCGACTCTGTCTCGGCGACAGTGAGCCCATGCTGAAGCTGGTGTCAGATAGTTTTCATAAGCTTTATCGGAAGGCGGACTCAATTGCTTATGCGGGTGATGGCCAGTTTATATTTGTGCTTGCCACGCGGGGGATTCAGGATGCCCTGGTGCTGACCCGTAAACTCTTGCAAGTCACCCCTCAGATGCTTAAATTTCTCGACAACGTGAGCCTGGTGTCACATGCGGCTGTGTTGAATCTAGAGTACGGTGATGACGGTATTCTGATGGCTCAGGAGTCTGTGCTGGGTCAGTGTCGTGCTGCCAGTGCAAGAGCGCGAAGTGACGGCCGCGATAACTGCGCACTGGTTATACCGTTGAATCAGTACCTGACGGCAACAACGGCTAAGGCTGTTGGTGAAAAGGTTATAGAACAAGGTAATTCTGCTGAAGCCCTGGCTGACACAGCACTAGCGCCACCCGTTAAAAAGCCGGGTGTCGATAAACCGCAGGAGACAGAAGTCGCACAATCTGCCGAGCTCGCCGAAGTTGAGCTGGCCTGAAGCAGACAATTGCTGACGACTGAAATCCCGCTGGCAGAGTAGGTAGCCTGCTGGCTGATCTAGATCGGGGCCTTGCGGTTAAATTGAAATCAGATGGGTCAGCATGGTCTCATGCCGTGTCAGTCAGGCGGGATTTTGCACAGCCCGAACGCGTTATCGCATTCGGGCGGTATAAACCTCTTATCAAACTTACAGCGCTTCAATGCGCTTGATTTGCAGCTCCAACTGGGTAAACGCTGTGATCACGTCGGCAAGCTTTTCTTTTTCCTTGTCAACCACTGCAGCTGGCGCTTTGGCGACAAAGCTGTCATTTCCCAGTTTGCCTTCCAGTCGGCCCTTCTCCTTGGTGAGCTTGTCTCTTTCGCGGATCAAGCGCGCCAACTCGGCATCTTTGTCGATGAGTCCCGCCAGCGGAATAAGTAAGCGCATATCGCCGACTAATGCGGTGGCTGATTCCGGTGCAGTTTCGTCGCTGGTAAGTACTCTTATTTCAGAAGTTTTTGCCAGTGCGCTGAGCAGCGGGGCGTGGGAATCAATTCGCGCTATGTTGTCGGCCGATGCGTTTTCACACAGCACAGGCAATGGCTTCCCCGGTGCAATGTCCATCTCTGCGCGTATGCGCCTGATACCCAGAATAAAAGTTTTAACCCAGTCGATTTCGGCAACCGCCTGCTGATCAATTTTTTCCGGCTGCGCTACAGGCCAGGGCTGTCGCATGATCGTGTCGCCGGAGATTCCGGCTTTGGGTGCGACCTTCTGCCACAATTCCTCGGTGATGTACGGCATGATTGGATGGCTTAACCGCAGCAGCACTTCCAGCACGCGTACAAGCGTCTGGCGGGTACCGAGTTGTTGTGCGTCACTGGCGTTGCCGTTCAGTACTGGCTTTGCCAGTTCAAGATACCAGTCGCAGTACTCGTTCCAGGCAAACTCATAGATATCCTGTGCGGCCAGATCGAGGCGGTAGTGATCGAGGTGATCGGTGACATTCTGCTCCAGTACCTGCAGCTTTGAAATAATCCACTTGTCGGTCAGTGTTAGTTCAACCTTGCCTTCACTCGGCAGATCATCTGCGTTCATCAGTACATAGCGAGTGGCATTCCAGAGCTTATTGCAAAAGTTCCGGTAGCCTTCAACACGCTTTAAATCAAAACGTATATCGCGTCCGGTGGACGCAAGAATGGCAAAGGTAAACCGCACCGCGTCAGTGCCATAGCCATCAATACCGCCGGCGAATTCCTTGCGAGTCTGCTTTTCAATTTTTTCTGCCAGGTGCGCCTGCATCATATTGCCGGTGCGTTTTTCGACCAGGCTTTCCAGATCGATGCCGTCGATGATGTCGAGGGGGTCAAGAACATTGCCTTTGGATTTAGACATTTTCTGACCGTTTGCGTCTCTTACCAGTCCGTGAATATAGACTTCACGAAACGGCACCTGACCCTCCATGAACTTAACCCCGAACATGATCATCCGGGCGACCCAGAAGAAAATAATATCAAAGCCCGTGACTAGTACACTGGTCGGGTACCAGGTATTCAGTGCGTCAGTTTTTTCTGGCCACCCCAGGGTTGAAAATGGCCACAAACCCGATGAAAACCAGGTGTCGAGGACATCGTCGTCCTGTCGCAGCGGGTAGTCGGGTGCCAGTGAATATTTTTCCCGTACTTCGGCTTCGGTTTGCGCGACAAAAATATTGCCATCGTTGTCATACCAGGCGGGTATGCGATGGCCCCACCAGATCTGACGACTGATGCACCAGTCTTCAATATTCTCCAGCCATTGATAGTAGGTCTTAGACCAGTTCTCCGGGACAAATTTGATATCGCCGCCGCGCACCGCTTCGATGGAAGGCAGAGTGATCGCTGTCTTACCACCGGGTCGACCGTCATCCAGAGTCTCGCGGGTCAGATCGACATACCATTGATCGGTCAGGTAGGGCTCAACGACTGAGTTGGAGCGATCGCCGCGTGGCACCATCAGTTTGTGATCGTCGATTCTCTCGATTAAATTTTGATCGGTTAAATCCTTGATGATCTGACCGCGTGCAACGTAGCGATCCATGCCTCGATACTGCTCGGGTCCGTTGTCGTTAATCTCGGCGTTGTCGGTCAGGATATTGATGACGTCGAGGTTGTGCCGCTGGCCCATGGCGTAATCGTTGAAATCGTGTGCCGGGGTGATTTTTACACAGCCTGAACCAAACTCGGGATCAACGTAATCATCAGCGATTATCGGAATCTCGCGCCCAACCAGTGGCAGCGTGATGGTTTTGCCAATCAGCCCGTTGTAGCGCTCATCTTCCGGGTGGACAGCAACGGCGGTATCACCCAGCATGGTTTCCGGTCGGGTGGTGGCAACCACTAAATGTCCACTGCCATCACTGAGCGGATAGCGCAAGTGCCAGAGGTGGCCGTTTTCTTCTTCGCTGAGTACTTCCAGATCAGACAGTGCCGTATGCAGCACCGGGTCCCAGTTGACCAGGCGCTTGCCACGATAGATCAGGCCCTCGTCGTACAGTGACACGAAAACTTCCCGCACCGCGTGCGACAAGCCTTCGTCCATCGTGAAGCGCTCACGATTCCAGTCCGGTGAGGCCCCCATGCGACGCAGTTGGCGGGTGATGTGCCCGCCGGATTCTTCCTTCCATTCCCAGACTTTTTCTATAAAGGCTTCACGGCCAAGGTCGTGGCGGCTCTGCTGTTTGGCTGCCAGTTGGCGCTCGACCAGCATTTGCGTGGCGATGCCCGCGTGGTCTGTGCCGGGTTGCCAAAGTGTGTTGTCGCCCTTCATGCGGTGATAGCGAATCAGGGTATCCATGACCGTGTCCTGAAACGCGTGCCCCATATGTAAGGTGCCGGTCACGTTGGGTGGCGGGATCATGATGCAATAAGGTGTGCCGTCGCCTTCGGGAACGAAGTGGTTTTCGCGTTCCCAGTAGTCGTACCAGCTTTGCTCGATTGCCGCGGGGTTATAAGTTGTATCCATCGTAGTTTTACTAGTAGCTATACGTGTTTGAATGAGAGTGAGCGGAGTGCCGGCTGAGCGAATGCAGTGCTCGAAAAGCGTATTCTGGCAGCGTGTAGCGGCACTTTCAGCGAAACGGCTCTTGTCTGTGCGGGTTTTCCGCCCTGTTTAAGGACTATAGAGGGATATTGGCGGTTATCCCAGTGCCAGTTCCGGTTGGATTTCATAGTGGCGCAACGGGTAACCACGCTGTTGATAATATCGGTAGCGCTCACGTCCCA
Organism: uncultured Granulosicoccaceae bacterium; assembly: GCA_938003855.1. Classification (GTDB taxonomy): domain Bacteria; phylum Pseudomonadota; class Gammaproteobacteria; order Granulosicoccales; family Granulosicoccaceae. Next base: position 5,147 of record CALKXD010000042.1, on the reverse strand, counting down.
TCTTGCGGGTGCTGGCCTCGTCATGAATAACTTCCAGCGTGGTTTCGAAACTGCTGAAAAAATGGGGGACATCATTAGATAGATTCAGCAAAACCTGCTGGCTGGTGTCCGGTTCGCCTTTGTGGTCGATCGATACTTTTTCGTCATTGTCGCCAAGCGAGTGCAGCAGTTTGTCGATCAGCAAGCGGGTATGCGCTGCACAGCTGGTGTGAATGTGGACCGACTTACCGCGTAACAGCGTTTGTACCAGCAATTGCCTGGCGTAGGACCAGCGCTGCTCAAGGTTGTCGCTGGCCAGTATGTAAAACTGAATGTTGGTCATCTGGAATGCAATCCGGCGCCGATCACGAGCAGCGATTCAGTATGAATTCCATCAGCATCGGAACCGGCCTGCCAGTCGCACCTTTTGCGCCGCCCTGTCGCCAGGCGACACCGGCAATATCCAGATGTGCCCATCGGTACTCTTTAGTAAATCGCGATAAAAAGCACCCGGCCGTGATTGAGCCTCCGGCCCGACCACCGATATTCGGGATATCCGCAAAATTACTTGAGAGCTGTTTTTGGTATTCATCCCATAGTGGTAGGCGCCAGCATTTATCGGCAGAGGCAATACCCGCTGAGTAGAGCTCGTCGGCTAACGGGTCGTCGTTGCTCATCAGGCCGGTGGTGTGATGGCCGAGTGCGACAACTACCGCACCGGTTAGTGTGGCAATATCGATAACCACATCGGGCTTGTACTTGCCGATGTAGGTGAGTGCATCGCACAGCACCAGGCGGCCTTCAGCATCGGTGTTCAGCACCTCAATAGTCTGGCCCGACATTGACGTAACAATATCACCGGGTTTTGTGGCGCGGCCACCGGGCATGTTTTCGGCGGCTGCTACTACACCGACGACATTGATCGGCAGTGCCAGTTCAGCCACTGCTCGCATCACGCCAAATACGCTGGCAGCACCGCACATGTCGAATTTCATCTCGTCCATACCGGCGGATGGTTTCATTGAAATACCACCGGTGTCGAAGGTAACGCCTTTGCCGACAAGTACAATGGGTTTTTGTGAGGGCTTGCCGCCCTTGTACTCCATGCACACCATTTTGGCGGGCTCGACGCTGCCGGCGGACACACTGAGCAGAGAGCCCATTTTGAGCTTTTCCATCTGCGCTTCACTGAGCACGGTAACTTTGAGAGAGCTATGTTGCTTTTTCAGTGTTTTTGCATGCTCCGCCAGATAGCTCGGGGTGCAGACATTCGCGGCCATATTGCCCAGGTCACGGGCAGTCTGCATACCATTGGCAATCGCTACTCCCCGGGCGGCTCCGGTTTCAATTTGTTTGTTCTGTTTGCGATCTGCCGCGTGCAAAGTGAGCTTGTATTCTTTGCGCTCAGCTTTAGTGCTTTTGTGCTGATCAAATTTATAGTGGCTGGCAACCGTTTCCCGGGCGATCGACTGAGCTGACCAGCCGAGTGATTTATCATCAACGTCGATATCGGTCAGGCAACTCGCCGCGTCTTTCACGCCAGTCTGTTTCAGTGCTCTTGCCTGGGCTTGCGACATGAGGTCGAAGTTACCGGCAGAGACGCTCGCTGTGCCACCGCTGCTGACCAACAGGATTCGTTTCGCCGATACATTCGGCACCTTGTGTAGCAGCAGTGTGGATCCGGCTTTGGATTTCAGATCGCCCAGCTTTAGTATGTCGCTGATGTATCCGTCACTGGCGCTGTCAATGCTGCCGGCGCAACCGGATAAGTTTTTCACATCGCCAATCGGCAGCACCAGGCAGCTCGTTTTTAGCTTTACAGGATCTGCGTTAGTCAAAGAGATTTTCAAAGTCTGTCCTCTCGATCGGTTGTGGCGGTGTGGAAGCCGGTGTCATGCTACTGGTGGGGGATTCGATTTGAGTCGCTGTGTCGTGCCGCGTGAAGGCTGTATCCGGTCGGCCCATCGACAGTTTCCCAACGCGCAAGCAACAATATTACTGGGTTTGCTATGATCACGCACCTACTTTGAATTTATAGTGACGCGCGCTGTGAGTGAGACAAAATCATCGCCATGCTGAATGCTCTTGATCGCTACATATTCCGTGAAATCTCGTTAACCTGGTTTGCGGTCACTGTTGTGCTGCTGGTGATCATGATTGCAAATGTACTGGCACGAATTTTATCAAAGGTCACCGAAGGGCTGCTTGCTGCCGACGTGCTGTTCATACTGGTCGGTTTGAAAGTAATCAATTTGCTGGTGACGCTTATCCCGCTCGGTCTGTATCTGGGGGTGCTGCTCGCCTTCGGGCGTCTGTATCGGGACAGTGAAATGTCGGCGATAGCTGCCTGCGGTGCGGGATTAAAAGCGCTTTATCGTCCAGTGATTCTGAATGGCCTCATTGGCGTGGTACTGATCGCACTGCTGACGTTCTGGGCCTCACCGTGGGCTGCGCGCTATGAGCAGGGTATAACAGAGCGAGCCGCCGATCAGTCGGTTACCAGTTTGTTGAGTGCCGGGCGATTTGTCGAAATACTGGGTGGCAATGCGGTCGTGTTCACGGAGTCGTTGTCAGATGACAAACAGGAATTCCGGCAGGTGTTTGTGCATCGTGATCTTGATGATCAGGGATCTTTCGAGATCGAAACGGCTGAATCGGCTGTTTATCAGCGTGATGAAGACACCGACAGCGAGTTCATTGTTTTCGTCGATGGCGTCAGCATTACCGGTCAGGCCGGTGGAGACAGCTATCAGCGTACGCGTTTTTCACGCCATGGCATCCGGCTGCCCAACGATGAGCGCGCGACCGGAGCGCTGGAGAATTCCGCTAAGACCTTTACTGAACTCTGGCGCAGTGGTGATCAGCAATCAGCAGCGGAAATTCAGTGGCGAATCTCAATACCGCTTGCGGCAATGCTGCTTGCGCTGCTGGCTGTGCCGTTGTCGCACTCCTCACCACGTCAGGGGCGTTATTCGAAAATAGCACTGGCTATCCTTATCTATGTGCCTTACGCCAATTTACTTGTCTTGAGTCGAAAGTGGCTTGCTGCAGGTACGATCCCGCCAATCGTCGGGCTATGGTGGGTTCATCTGCTGTTCTTTTGTCTTATCGCCTTTCTGACTATCCGGCGCTACGGTTTCAATTGGTTTTTTGGTCGCCCGGCAGCGATAACAGGAGCGAGTGATCGATGAATCTGATAGTGCGTTACATCGGTAAAACAGTTCTGCTCAATACGCTGTTAGTGTTGTTTGTTCTGGTGGCTCTGACCGGTCTGTTCGGCTTCATTCGCGAACTGGACGACGTTGGCCGGGGCAATTACTCGGTGCTGACTGCGGCATTGTATATCGTGTTGCGAATGCCCGGCTCTGCGTATGAGTTGTTTCCTTCTGCTGTGTTACTGGGAAGTCTGCTCGGGCTCGGAGCGCTGGCGTCACACAGTGAGTTAACCGTGATGCGCTCGGCGGGAATATCGATTACGCAAATGGCAGGGGCGGTAGCGCTGATTGGTCTGGTGCTGATGGGAATGGTGGTGATGATCGGTGAGTTTGTTATGCCTGTCAGTGAAAGTCGTGCGTATGAGATGCGCTTATCGTCACTGTCGAGGAGTCCATCGCTAAGTACAAAAACAGGCTACTGGGCAAAATCGGGCAAGAACTTTATCAATATTAAAACCGTTTTACCCGATACCACGCTGGTTAATGTCAATGTGTATGAGTTTGATCAAGGCAACTTGAATCGAGTAACGCATGCCCGGCAAGCCGTGCAGGTTGCGGGCGGTGACTGGCATCTTTCGGAAGTAACTCGAACTGACTTCAAGCCGGACTCCGTTGACTCGCGCTTCATAGATCTGGAAGTATGGCCGAACCTGGTCAATGCAGAAATACTGCAAGGGCTATCTGTGCCCGCAGAATCTATGTCGATGGTGAATTTGAACAGTCAGATTGAGTATCTCGAGCGCAACCAACTTGACAGTAAGTCGATCAAACTCGCTCTGTGGACGAAGATAACTAACCCGTTGTCAACGCTGGTGATGCTGATGCTCTCCCTGCCTTTTGTCTTTGCATCGCAGCGTGCAGGCGGGGTAGGGCAGAAGATGTTTGTGGGTATACTGCTGGGTATTGGCTATTTTCTACTGAATCGCTTGTTTACCCATCTCGGGCTAGCCAATGGATTGTCACCCGCAGTAAGTACTTTCATTCCGCTGACGCTTTTTGCGTTAGTAGCGCTGGCCGGGCTGTTGAGAATTAATTAGCGCCTATCCAGAAACAGGGCGTCGCGAGGATCATTCAGGTGCGTGAGATTTTGCCCATCACAGGTAAGCGCCTAGTTGTTCTTAAGTAATTACATGTGGTCGGCAAAAGAGTGCGTGCCTGAGTGGTACGCCGTAGCAGTTGTTTCTGGATGGGCGCTAAATTAAGCGGTTGCCGGTATTGCAGGGCTGTTTGCCGCTAACACCGGGTTGGATCATCACTGCGGTCGCCTGCCTTACTTTGGTTTTTTAACCATGCGTGTGGAAGACAGCCGATCGTGCAGGGCCATGTTGTTGGAATCAAACACTATCCAGAGTAAACCGATCCCGGCCGGTAGCAGTGAGAACCCCGCTGCTGCAAAGCGAATTGCTGCCTGCCTCCATCCGATGGCGTTGCCTTGAATGTCAGTAAGCTCGAATCGCCAGGTGCGCATACCCAGTGTCTGACCGCCATGGGTCCAGAACCAGCCAAAGAATAAAAAGCTGATAATAACCAGTGCCAGATAGTATGCCGGGTGTGTAACCGCCTGGCCGCCATTCAAGCCAACGGCAATAGCGCTGAAGACGAATAAAATTCCAAGTAGCAGGAGAAGGTCGTAAAAGATTGCGACGAGACGGCGTAGCAGGCCTGGTGCGGTTGAATTGTTGCTCATAAAACGCTCTGACTGGTCAATGAATGGGGGAAACGGATTTTCAGGGGTAGTTCTGATGTATTAAGCCGTCGCTATGAACGCTTGTTAAGACAGCTTAAGCGGTCCCGATTGTACGCAATGGTTATTTTTAAGAGATGAATCTTCAGTGCTTATTGGGGCATACAGGCGGTGGTTGCAGTGATTATTTCTATAGTAAATCGCTTTCTGACTTTATAAAATTGCAGTAATTAACCCGGGTTTGCGTTGTGAAACACGCTGAATGATTG
>CALKXD010000041.1 GCA_938003855.1 uncultured Granulosicoccaceae bacterium | reverse complement strand
ATCAGGCGACTTTTACTCTACAATACCGCCGAATGTCTTTCAGGCAGACACGGTCGAGTGCACTTGAAGACACTAACCAACTTCATACCAATTCAGTGTCAATCGTTTTCCTGGCAGGCGACACGGGCGTTTTTCACCAAGCCGGACTCACTTGCACATTTGCGCCGGCTACCGGTGTGCAGTTCGCTTATACTTGTCGCTCCCGATTATAATTACCACGCACGGAAGCACCTGTAATTCATCAGAGAGTAAGTCAATACCACACCAATCCGCAAACCGACTCATGGAGGGTGTCACCGTGAAAGATATAGTGGAGATGTTAAGGCTAGTTCCGATTTTTGCAGAACTTGGCGATGAAGCACTGCATGAACTCGCTGAGAAAAGTCGCCGGATAACCTTCAAGCGCAATACCGTCATGATGCCACAGGGCGAGCCCGGAGAATGCCTCTATATTATTGAGTCAGGTTCAGCCAAGGTATTTGTTGGCGACGCTAATGGCCGTGAGCTTGTGCTCTACGAAGAGGGAGCTGGCAGTTACATCGGAGATATCTCCCTGCTCGACGATGAACCTCGCTCGGCTTCGGTGGTTACCCTGGAAAAAACCAATGTTATTTCGGTGTCCAAGGATAACTTTCTCAACTGCCTGCAAAACAATCCAAGCATCTCATTAAGCATCATCCGCACGCTGACCAGACGTTTGCGTGATGCAACGGAAGGCATCCGCAGTTTGGCGCTGGACAACGTTTATCGACGGCTGGCCGACAAGCTGATGGAAATATCAGTGACGGACGACAGCGGTCGTACCTCATTGCCTAAACGCTACTCCCATCAGGACCTCGGCAATATGATTGGCGCATCGCGCGAAATGGTCGGTAAAGTCATGGCCGAACTGATCAAGGGCCAATATGTCGAAGTTCGGGACAAGCGGCTTTACATCCTCAAGTCACTGCCCCGAAACTGGTAGTCCCGTTCATCGTCAGTGTGAATTGATACCTCCTCTATCTGCTTTGCCCGTCTAACGGAGATCACCGTGAAAAAAGTTGGCGTTATCGGTATCGGAAACATGGGTTCCGGCCTGGCGAAAAACCTCCTCCAAGCAGGCTTTACTGTCTGTGGCCGTGATCTGTTACCTCACCGTATGGACGCGTTTGCCACAATGGGCGGACAGCCGATGGCATCTTCGGCTGAAGTGGGAAACGGCGCTGATGCCGTTTTTGTCATGGTGATGACCGGGGATGAGGCAAAGCAGGTAATACTCGGCGATGGACTAATGTCCACCATGGCTGCTGGCAGCGCGATACTGCTGACAGCCACTATTAACGCATCCGAAGCCCGGGAAATTGCCGACGGATTATCCGGCAGCGGCATTCACCTGATTGACTCACCTGTCAGCGGCGGCTATCCGGGAGCTCAGGGAGGCACACTCACGCTGATGGCAGCTGGAAGCACGGAGGCGCTCGACCAATGCGCTGATGTCATGGACGCGGTCAGTGGCACAATACATCGGGTTGGAAGTGATGTCGGAATGGGTCAAACCGTGAAGGCCTGCCTGCAATCGCTGATTGGTTCAATTTTCAGTGCCACCTTCGAAGCCTCGGTGCTTGCGGCCAAAGCCGGTGTTGACGCAGAAGTACTGCAACAGGTATTCAACACCTCGAGCGCCGGAAGCGTCATCACCAAAACGTCCCTGGAAAATATCATCGACCGTCAATTTGAGGACACCGGCAGCCATATCTCGACAATGTACAAAGATCTAACCATCAGTATGGACCTGGCCAGGGAACTGGGCGTGCCTCTGTTCACGGCATCGATTGCCATGCAATTGTTTCAGGCAGGTATTACACGCTACCCGGACAGCGACAACTGGAGCGTGACTAAAATCACCGAAGAAATTGTTGGTGCCAGACTGGAACGCTAGCGGATCGGCAAGACACCAAAGCAACAACCGTCAGTACAGGGTGATTCAGTGATACAAACCACACTACGTGGTAACTACATTTGATCAGGTTATGACATGCGTCTGAGTAACACCGCAATCAAACAGGTACTCTCTGCGCGCTTCGAAGTGGCTTTGAGTATTTCAGATATGGCGTACCGACGGTTCAGACAATTCAGCCTGCTCACCTTGCTTCTGTTATCCACCGCCAACGCCTACGCTGACCCTACCTCTGAAATCACCCTGCCTGCGCACAACGCCTCTGTTCGCACGCCTGCCGTCATTAGCGGCACCACCAGCGGCTCCAACCCGATTGACCGCGTTGAGCTGAGAATTCGCAACACCGGCGGTGAATACTGGAACGGCAGCGCGTTTCAATCCGCCTGGGCAAGAGTCAGCGCAACACTTAGCGGTGACCGCTGGAGCTACATCCTCGATACCGGCAGCGCCAACGAAAAACTGACGGTCACATCCCGCGCCTTCGACAGCGCCGGCGCTAAGCAGATCAGCCCCGACTACATTGGCATCACAGTCGATACCACCGCACCCGCCTCAAGCATTTCCATGCCATCAAACCGTGCCGAGGTGCAATCTCCGGTATCAATCAGTGGGCTGGCATCAGACAACTTCGGGGTCGATCGGGTCGAATTGATTATTCGCAACGCCACAGGCAGCTACTGGAACGGCAACGCTTTTCAATCCGCCTGGAGTAACATTGCGGTTGACTCAGTAAACGGAAGCTGGTCGTATCAACTCGACACAACCGAAACCAGCAAGATTCAAGTGCGCTCACGCGCTTTCGACCACGCCGGAAACAAGCAAATCAGCCCCGGTTACCTGCCTTTCACACTGATCGCAGCCGACACAGAAGCCCCCACTACAACCATTTCACAGCCACAGCGCAACAGCTTCAACACATACCCGGTGACCTTTGCCGGAAGCGCTGACGACAACATAGCCATCGACCGCGTAGAACTGATTATCAATGACAGCGTCGGCGACTACTGGAACGGCGTTAGCTGGCAAGCCGGGTGGGCCAGCGTCCGCGCAGAAGTGACAGGCAGTCTATGGAACTACACGCTGGATTCCGACTTGCTGGATAATCTTTCGGTTAGAGTCAGAGCATTTGACACCTCGGGTAACAAGCAACAGCCAACTCTGTTTATCCCATTCACCACGTTGCCACCAGACACAACCGCGCCGGTGACTGCTGTGCAGTATCCGCAAGCCAGCAGCACGGTGCAGGTTCCCGCTGAATTCAGCGGCACCGTCAGCGACGCCGGCGGCGCGGACCTTGTCGATCTGGTGATCGTGGACACCGCGACGAAGCAATACTGGAACGGCAATACCTTTCAATCACAATGGGTTCAGGTCGCCGCAACCGTCACCGCTGGCACCTGGCATTATCAATTCGATTCCGAACGCCAGACAAACTTGCTGCTGAAGTCACGCGCCACTGATGTCGCAGGCAACGTTGAAAGCCCGCCCAAAACGGCCAGGTTCGACACCCTGTCGTGCAGTCACCGGGTTGAAGGAACGGCCACACCGGCCAACAGCGGCACCCCCGAGATTATTGACGTCGACGCAATCAGCTACTCCACCGGCACGGTAATCTCAGCCAACTTCTTTAACAGCGGAGCAATTCTTGATCGGGAAGGCAGAACTGTTTCTATCTGTGTGTCAGATTCAGACGGTGCTAACAATCGCACCGCGCAGTTCATAACCGATGTCGGCAGAACCGATAACACCCTGATTAAAGCCTACCCGGAATTTATAGTCGGCTCTAAATTCGGTCTTACCGGAGAGACATCCTACCGACCCTACCCGGAACTTGAATCAACCACCGGGTATCGCTATCCGGACCTGCAAAATATCGCAAGCCTGGTCGGATTACCAGCATTCACCACCGATCTGCCCGACATCACTATTAAGGTAGATATAGATGAAACCAATGTCGCAGGCGCCGAGCGCGATGTGATGTTTGAATCCTGGTTTTACGATACCTCGGCCAATGCGTCCGGCCTGGGCACCGATATTGCCGGCAATCCTCTTGTCAATACGCTCAATAACATTGTTGGCGATGGACACCAAAACCCGGAACTCATCAATCTAAGCCTGGAAATGATGGTGCACGTTGGCGCACTCAGCCCCAACGATGCGAGCGGATCAACACGCAACCCTTCGCAACATCGACTGACCGATACCCCCGTTGTTCTGGGGAACTACACCTATCACATCTGGCACGGCAATACCCATCTGGCACCACTGGTCGTCTACAGTCGCGAGACACGAGCCAATGGCAGCACCAACATGGACCTGACAGACGAAGGGGTTATTGAACTCGACTGGAATGTATTTCTGGATTTCACGCTCAACGACCTGGAAGGACTGCTCGCAGCTGACGGGGTGGCATGGGCAACCGGCGAGGGCAATATTTTTCCAGCCCTCAGGCAAACCGGCGCTATCGGTGCGCTGGAATTCGGCATCGAACCGCAAACCAACAATGACGATGACCAACCCTACATCGCAACGATTAATCAGCTGGATATTGACATTAACGGTCAACAGTACGGGTTTTACTAACTCACAGCCGATGTCACCTTAAGTGATCGGACCGCCATCCTGCACAGACGCTCCGCGACTTACAAGCACGCGTTGTTTGTGGCACTATCGGGTGGAATTCAACGCCTACCGCACGGCACGATAACGTCGTCTGGCTGCACACTCGTCTCATGATCCCGAAATCGTGATTATCCGCCAGGTCCATATATTCCTTGAAGACTGTTCCCGATCTTACAGATCTGTTCCTTGCCGGCACACCATTGCTTGATGTCAGAGCCCCCGTGGAGTTCAGCCGTGGCGGGCTTCCCGGTGCGGTCAACATACCGCTACTGGATGACGAACAGCGCCACCAGATTGGTGTTCGCTACAAGGAGCAAGGCCAGGACAAGGCAATTGAACTCGGCCTGACTCTGATCACCGCTGAAATTCGCCAGTCGCGGGTGTCGGCCTGGCGCGAATTTATTGCCGCCAATCCCGATGGTTTTCTGTATTGCTTCAGAGGCGGCTTGCGCTCGCGAATTACCCGGCAGTGGCTATCGGAAAACGGCACTGATTACCCCTTGATACCCGGCGGCTACAAGGCAATGCGATCCTTTCTGATCGAGCAACTGGACAGACTATCAACCGGTCTGCCGTTTGTACTTCTAGGAGGCCGCACCGGTGTTGGTAAAACCAGACTGCTGAAACACCTGCCCGCTCACATCGACCTGGAAGGTCTGGCTGGCCACAGGGGCTCGAGCTTCGGCGGGCTTACCACACCGCAACCATCTACTATAGATTTCGAAAACTCACTGGCGGTAGCAATGCTCAGGCACAACGAGCACAAGCCACATCAGATTTTTCTCGAAGACGAGGGCAAATTAATCGGTCGGGTGTCTATACCTCTGGCATTGAGAGAGCGGATGCTGACACTACCGCTGGTACTATTGGAAGAACCACTCGAGCGCCGCATAGAAGTGGCGGAAAAAGATTATATAACCGACTTACATCAAATGTATCTGACCAAATTTGGCGCACACAATGGCAGTGAACTCTTTGCCGAACACCATCGCTCAGCGTTGCACCGTATCAGAAAAAGATTCGGCGCTGAGAATCTGGAAAAGACGCGCAACTTATTTGAAGATGGCTATAAACAACATTTACAGCGTAACGATACCAGCGGCTATCACGCCTACATCGCAATGCTTCTGACGACGTACTATGACCCGATGTACGACTACCAACTGCAATCAAAGAATAGAACCGTGCTGTTCTCCGGGCCCGCAGATGACGTTGCTCAGTGGGCATGCCAGCTAGCAGCTTGCAGCCAATAGCACGGCAACACCCCGAACCTGCGAGCGACATTTTCAACAACCGGAAAGCTTGTTGTCCCCGCGTTGGATCAGGACAACAAGCAAAGCTCTGTGAAAAAACACCTACTATTTTCGCTAAAGATGAGCCGGATGCGCTAGTTCCTAAAACCCGTTTCCATCGTAAAATAAACGGGGCTCAGTCCGGACAATGGCTCTTGAAGTTTTTCAACTTCTGAAGCGGGTGCATGCACCTCCAGAGAATCAAGACTGGCAATGGCCAGTGCTTGTTTTAGCAGCGCATCGACATTTTCAAGATGGGCAAGAATCCCCTGCGCAGAGGTATATCCCTCACGACAGAAGGCACGCTGACCGCTGAAGCTAAAACCGTAAAACACACAGTCTTTTTCCGCTCTGGTTCGCTCCACCATTTGCTCACCAAGCGCTTTGAACTCATCGAGTTTACCGTCCTGAACAGTGAAATACGGGACCAGTGTGCAAAGATTGTCTTCTAAAGACAT
>CALKXD010000040.1 GCA_938003855.1 uncultured Granulosicoccaceae bacterium | reverse complement strand
AGACCCATCAGCATTTATCGTCAGTAACGCTCCGCTCGGTAATGTAATCACCGCACCAGGAACAATATCAACACCGTTAACTTGCGTGACCATGAGTTCATCACCATCAGGGTCAACATCTGAACCATTACCATTATCGGTTAGTACAGAACCCGATATCACCGTGTCTTCATCCGTAATTTCTACATCATCAATCGCCACTGGTGGTGGGTTCGTGATGGAATAGGTCACAGTTGTCTCAACTGACTCCCCATCAGGGTCTGTCGCCACGATCGTGATAACATAAACACCGTCACCTAACGGACCGCCTTGCGAGGCGTCCGATGGCGGCGTGCCAGTAATTACGCCGGTAACAGGGTCAATCGTCATCCAAGATGGCATATCAGGTGAACTGAATGTAAGCTCTTCAGCATCCACATCTTCAAAGCTCGCTGAAACATCTAGCGGTGTTAAGCTATCGCTATCTGATCCATCTTGAGCGGGGATTTCGCCGCCCGGAACAACGACAGGCGCGTCATTGACACCTTGAACGGTGACGGTAACTGTCGCCGTATCTGTGCCGCCTTCGCCGTCATCAATAGTGTAAGTGATTGTTGTTGTGGCCGTCTCGCCGACATCCAGACCTTCAAACTCACCATTGGCGTCAAAGCTGTAGGAGCCGTCTGCATTAATCGTGAATAATCCACCCATGGAGCCCGCAATCGCCATGCCGACATTCGCAGCATCACCGTTCACTTCAGACACAATAAGCTCGTCTAAATCCGGATCCGTATCGGAACCGATGATAACATTGCCCGCAATCGCGCCATCTTCTGAAGATATGCCCATATCATCGACAGCGGTCGGCCCTGGGTTTGTCACTGTAATCTCAAACGTATCCGTGACTGTGCCGCCCTCACCATCATCCGCCGTAACTGTAACGGTGTAAACACCGCCCACACCGCCTTGGCTGGCTGAGTTATCAATCATGCCTGTGATTTCGCCTGTCAGAGGATCAATGCTGAGACCCAGCGGCAAACCAGCCGCAGAATATGTCAACGTATCACCATCAGGGTCGGAGAAATCTGTTGGGATCGAAATAGTCTCGCCGTCCTCAGCTGCAACATCAGGAGTCGCCACGTCAACGACGGGCGGCGGATTTGTAAAGGTGTAGCTCACTGTTGTCGAAACTTCCGCACCATCTGGATCCGTCGCTACGACCGTGACTGTATAGACACCATCATTATTCGGCCCGCCTTGAGATGCGTCCGCTGGCGGCGTACCTGTAATCACGCCCGAAGGTGAAATCATCATCCAGCTTGGAAGGTCAGGCGATGTAAAGGTCAGTGTTTCGACATCAACATCAGAGAAAACTGTAGAGGCATCAAATGGCACTTGCGCCACGCTGTCCTCACCAATTTGTCCCGCAAGTGTGCCCGTCACAACTGGCGCGTCATTTGCACCTTGAACGGTAACGGTCACAGTCGCGAGATCTGTCCCGCCCTCCCCGTCAGACACGAGGTAAGTGATGGTTGTTGTGGCCGTCTCGCCGACATCTAGGCCTTCATAGTCACCATTGGCATCAAAGCTATAGGAGCCATCTGCATTGACCGTGAACAATCCGCCCGTAGAGCCCGCAATCGGCATTCCAATATTCGCCGCATCGCCATTGACCTCTTCAACAAAGAGCATGTCACCGTCAGGGTCGCTATCAACGCCATTGCCATTATCATCAGAAATAAGATTACCCATGATTTCTGGGCCATCTTCATTCGCGATAAAGTTATCATCCGTCGCCGTTGGCGCAGGATTAGAGATTGTGTAATTAATCGTAACGCGCGTTTCAGCACCATCTTGGTCAACAGCCACAATTGTAATTGGGTACACACCGCTGCCATTTAACCCGCCTTGAGACGCATCCGCGGGCGGCGTACCTGTAATTTCACCCGTAAGCGGATTAATTGTCATCCAGCTTGGCGCGTTCTCCAATTCAAAGAGATTAAGCTCCATATCTATGTCAGTGAAGAAATCAGACACATCAAAGACTGTCAGAGCGGCACCATCATCCCCGAATTGATCCGGAATAGGGGCAGCTTCAGGCGCATCATTCTCGCCCACAACAGTTATCGTGAGAGTCGCTGTATCAAACCCGCCTTCACCATCACTGACTTGATAAGTCAGGGTTGTCGTCGCCGTTTCGCCAACATCTAACCCTTCAAATTCACCATTAGCGTCAAAAGTATAACTGCCATCAGCATTAACCGTGAAGAGACCTCCACCAGTACCCGCAATAGGCTGCCCGACATTATTAATATCACCATTCACTTCGGTCACGATTAAATCGTCACCATCAACATCAGTGTCATTTTCAACAATAACGTTGCCCGAAACGGTTCCGTCCTCTGAGGCGACATTAACATCATCTTGAGCCATCGGCGCTGGGTTGGTGATTGTAAGATCAAAGCTATCCGTAATAACTCCGCCTTCACCGTCACTCGCGGTGACAACAATCGTGTAAACACCATCCGCATTTGGACCATTCTGGCTAGCGGAGTTATCCGGCGTACCTGTAATCTCGCCCGTCAGAGGATCAATGCTAAGACCCAGCGGCAGACCTGCCGCAGAATACGTCAGCGTGTCGCCATCAGGATCAGAGATAGACGTCGGGATAGACAGAGGCTCTCCGTCCACACCCACTTGCGGGCCAACAGCGGCGTCCACAACAGGCGCAGGGTTCGTGAAGCTATAGCTCACCATTGCCACGACTTCCGCACCATCTGGGTCCGTTGCCACAACTGTGACTGTATAGACACCATCACCTAACGGTCCGCCTTGGGAAGCATCCGCGGGCGGCGTGCCTGTAATCACGCCCGTACTTGGATTAATCGTCATCCAGCTTGGAAGATCAGGCGAGGTATAGGACAAGGTCTCCCCGTCAGTATCGTCAAAGATCGTAGACGCATCAAATGGCGTCTGGGCCACACCGTCACTGCCGGTTTGCGCTGCAAGCGTACCTGTAACAACAGGCCCATCATTGACGCCGTTAATCGTGACCGTAACGGTGGCGATATCTGTTCCGCCCTCGCCGTCGCTAATCTCATATGTAATCGTTGAGGTCGCCGTCTCGCCAACATCCAGACCTTCAAACTCACCATTGGCGTCAAACGTATAAGTCCCGTCAGCATTAATCGTGAACAGACCTCCGCCAGTACCGGCAATAGCCATGCCGACATTGGCCGCCATGCCGCCAACCGCCGTAACAGACAAGTCGTCTCCATCAGGGTCGCTATCAACACCATTGCCATTATCATCAAAGATAACTGAACCCGTAATAGCCGCATCTTCAGTCGTGCTAAGCACATCATCTTGGGCCATCGGGGCGGGGTTGGTGACCGTATATGTCACGGTCGTGACAAAAGAATCGCCATTTGCGTCCGTCACAGTGACGTCGATAGTATAAACACCGCCGGCCCCGCCTTGGCTGGCATCGGCATCAGGTGTGCCTGAGATCGTCGTGCCGTCAAAAGTCAGCCCTGCAGGTAAAGCGCTTGGGGCGATCGCAAATGTAACGACATCGCTTGCATCAGGGTCGCTAAAGAATGTGCTCAAATCAAGCGGCGTTGCAAGCTCACCATCCACCGCTATTTGCGGCGGGATAAAGTCAGTGCGATCTGCGGGTGTGCTCGGGTCGCCCGGTATCATTGGAACAATCAGATCATTTTCGCCCGTGACTGTATATGTAACAATGGCCGTGTCTGTTCCGCCCTCACCGTCATCGATTTGATAGACAACTTCTGTGACGCGAGTCTCGCCAGCGGCAAGGTCTTCAAACTCACCATTGGCGTCAAAAACCGCCGTACCATCAGCATTGATTGTAAACAGACCTCCGTTTGAACCCGCAACCGTTACGCCGACGCCGTCTCCATCAGTAGCAGCCGTAAGCGCAGACTCATCATCTCCAGTTAAAACACGCGTGACAGTGAAAGCATCGCCATCAGGGTCGCTATCCACGCCCACACCATTATCAGCAAAAACGTCAAAGCTGGCATTGGTGTCAGATTCCAGACCTGACACTGCATCGTTCTCAGCAACCAATGCTGGGTTTACGACTGTATAGGTCACAGTGGTGACGAATGTGTCGCCATTGCTGTCTGTTACAGTGACATCGATAGCGTAAACACCACCGGCTCCGCCTTGGCTGGCATCGGCATCAGGCGTGCCTGAGATCGTCGTGCCGTCAAAAGTCAACCCAGGCGGTAAAGCGCCTGGCGCAATCGCAAATGTAACGACATCGCTTGCATCAGGGTCGCTAAAGAATGTGCTCAGATCAAGCGGTGTTGCAAGCTCACCATCCATGGCTGTTTGCGGCGGGATAAAGTTTGTGCGGTCTCCAGGCGTGCTCGGGTCGCCCGGAATTTGCGGGGTAATTAAATCGTTTACCCCCACAACAGTATAGGTGACGACAGCCGTATCCGTACCGCCATTACCATCATCAATTTGATAAACGATTTCCGTAACCCGGCTCTCACCAACCGCTAAGTCATCAAAATCACCATTGGGGTCAAATATGGCCGTACCATTAGCTAGTACACTAAATACACCGCCATTTGATCCTGCAACGCCAACGGAAATACCTGTACCATTTGCCAAGGCCGCCAGAGCTGCAACATCATTACCCGTGGCAACGCGTGTTATGGTGAATGTGTCATTCTCAGGGTCGCTATCGACTGTGAGAGGGTTCATCGCAAAGAGGTCGACAATTGTTGTCGTCTCTTCATCGCCTGTCAAAGCATCGTCTATAGCCACAGGATCATCGTTTAAATCACGATAATCTAGGTCATTGACTAATGGTGTTGCGGTGCCAACCGAAGCATCTCCGCCCGCATCAGCCAAGGTTCCGTCAAGCGGACTTATACCTTCATTGACAACAAAACCATCATTTGCGTTACCATCTAAAGCCGTCTCGAAAACATCAAAAAGGCCATCACCATCGGCATCATTAGACGATGTCGACAGAACGCCAAATTGTGAGGCTTGACCATGGCCAGCTTCATCCGCATCGCTCAGACCATCATTATCAGAATCTGTATCGAGATAATCAGGCCTTGTGTCAGGACTTGCCGCACCTGCATCAGTGTTGACTGGCGTGAGGCCAAGGCTTGTTGCGGCGGTCGATCCAGCCGAAACATCAGCATCATAATTATCATCAAGACCATCGCCATCAACGTCGATGAAATCAGCTGTCCCGCCCACACCAGACGGAGCAATATAGCCCGCTGTTGTCTGCGCTTCAATATTATCCGCAATTCCGTCATTGTCGGAGTCAAGATCAAGGTGATCAGCAATGCCATCGCTATCAGAGTCTGTTAGAACGACTGG
>CALKXD010000039.1 GCA_938003855.1 uncultured Granulosicoccaceae bacterium | reverse complement strand
GTAGAATATAAGGTAAAAGGAGTATGGGTAGAATACTCCTAACGAAGCAGCCTTTCGCCAGTCTGTACCTCTGTTGCCCACCGCTATCGTCGCGTATTACAGACGAAGAGATCGTGATTTGTTACTACTTTTACGCCGCGTATTAAGTGCCTTACCGATTGTCGGTTTCCTCAGTGTCGCAGGAATAACACCGTTGTCCGCCGAGTCGATTGACAGCCGACCGGTGTTGTACCTGACATTCGATGATGGCCCGTCTGCCGACAGGGTTACACAAGACTTATTGCAGGTACTTGATCGCTATGATGCCAAGGCCACTTTTTTTGTCACGGGTCAGAGAACCCGGATCAGTCCCGATAAAATAGCCGCGATTCTATATGCTGGTCATTCACTGGGAAATCACACCGACAGCCACGCCCGGCTTACCGAGGTGTCCCGCGCTGAAATTTTCTACGAGCTAAACGCTGCAAATGTTGCGGTGACCCGTGCGGGTGGCCCGCCACTGACCTGCTTTAGACCGCCATTTGGTTTGACGGACGCGCGGGTAAACTCTATAGCCAATGAGCTGGGGTTGATTCCTGTCAAGTGGACTATAGACACACGGGACTGGGACTTTACCACCAGCAAGGGCTACATTCGCGAGAAGCTTGATCGCAGTCACGACGGCTCAATAGTGTTAATGCATGATGGTCCGATCAAGCGTGGCAGAATGCTGCACGCCTTTGAAGAATGGATGGTTGATAATCATCACCGCTTCCAGTTTAGAACGTTGCCTCAATGCGATATCTATGGCGAGGTAACACTGGCTTACTCGGTCGAAGAAGAAACCCAACCGGAAACCATAGATCAGCTGCTGGAAAAATTACGTGCGTATCGATTCACCCTGGACCAGATAGTCGGGCAGGCATCAGAGCCGGTTACCACTGCCAAACTTGCACAAGAAGTTATCGCACAGTAACCATTCGCCGCGACCCGCCAGACAGCTCTGGCGCAGTGTCGGTCAGAACTGAAACCGCGCCCCGTCTAAAAAGTACTGTCGGTAGCAAAGTCGGCTGGCTACCGGGATACCGGTCGACGGCGGCTCGAGTGCCTGCAAACAATTGTCATCAAGTCAGCATTTTCTCTGTGTTATCTGCCGGATACCTCGTGTTATGCCCTGTAAACGTCGGTTTACGTCAAATATTGTGGCGACGTGAAACTGGCACAGTGCACAGTGCCACATAGCGCTTATACTCTAGAGGAGCGGATTAACGGAGTTAGAGGTGTCAAAGCCATGGCACCTGCAAGAGGGTAATATGAAATTAGATATAGAAAAGACGGTTAAGGATCAGTTGAGCGAAAGTGCCGGTCGCCACTACGGAGAGGTGCTGGGGCAGTCCTCGCAGTCTACGGAGGCTCTGATTGATACGTCTATTTCAGCAGTGCTTGATGGCTTTGGCGCATTGGCCGGTGGTGCAGCCGGTCGTGAAGCGCTATACGAAGCGATCCGCTACTGCGATGACACCGTTGTCGATGATCCTTCCGTGTCGTTTGAAAATCGCAAAGTAGAAGAAGCACTGGACGATGGACTGGTTCGCCTGGGCAGTGTTGTTGGCATTGCCAGCAAGACCGGCATGGTCGAGCGTGTGTCATCCCGGGCCGGTGTGTCTGAGCAACAGGCAGGCAACGCGCTCGGGTATGTAACACCTGGCATTTTTGGAGTGTTGAAAAGACAAATAAATCTGGGTTCAGTGCTAGATAACCCAGATGGGATCGGTCAGATGTTCCTCGGTGACGGTGTTCCGGAAGGCGTGACCGTGCCGCGTAATGTGGCAGCTACCACTGCCCAGTCTGCTGCGTCGAAAGCGGTTGCGGCTGACACCGGCAGTGATATGTCCTGGTTGGTTCGCTTTGCGCTGCCGGCCGTGCTGGTCGGTGGCCTGGTCACCGGCGGGCTGAAGGATTGTGGTGGTCGGGCGTCCCGCGAAATTGCCCAGACCGAGGCATCCGGGCTGCAAGCCGAGCTGGAAAAATCGCGTCTCGACTACAGCAATGCGCAGACACTGGCGGTCAGTCTGCAAGAACAACTTGATGCATCGAAAGCCGGTTCGGCAGAGTTAAGCGCCAGGGTCGACGGTCTCAACCTGGAGCTTGAAGCTGCCAAAGGCAATGCGCAAGATTCTGCGGCTTTGCAGGCGATGATCGCGTCGATGACCACCGAGCAGGAATCGTTCACCGAAACCAATGGTCTGTTGCAAGCGCAGCTGAATGACGCGGATGATGAGCGCAATCGTTCAATTCAGGAAATCGAGCGCCTGAAAGGCGAGCTTGCAACGTTGCAGGCAAGCGTCGCGGCGGATACCCCGTCAGAAGTATCGACAGAACTTGTGTCTGTGCGCGAAGAGCTGAGTGTTGTGCAGGCAGAACTCGGATCGGTGCAGGGTGAGCTCGACTCGGTTTCGGCAGAACTCGTAGCGACAAAAACTGAAGCGGCCACTGTCAGGACTGACTTTGAGGCATCGCAGTCTGAACTCATGGCGGCGAATACCGGCATCGAGAATACGCAGGCCGAGCTGGGAGCAGTGCAGAGTAAGCTAGATCTGGTTTCGGCAGAACTTACCGCTGCGCAGACTGAGTTGGCTGCGGTAAAAACCGACTATGAATCTTCGCAGTCTGCATTGGTTGAAGCGAATACCGGGATTGAGAACGCCCAGGCGGAAATAACAGCCGCGAATGCAAGTTCCGATGAAGCCCGTTCAGCCCTGACGGCCTCACAGGCTGAGCTTGAAACTGCTCAGTTGCAGCTGGTCGATGTGAAAGCCGAACTCGACTCCACCCAGGCAGACCTCACTGCCGCCAGAGCGGAGCTTGAATCCGTACAGGCCGATCTCACCGGAGCGCTGGCTGAACGCGATCAGGTAACAGAGCAGGTTGGCATGCTCGAAGGTTCTGTCACCGATCTGCAGCAAAAGCTTGCTCTGCAAACTGATGAACACAGTCAGGAGATCAATAAGCTGAGTTCGGTATCCAGTGGTTTTCAACAGCAGCTGGGCTTGCTGACCGGATCTAAAGACCAGGCACTGAGTCAGCTTTCGGAAAAAGAAGCGGAAGTGGTCGAACTCACCACAACCATCGAGGGACTTCGAGGTGAGGTTAACACTCTGGAGATCGCTAACGAACAGGCGCGCGCTGATGCACTGGCGTTACAGCAGAATATAGAGACACTTAACGACGAGCTGTCCGCCTCGGTAGCCGCGGTTGGCGAAGCTGAGAGCAACATCGCTCTGGAAGGCGAGAGAATGACCGCACTGACCGCTGAGTATGAGGACGTGCGTGGTGCCAATGAAACGCTGCAGAATGAAATCACCGGCCTCACCAGTCAGCGCGACGCTTTGCAATCCCGGGTCGCCGAGCTTGTAACCGAGAATGACGGGTTGGGGCAACGTATCGTTGAGCAGGACGGGCGCATTACCTCTCTGGATGGCGAGCTTGCTGCGTCTCAGCAGAGCATGAATGAGTCTGCATCACGTGTGGGTGTACTGGATACGTCGCTGGTGCAAATGCAGGAGCAGCTAACTTCTATAGCCACTGAACGTGATGATCTCACCGGCCGTTCAGCCGAGCTGCAATCGCAGGTGAACGCACTCGAAGAAGAGCTTGCCGCTACTACCGCAGCGGTTGACGGCATGCGTGATGAGCAGCAGCAGATGCTGGCGGCGGTATCTGATACCGAGCAAGAGCGAGATTCAGCGCTTGAAAAACTGAATGCCAATGCTCTGGATATAGAACAGCTGCAAGGTGCCAAGGCGGCGGCGGTAACTGCAATTGCTGATCTACAATCGAAAGTGGGTACTCTGCAGGGCGAAGTCGACGCCGAAAAAAGCACGGTAAGTCAACTCACGCAGGAGCTCGATGCGCTGAAGGCTGAAAAGACGCAATTGGCCGAGCAGGGCGAAGCGGCGCAAGCAAGTGTGCAGGCGCTTGACGGCAAACTGGCCACCAGCCGCAGTGAGCTTGCCGATGCGCAAAGCTGGTTGCAGGAGACCCAGGATCGTGTCGCGTCGCTCGAGGCTGAGATACAGACCGCCGCAGAGATGGAGCAGGCACTGCAGCAAAAATTAGCTGCGTCAAATGGTGACCTTCAGACATTGCAGTCAAAGTTCAGTGAGGTCAGCAATGAGCTTGATGTACTGGGTGGTCGTGAGCAGCAACTGCAGCAACAATTGGCCGACGCTGAAGCCGCTGTACAGGCACAACGCGATGTAACATTGGCTGTGCAGGATGATATCGCCGGCAAGCTTGCCGAGCGTGGTCGTGGCAATGTCAAGATTGATGCGATTGACGACCAGCGCGCTATCGCGATAACGCTTGGCTCCGGTGACCTCTATCGGGTTGGTAGCGCCACCCTCAGTAATGCAGGTGGGGAACTGCTGGCCGAAGTGGGTGCTATTCTGGGGGAGCACCCTGACTGGCGCGTCGATGTCGAAGGTCATACTGACGGACAATCGATCGGGCCGGAGCTTGCCAAAATCTATCCGTCGAACTGGGAGTTGTCGGTTGCCAGGGCCGCTGCGGCCGTGCGCTTTCTGCAGAACGAAAGTGGCATTGCCGAAGAGCGGTTATCAGCGCGAGGCTTTGGTGCTACCCGACCGGTTGACTCCAACGAAACACGGGAAGGGCGTGAGAAAAACAGACGTGTCTCTCTGATAATGCGCCCACAGCCCTAGCGCTTATCAATCACCGGGTGTTGCAATACGCAACGCCCTGATGAATGAACTTGCAACCTCAAACTAATCCCTCCCGCTTCAGGGAGGGCTGGCCGGTTGGTCAGTTTTCCAGAGTTACCTTTTACAAGAAAGCCTGATCAATGTTTAGCTCTGGCCCTGCGGGTAGCGCTGGCATTTGTCGGTGATAGACAGCCACTTCATCTGGCTGTCGGTATGAATATGGTACGTCGGTGCGACGGCGTCCGGGTTGTCCAGCGAGGCGATTGCAAGCGTCATGTATTCGGGGTGGCCCACGTCACGGTAGCTTAACGTCGACCCGCAAGTGCTGCAAAAACCGCGTCTGGCATTCTCCGACGACGCGAACTCAGTTACGGCACCACTTATCCAGCTCACTTGTGTCGTTTTAAAGTCCATCCAGCTTGCCACCGGTGCACCGCAGCTCTTCTGACATTTTCTACAATGGCAGTAGTCGGCTGCAAATGGAGCGGCACTTAGCTGATAGCGTATTGCACCGCATAGACAACCACCCTGCATTTGCGTATTACCAGTCATTTTAAATCCTCCTCATTGAACGACCCAGTGTGCAAAATCGTCTATCGATGCGTAGCAAAATAGCAGATTGGCATGGCGGTTTACAGGAGAGGTCGGTTGTGCGACATCGTACTTCGGCGACTCACAGACGAGCACCCGCCGGTGTGGATCAAGGCGAGCATCGCGGCGGCTGCATCGGTGTACTTCTCAGTGGGTTGTTGTTGCGCCGCAGGTCGGCGGGCGTGTGCCTGACGATCTTTGGTTATAGATCCGCATTGATTGCTGCACATTTGCCTGCAACAGAACGCCGGGATCAAAGAGGGAATAATACGACGATATACTGAAAGATGGCACCACCGCTGTGGTGCCATCTGTCTCTGCGTGAGCGGCTTGCCTACTTTGGCAAAGAGCCCTCTATACCCTGGACATACCAGTCCATTGAGACCAGAGTCGGGAAGTCGGCCAGTTGCTTGCCGTCACCAGCACAGTCTTCTGCTAACTCACCATCCTGCTTATAGACAGGGCAGGGGAATGAATGGCGTTCACCGGATCGCAGGCTCTCTTGCAGAGCTACTGCTTCGGCGATCAGTTCTTCCGGCATATTGCCATATGACGCCATCTCAACCATGCCAACACCGTTGCCCTGACCATCTTTCGACAGGCCCCACCAGGTGTCGGTCTGTGACCAGCTGCCGTCTATCGCAGCGGCAACGCGATCGATGTAGTAGCTGTCCCAGTTATCAACAATAGAAACCAGGTGGCTGGTGGCACCGAAGCGCGACATATTCGACGCCTGACCAAATGCATAGACGCCCGGGTTTTTCTCGGCAATGCTCATAGCGGCCGGGCTATCGGTGTGCTGGACGATGATGTCGGCACCGGCATCAATGAATGCTTGTGCGGCTTCGGCTTCCTTGGCGGGGTCGAACCAGGTGAACACCCATTTCACGTCAACCTTGGCGTCCGGGTTGTGTTTGGCCAGTTCCAGTTGAAACGCGTTGATTCCTCTGACCACTTCAGGGATAGGGAATGATGCGATGTACCCGATCTTGTTGGTCTTTGTCATCTTTGCGGCCAGCAAGCCCTGAACAACGCGACCTTCATAGAAGCGTGCAGAGAAGGTAGACACATTGTCTGACTCACGCTTGAAGCCGGTTGCGTGTTCGAATTTTACGTCGGGGTATTGTTTGGCGACCTGATTGGTTGGATCCATGAAACCGAATGAGGTGGTAAAGATGATATCGTGGCCGGTTTCTGCCAGTTGGGTAATCTGCTTTACCGCTTCAGCGCCTTCAGGGACGTTTTCTATATAGGTGGTTTCTACCTGGTCGCCAAATTCTTTTTCGATTGCCAGTCGGCCGATATCGTGACGGTAGGTCCAGCCCAGATCACCAATCGGCCCGACATAGATAAACCCGACTTTGGTTTTATCAGCATGGGCAAGACCGCCAATCAGGAGTGTGGCGGCTGCGGTTAATAGAAGTTTTTTCATAGTTCGCGGTTCTCAATGAATCCTGTGCGTTCAGGATGGTGGATTAAAAGGTTTTCCCAGTGAAGCGGGGGCGTTCTGGCGAATCATGCGGGGATTCCGGGAGATCAGGACCAGAACGATAATAGTGAGCAGGTAAGGGGCGGTAGTCAGGAGTGTTTTCCACTCCAGTTGCCAGGCCGGAAAGAGGTTGTCGAGCCTGAGCTCTGACGCCCACAGCAATCCGAAAATGTAAGCCCCGCAGAGTACCCGCATCGGTCTCCAGGTACCAAATAGAATCAATGCCAGTGCCAGCCAGCCTTTGCCTACGGTAACGCCTTCTTTCCAGTCGACATGGACAAGCACGATAAACGCGCCTGCCAGCCCGGCCATGGCTCCGCCAAACAGTATGCAATAAAATCGAATTCGCGACACGCGATAACCGAGCGCATAGGCGCTGTCGTGATTTTCCCCGACCGCGCGAATCACCAGGCCCAGACGGGTACGTTGCAGCACGTACCAGATGGTGGGAACGGCGGCCAGGCTAAACCAGACCAGTGCGTCTTTGCCGAATACTTCCGGGTGATCTGCCACTTGCACAGACGTGTAGTTAACCCCGAAAAAGTTACTGCCCAGCGAGTTGCTGAGACCAGCGCCCAAAATACTTAAGCCCAGCCCGACCGCCACGTGGTTTGCACGCAGTCCCTGGGTAAGAAAGCCAAACACGGCTGCCAGCAGTGCCCCGGCGGTCGCTGCCGCCAGTAACGCGATGATGTAGTCGGCAAACGTAAAGACGCGCTCTTCCTTTTGGCAGAACCCCGGTACCAGCTCTTCAAGGCAGGTGATGGTCTGCAGATTGTAAGCGGCGATATAGCCGAATAGAGCACCGATCAGCATCATGCCTTCGACACCAAGGTTGAGCACGCCCGATTTCTCCACCACCAGTTCACCGAGTGCTGCCAGCAACAGCGGAGTTGCCAGTAAAATAGCAGCGGTCAGCAGCTTTAATAGAAAAATAGAATCAACGCTCATGACAAGACCTCCGGGCCACGTGACTTGCGCAGGGTACGGGTGAATTTTAACTGGTACTGGTCGAGTGTCGCGGTGCCTAGAAAAGAAAATAGCGCGGCGACTTCGATGAGGTCGGCCACGGAGTCGTCGACGCGCAGAGCCGCTTGTATATAGGACGCTCCGACGTTGACATAGGAAATCATAAATGCGGCAAGCAGGATGCCGATCGGGTTGAGCCGGCCAAGAAAGGCAATCACAATGGCGGCAAAGCCAAAATTCTCCAGATAGTTTTCCGCCTGTATGAGCTTGCCGGTTTCTGCCGTCATATAGACTGCACCGGCGAGACCGGCCATTGCGCCTGAAATTGCAAATGACATCCAGACGGTGTTGTTGGGAGAAAAACCGGCAAAGCGTTCCGCGCGTGGAGTGTGTTGTGCAACTCGCAGCCGATAGCCGAGCAGAGTAAACAATAGTATCGCTGCCAGAATGATAAACGCGACCAACAGAATGAACAGGCCGGCGTGTAGCTCGGTGCCCGAAATCAGTGTGGCTGGTCGAAGGCTGTCAGGCAGTGGGTAGGTTTCTGCCTGACCGGCTTTCGGGTCACCTTTCCAGGGCCCGATGCACAGGTAAGTCAACAGGTGCCCGCCAATATAGACAAGCATCAGTGAGGTTAGTAGTTCATTGGTGTTGCAGGTAACCCGCAGTGCTGCCGGAATAAGCGCCCACAGGCAACCACCGATCATGCCGGCCGCCAATATAGCCGGCAGTGCCCACAGGGTTTCCGGACTGCCTAGAAGCAGATACCCGGTGTAGGCACCAATAGAGCCGAGTGCAAACTGACCCTCGGCACCGATATTCCAGACATTGGCGCGAAACCCCACCGACAGGCCGATAGCGATAGTGGCAAGATAGGCGGTCTGCTGCAGCACCAGACCCAGTTGCACTTCCATGCGTCGGCCCTGCCACGGGAACGTCAGCATCTGCCAGATCGCCTGTGCGGGCTGATCGCTCATGATAAACAGCACCAGAACCGACACCAGCATGGTGATGATCAGGGCAATGCCGATGGATCGCAAGCTGGTCCAGTGGGTGACATTCGCTCTGCGTTCAAGAGTGATCATGGTTGTCCTCGCTGCCGGTCATAGCCAGACCCAGTGCTTCCACCGTCCACTCATGGACAGGACGTGCGTTGCCCAGCACCCCTTGATGCAGCACGGCCAGCCGGTCGGAAATTTCCAGTAGTTCGTCGAGATCCTGGCTGATAACCAGGATAGCCGAGCCGCTGCCAGCCAGTGACAGCAACGCCTCTCTGATACGGACGGCCGATAAGGCATCGACCCCCCAGGTGGGTTGATTGACAACCAGCAGCGCCGGCTGTTTGAGGAGTTCACGGCCGACGACAAATTTTTGCAGATTGCCACCGGAGAGATTTTGCGCCGCCCGCTTTAAACCCGGATGGCGCACCTCGAAACGCTCTGAAATTTGCCCGGCGTTGTCGATCAGTCTCTGCCGGTTGACGATGCCACGGCTGACGATGTCAGGGTTGGTGACGTTGGTGAGCAATGTGTTGTCGATCAGGCTCATGTGCGGCACCGCAGCGTGTCCCAACCGCTCCTCAGGCACAAACATCGCCTGCAACGCACGCCTGCCGTTAGGTCCTGTCGCGCCGACGGGCTCGTTGTTAATGACAATAGAGTCTGCCGGCCTGCAAAGTTGCTCGCCGCTTAGTGCTGCAAACAACAGCTCCTGTCCGTTGCCCGCCACACCGGCTACCCCGAATATCTCGCCGGCCAGCAGTGAGAGTGACTCGATCTGCAACGACTGTGCGTCGACCGACATTGTCAGGTTCTGAATGCGCAGTCGTTCGCCGCCGGTGTCGCGCGGTGTTGATACCGCTTTTATTTCGCGACTGCCGAGCATCAGTTCGGCAATCTCTTCCGGGCTGGTTGTGCGAGGATCGCAACTGCCCACCACGGTGCCGGCACGCAGAATGGTGGCCGAGTCGCATAGGTCGCGAACCTCTTTTAACTTATGACTGATAAAAACGACGCCGTGCCCTTCATTGGCCAGCTTCCTTACTGTGTCGAAGAGTTGATCGGCTTCCTGCGGGGTCAGCACCGAGGTGGGCTCATCGAGAATCAGTAATTCCGGGGTTTGCAGCAAGGCGCGCAGGATCTCGATGCGCTGGCGTTCACCGGCCGACAGCTCAAACACCGGGCGGTGCGGCTCAACCGCCAGGCCGAATTTGTCGGCCAGCGCCAGAATCTTTTTTTCAAGTGCCGGCCCCTGTACTGCACCATCGATACTGAAAGCGATGTTTTCTGCCACTGACAGGCCTTCGAAGAGTGCAAAGTGCTGGTGCACCATGCCGATGCCCATGGCACGGGCGAGTTTCGGGCTGGAGATTTCAACCGCTTGGCCCTTCCAGAAGAGGGTGCCGGAATCCGGCTGTTGCAGGCCGCAGATGATTTTCATCAAGGTCGATTTTCCGGCGCCATTCTCACCCAGCAAGGCGTGAATCTGGCCCGGAACGACCTGGAAATCGATGTTTTGATTGGCGATTGTCTTGCCAAACGATTTGCCAATCTGGCGGGTTTCGATGAGCGCTGATGTTTTGGCAGGTGACATAGGCAGAGAATCTGCTTTCAGAGGTTGTGGAAAGTACGACGCGCCTTGTCGCTTGCCGGCTAACAATCTAAGCGCCGTGATTCTGTAAGGCCGGCTTACCCGAAAAATCGACGGTTGGTCTGTTCCGACAGACAGGTGTTACAAGTATACGGAAAACGCGCTGGCACAACCTGACTCGCTGCGACCCGAAGCTTAATTTTTTCCATCTATCGCTTGATTTCCTCGGGTCTACTACGATATTGCAGTCAGACCGGGCATGGGGCAGGCACCAGGCAGGATGACAGTGCCGCGACGGCTGCTCAAGCACCGGTCCCCGGCGACTTGCCGGCAAAACACCAGGTTTCCTGCGCGAGTAAATCCAGCAAAGGGGCCGTGGCAGTAGCACGCTGCCTATCGCAAAACAAACAATTTTCTGCCGTGCGGTACCACTTTCAGCTGACTGGTATAATCGCGCGATTAATCTGGCACTTGTAGTCATTCACTGTAAAACCGACCATACGCGCCATTATCAACACTGGGACGAACGTCAATGAAGATGACCACCGAAGAGGCCTTTGTAAAAGTATTGCAACGGCATGGAATTGAACAGGCTTTTGGAATTATTGGCTCTGCATTTATGCCGATTTCCGATTTATTCCCAAAAGCGGGGATCACCTTCTGGGATGTTGCCCATGAAACCAACGGTGGTCTGATCTGCGATGGCTACACCCGCTCCACCGGTAAAATGGGGATGGCCATTGCACAGAACGGCCCGGGTGTGACCGGCTTTGTCACCGCCGTTAAAACAGCGTACTGGAATCACACGCCGATGCTGCTGGTCACGCCACAGGCGGCCAACAAAACCATCGGTCAGGGTGGCTTCCAGGAAGTCGAGCAGATGGCTATGTTCTCGGAAATGGTCTGCTATCAGGAAGAAGTCCGCGATCCCACACGAATCGCAGAAGTCCTGAACCGTGTGATCCTGAAAGCCTGGCGTGGCTGTGCTCCGGCACAGATTAACGTTCCGCGCGATTTCTGGACTCAGGTCATCGATATAGAGTTGCCGCAGGTGGTTGAACTCGAGCGACCTGCCGGCGGCGCTAACGCCATTACGCAGGCTGCAGAACTGCTGTCGAACGCTAAATTTCCGGTGATATTGTCTGGTGCCGGTGTCGTTATCGGTGACGCTATCAATGACTGCGCAGCATTGGCTGATCGACTGACAGCACCGGTTTGCTGTGGTTACCAGCACAACGACGCCTTCCCGGGTTCACACCCGATGGCGGTCGGCCCGCTCGGGTACAACGGCAGCAAAGCGGCCATGGAGCTGATCTCCAAGGCCGACGTCGTACTGGCACTCGGGACCCGCTTGAATCCATTCTCAACCCTGCCAGGCTACGGCATCGACTACTGGCCACAAGACGCCAAGATCATCCAGGTCGATCTGAACGCTGATCGCATTGGTCTGACCAAGAAAGTAACCGTCGGTATCTGCGGCGATGCGAAAATGGTTGCCCAGTCGCTGTTGTCACAGTTGTCTGCCAGTGCTGGCGATGCCGACCGCGAAGGCCGTGCCGAACTCATCCGTACCACTAAATCGGGTTGGTTGCAGGCGCTGTCCAGCATGGATCACGAAGACGACGATCCGGGTACCACCTGGAATGCCGACAGCCGTACCCGTGACCCTGATCGTATGTCCCCGCGCATGGCCTGGCGTGCAATCCAGATGGGTCTGCCTGACGAGGCGATTATCTCCAGCGACATTGGTAACAACTGCGCCATTGGCAACGCTTACCCGACATTTGAAAAAGGCCGCAAGTATCTGGCGCCAGGCTTGTTCGGACCCTGTGGGTACGGTTTTCCGTCAATCATCGGTGCCAAAATCGGTTGCCCTGATACTCCGGTAGTCGGTTTTGCCGGTGACGGTGCTTTTGGTATTTCCATGAACGAAATGTCGTCTGTGGGACGGGAAGAATGGCCGGCAATTACCATGGTGATTTTCCGCAACTACCAGTGGGGCGCAGAAAAGCGCAACACAACGTTATGGTATGAGAATAACTTTGTCGGCACCGAGCTGGACGCGGGCTTAAGCTACTCAAAAGTAGCGGAAGGCTGCGGCCTGAAAGGTGTCACGGTTCGTACCATGGACGAGCTGACCGACACACTGAGTGCGGCATGCAAAGCTCAGGCAGATGGCGTCACTACCTTTATAGAAGTGATCCTGAACCAGGAGCTCGGCGAGCCCTTCCGTCGCGATGCAATGAAAAAGCCAGTCGCAGTTGCCGGTATAGATCCGGCAGACATGCGCCCGCAGGCGGGTGCGCTGTAGGGCTTACTGTTGCAGGCCGTCATTGAACAATAAGTTCAAATAGAAAAAACCCCGCACCAGCGGGGTTTTTTTTGTCTGCAGGCTTGAGGTGCGGTTGTATCCGGGGGGGGTGATAACGCTCCAGGCTCACTGCTGAATGTCGAAAACTACGGGGGTGACTGCTAAACCTTGAACCAGGTCACGCAAATGGTTGTTTGTGTGATTCAGATCGTGCCGCTTTGCTCGCTACTGTAGGGAGTACACGCAGACCGGCTAGTCCGGTGTCGCTAATGGTCAGATGAAATCTGGCTGCATCAGCAGCCTGAAGGGCGAGCCCCCGATCCTCCCTGGCCACCGGTTTGCTGCAGTGATGACACTGTCAGGCCAGGGGCATGGCCAGCGACTCAGAGCGATGCCCCCTCGATGGATAGAGGCCGTAAATGACTTCAGCAGCAATGTACAGCGAATATCGAATTGCGCGTCGCCTGTTCGGGTTATGTGCCTGTGCACTACTCGCTGCCTGTTCTGTTTCGCCCGACAGAGCCGTCGAAGAGACAGGCCCTGTACATCAGGCAGCCACAAGCGCTGCAGTAGAACAGCGCTTCTATGTTGCGATTGGCACGGGGATCAGTCGGTTACAACCGGATACCAGCGACCTATCGTCGATCGGCCAGACTGATGATTCCGCCGTTGGTGCTTCTGTGATCATGGGGATGGATATTAACCGGCGATTGTCGATGGAGCTCCACGGCGCTGAGTTGGGGAGTGCCCGGTTCTCCCCCGATTCAAGACTCAGCTACCGTCTCTATGGCGCCAGCGCAATGGTGTACCTGTTACCGCGTCCCCGCAGGGAGGGGTTTAGTTTCTTTGGCAGGGCCGGATATGGTCGCACGACTATTGACCCGGTTGGTGAGCTGGCATTTGTGCAGGTCCATGACACGCATATACTGGCGGGTGCCGGAATAGAATATACCCATCGATCTAATACAGCGTTGCGTGCCGAGTATCTATCCTACGATTCAGACGTTAGCTATGCCCAGCTGGCCTTCAGATACCGTTTTGGTGGCCGTGTGCATCCACCATTTCAGTCGTCGGCTGCCAGTGAAAACCGGACTCCGGCAAACAGCCCGGTCGAGCCGCTGCTGGCATCGGCACTGGATAACAGCGTTGTGGCATCGCAGCAACAGCCGGCCGCTGTTAGCGGTTGTGGTCTGACCCCCGGAGCCGCTGGCAACGTATATTTTACCCGCGATTCGACGTTTCTCGATCAGGCCTCGCGCGCTACGCTTGATCGCATAGTGACGCCATTGCGCGAAAATAAATGCGTATTGCTACAGATCAACGGGCATGCCGACAGCACCGGAGACGATGACTACAACCTGGTGTTGTCGCAACGCAGAGCAGATGCAGTCGCCGAATATCTGCAAGGTCAGGGGTTTGAAAAATCGCGCTTAGTCACCGCCGGTCTGGGTGAAGCCGAACCGACAGACCGCAATGCCACCGTAGCAGGTCGGCAGAATAACCGCCGGGTAAATCTGATCATAGAACTAGCGCTGTAGAGCGACGCATCAGGAGCGCATTTTTGTGCCCTGTGGATCAAACGGTGGCGCTATCTCTATTTTTGCAGCACAGCGCACACCTAGAATTTCGATTTCAAACTCTATATCGTCAGTGGCAAGGGCCGAGGGTATATAGCCCTGCGCCAGTGACAATTGCACCGAGTGGCCATAGCCCCCGGATGTCACCCAGCCCACAACGCGCCAGTTGCCGTCGATTTGCGGTGTCGCTTTTGCGGTTTCCATGCCCTGTTTGTCAAAGCGTGGTGCACCAAATCCGTG
Source organism: uncultured Granulosicoccaceae bacterium (assembly GCA_938003855.1). GTDB lineage: Bacteria > Pseudomonadota > Gammaproteobacteria > Granulosicoccales > Granulosicoccaceae. The sequence goes on along the minus strand of CALKXD010000039.1, from coordinate 19,756 downwards.
TGGCTTTTCAATGGCTAGTAGCGGGGTGATATCACCCATCGCATCAGGGATTAGTGCCCAGATGGGTTCGTCGCCCATAACGTCGGTTTTTTCTGTGCTTATCGAAAATGAAACGCGTTTAAGCTTAGGACCGCCGGCCAGCTCTTCTGCTGCTTTGTCGCGTCCAATAAAGGTGTTTTTTTCAAGTTTGATGAAGCGCTCCATAGACGCTTCGAAGGGTCCGTAGACCGGGCGCAGTTCGGCAAACCAGCTGGGAAAGTTTTTTTCCAGCCGCATCGACAACAGTGCACGCATACCGAAGTCGGCTATATTGTATTGCGCACCGGCGTCTTTGATCGCCAGATAGACCTGCCGCTCGTAGGTGGGCTCCATCCAGATTTCATAGCCAAGGTCGCCGGAGTAGGTGATGCGGTTTACCAGGCAAGGGCAGCCGGCCACATCCATGCTGCGATGTTGCATGAATCGAAAGTGGGTATTGTCGACATTGTCATCAGTGAGTTCTGCCAATACCTTGCGTGCGTTCGGACCGGCGATAGACAGGCCAACCAGAGTTTGTCCATAACGGTGAATCGCCACACTGCCGTCGTCGGGTAGAAGTTGCTCAAACCAGCGCATATGATAAATTTGCGCTGCCGATGAGCCCCATACGTAAAACAGGTTTTCGTCCGCTTTGGCGATGGTGAAATCACCGATTAATTTGCCGTTATGATTAAGCATCGGGGTCAGGACCAGACGCCCGGTGGCTGGCATTGTGTTAGTCATCAGGTGGCTTAGCCAGTGCTCGGCACCACTGCCGCTGATGCGGTACTTGGCAAAGTTGGCAATCTCGGTCACGCCAACAGAGTTGCGCACGGCATTGACCTCGTTTGCGACATGTTGAAAATCGTTGGAGCGATGAAACGACAGATCATCTACCGCGTCAGTGCCTGCCGGTGCAAACCACAGCGGAGTTTCCAGCCCCCAGGTGTCACCCATCACCGCGTTGTTGTCCCGCAGCATGATGTCATATAGAGGCGTTGTCTGTTGCGGGCGGGCAGCAGGCAGTTCTTCATTCGGGAACCGGATAGAAAAGCGGCGCGAGTAATTTTCTCTGACCTTGGCGTTGGTGTAGCGCAAGGTAGTGAAGTCACCGAAGCGTGCCACGTCCATTGCAAACACATCAGCGCCCGGATCACCGTGCACCATCCAGTTTGCCAGTGTCAGTCCCACGCCGCCGCCCTGACTGAACCCGGCCATCACAGCACACGCCGACCAGAAATTGGTCAGGCCCTGCACCGGACCGACCAGCGGATTGCCATCCGGTGCAAAGGTAAACGGACCATTGATGGTTTGCTTAATACCGGCCTGCTCAAATGCCGGAAAGTGCTTGAAGCCAATGTCCAGTGACGGGGCAATGCGATCGAGGTCGGGTTGTAGAAGTTCGTGGCCGAAGTCCCACGATGTCTCAAGCGGTGCCCAGGGCTTGCAGGCTTTTTCGTAAGTGCCCAACAGCAGTCCGCTGCGTTCCTGACGGGTATAGATTTCACCTTTGAAGTCGATCACACCCACCAGCTCTCTGCCGGTACTCTGATTAAATTCTTCGACTTCAGGCATCGTGTCGGTGAGTAAATACATGTGCTCCATCGCCAGCACCGGTAACTCCAGCCCGACCATGCGTCCGACTTCACGCGCCCACAAGCCACCGGCATTGACGACATGTTCGGTTTTCACAATACCTTTTTCTGTATGCACGCTCCACGTGCCATCAGGGGTTTGGGTGATGTCGGTGACGCGGTTGCGCAGTTCAATGCCGGCGCCCAGTTTCTGCGCGGCCTTGGCATAGGCGTGCGTTGTCCCTGAAGGATCGAGGTGGCCTTCCACCGGGTCCCACAGTGCGCCGACAAAATGCGACTCGTCCATCAGTGGGAACATCGATTTCGCCTCAGAGGGCGTGATGATTTCGGTTTCCATGCCCAGTGCACGACCGGTCGCGTGCACGTAGCGCAGAAAGTCCATGCGTTCTTTGCTGTCCGCCATCATTACACCACCGGTGAGATGCAGTCCGCAGGATTGACCGGACAGTGCTTCCAGTTCTTCGTAGAGCGATACCGTATAGGCTTGCAGCCTGGCGACGTTGGGGTCACCGTTGAGAGTATGGAAACCGCCCGCCGCATGCCACGATGAGCCCGAGGTCAGTTCGGAGCGCTCGATCAGCAGTACGTCAGTCCAGCCGGCCCTTGCCAGATGAAATAACACCGAGCAGCCGACCACCCCACCACCAATCACTACAGCCTGTGCATGTGTCTGCATTGAACTGTCCCACCTGTCGGAAACCTAAAGTGGGGGAATTTATCACAGACCTGTGCCGGGAGCCGGTTTCAAAAGCGGTGCTAAATTGCTTGCAGGCAGGCTCAGCGTCTGGCGGTCATCTAAGAGAATCCAGGCAGAGCGGTTTCGGGCCGTGGCTTTCCGGGGGGGGAGATGCGGGTGGTTTGCGCTCGCCGCAGAGGCACAGACGCAAACCACCTGTCGTATCAGATGTCTAGTGCCGGTGCTGCAACGCCACCAGCGGGTTTAGCAGCCTTGAGAAGAGACCGGTAAATTTAACCGGAGCATCGCAAACTGCCAGGCAGATACACTCGTTGTCTTCGCTTGCTGTCGGCCGATGTGTTTCCCCGGGTTCTCTGACCAGAAAATCACCGGGGTGATACTGGCCGTTCTGATCCGAAAAGCTGCCAGACAGCACCACCGTGATCTCCCGGCCGCCGTGATCATGATCAGACACCACACCACCGGGCTGAAGCCGGTGTAGTGATACGTCACGCTCAGCGTCGATGCGGTGCAGTTTCGCCACACTCAGCCGCGAGCCGATGTTTTTCCACGGTAGACCGGATGTACCATCGGGTATCAATTTGCGCAGCGCACGCGGAAAGCTGTCCGGGTAGGCGGGCACGCTGGTCGGGTGTGACTCTGCTTGAATTGCTACCGCGGGCGGGGGATTGTTGTCAGGGGTGATGCTCTGCCAGACCGCATCGAGGACCTGCGGGTTCAGAGGCGTTGTGTCGTCAGTCGCGCTAAACAGACTGGCACCAATCTCGGTCAGTGCATTGATGTCGGCTCTGCACTGGGGACAGAATTCAAGATGGGTGGCAATGCAAAGCGCCTGTGCTTCAGGCAGGGAGCCAGAGACATATTCTGCCAGCCAATGAGTGTCGGGGTGAAATTGAGTCATATTATCTGCCATCCGATCCAGTGGCGTGTGTTGTCGTTGTGTCGTTGCTTTATTCATGGTTTGGCAGCCCTGTGCGAAGCTTTTCTATGGCCAGTCTGACCCTGGACTTTACCGTGCCGAGTGGCAGGTTGTTCTGGCTGGCCACCTCCGAGTGCGTTTTGCCTTCGACGTAAATTGCTCTCAGGATCGATGCCTGTTCTCTCGGTAGCGTGTTGACCACCGATTGGATACTCTGCTCGTTTCGGGATTGATTAAGGGTGGTGATCGGATCCGGTTCTTCGGACACGGGCCATAAATCTTCGACCCGCAACGGACTGTCGATGCGCTTCATTTTGCGCAGGTAGTCTATCCGGCAGTTGCGGGCTATGGCAAAGATCCAGGTGCTGGCACTGGCTTTCTCAGGCTTGAAGTAGCGGGCTTTCTCCCAGACCTTTATCATCACCTCCTGAACCAGCTCATCGGCCATCTCGACCGAGGTATACATGCTGTTTAAAGACATGCCGTACGCTTTTATTTTCGGTCCGAAGTGCGCGAACAGACGGGTAAAAGCCTGACGATCCTGATTTTCCGCGACTTTAGCCAGCAGTGGGGCCCATTCGTCTTTCACCGCTTGTTGTTTCTCTGGCATTGAGGCCTTGCCCGTCCGGCGCGTTAGTGGGAGCACAGTAGCGCTGCGGCCACGCGTGATGCCGGCACTCGTAAGTTGAATAGGGGTTGCAACCATCAATGGTATCACCGTCTTCTCTGTTGGAGACTACTTGTAGTACGAGGCGTTTGCCGGGTTGGATCACTCCCGGGAATGCCTGTGCCTTGCGATGTGATCCGGATACCGACTCGTTGCGTATGGTGTTGTTGTGAAAGCGCAGCAGATTGCTCCCCATCGCCAGTATCCGCAAGCGGCTCGGGGTACTGCCCGGACCCGTGCAGTGAGGCCACGCGCCGGGGGCAGTCCGGAAGATGAGGTCGGCACATAAATACAACAGTCTCCGTGGCAATCACGAGAATCAGGCACACAATAAAGGTGGCATAGTGGCAACAGAGATTATCGAAACGTTCAAGCACATGTACCGTGACGCGACGGTGGTGACCCCCGACGCGTTACGTGCGGTGTACTCCCCGGATATTGTTTTCGTTGATCCAATGCATCGCATGGACGGGATCGAAGAGCTGGCCGGCTATTTTGACAGCATGTACAAAAATGTTATCAGTTGCGGTTTTACCTATCTTGACGAGATTGTCGCGGATCAGCAGGCCAGTATCAGGTGGGACATGAGACTGCAGCACAAGCGTCTTGCCGGAGGTCGGGAGATTGTCGTCAGAGGGGCGACCTTCGTGCAATTTAATGAGTTGATTGTGAGACACGAAGACTACTTCGATGTGGGCTCACTACTATACGAAAATATCCCGGTGCTCGGGCCTTGTGTGCTGTATCTGAAAAACCGCTTAGGAAATTAACGCTCGTGAAAAAGACACTTGGCAGTGCAGCTGTATCGAACCCATGCAATAGATGCTGTCCCCTATGATACGCCGCAAACGCATCTGGTTAATTGGTGCCGGGTCGGGTATCGGCAAGTCACTGGCGCTGAAACTTGCCGCCGCTGGCAATCAGGTGGCAATCAGCGGCCGTAATGTCGTTGGTCTGGACGCAGTGGCGTTAGAGGCGGCTTCATCGGGGGGGGCAGGCAAGTTGTTTCCGGTTGCCTGCGATGTCACCGATGATCAGCAAATGGCATCGGTGTTAAGTTCTGTTGAAACAGCACTTGGCGGACTCGATATGCTGATCTATTGTGCGGGTCGTTGTGAATACATTGACAACGCCGATATGAAAACAGATTTATTCAGGCGGGTGTACGAAGTAAACGTCTTTGGTATGGTTAACGCCATTCAGGGGGCACTGCCACTATTGAAGCGCTCAGGTAATGCCCCGCAGATTGTCGGCGTGGCAAGTATGTCTGCGGTGGTCGGGCTGCCGCGTGCAGAGGCCTATGGGTCATCGAAGGCTGCCGCCATCTATATGCTTGATGCACTGCGGCTCGATCTCACTGATCAAAAAATTGATGTGACGGTCGTTAATCCGGGTTTTGTTGAAACACCAATGACCGACAGTAACGATTTTCCTATGCCGTTTTTGATGCAGGGTGATCAGGCGGCAGACTGCATTATTGCCGGAGTCAGCAAAAGAAAGCGCACTGTTAATTTTCCGTTTAAATTATGGTTTTCTCTGAAACTTGCCGCGTTGTTCCCGTCGCTCTGGTACCGGGTTATCGGGCCGCGCCTTGCGCGTAATGAGTCCTCCACCTGAAGTCAGTGACAAAAAAATATAACGCTATGAATATTGCCATTATCGGATCAGGTATTTCGGGCCTGACGGCCGCGTATTATCTGAGTAAGCATCACTCGGTGACCGTGCTGGAGAGCGCTGATCGCATTGGCGGTCATACCGCCACAATTGATGTGACACATGCCGGTGAGCGGCAAGCCGTGGATACCGGTTTTATTGTTTACAACGATTGGACCTACCCGAAGTTTATCTCTCTGCTGGAAGAAATCGACGTTGAAACCCGCCCCACGGAAATGAGTTTCAGCGTCAGTTGTGAATTGAGCGGCATCGAATACGCCGGCAGCAATTTGTCGACGCTGTTTGCGGACCGGATGAATCTACTGCGGCCAGCGCACTGGCGCATGCTACTGGAGATACTGCGCTTTAATAAAGAGGCAATAAAAGATCTCGACAACAACACGATATCAGCACAGGCCACTCTCGGTGAGTATCTTACACAGCATAAGTACAGTCAGCGATTTATCGATAAATACCTGGTGCCGATGGGGGCTGCGATCTGGTCGTCAGGCGATGCCGAAATGCTTGACTTCCCACTGCTGTTTTTTGTGCGTTTTTTCAAAAACCATGGCTTGTTGTCGGTTAAAAACCGGCCGCAGTGGCGCACAATTGTCGGTGGCAGCGCCGCGTATCTGACGCCACTCACGGCGCGCTTTGCAGACGCCATTCAAACCGGTGTGTCAATACAGAGTATTGACCGCACCGATGACAATGTCACTCTGGTGTATCGTCGTAATGGTGCAGACCCGGTTACCGAATCCTTTGATGCACTGGTGGTGGCAACTCACAGCGATCAGGCACTGCAACTACTGGCAAAACCGACCGCGCTGGAGGTCGACATCCTCGGTGCCATTAGCTACCAGGAAAATGACGTTGTGCTGCACACCGATGAGTCACTGCTGCCGCAGCGCAGACTTGCCTGGTCGAGCTGGAACTATCGCATACAAGGCCGGCAACCCGGCAGTCATGATGGTCTGGCCCGTCTGACCTATAACATGAATATTCTACAGGGGCTTGAATCCCGTACTACCTATTGCGTAAGTCTCAATCAGACCGGCAACATTGATCCTGCCAGAATCCTCGGCAGATACACCTACAGCCACCCGGTTTTTACCCTGCCGGGTATCGCGGCGCAAGCACGCTGGCAGGAGCTGTCGGGTGTCGGGCGCACCTGGTTCTGTGGTGCCTACTGGGGAAACGGGTTTCATGAAGACGGTGTGGCAAGTGCGCTGAACGTTGTCAATGCGATCAATCAAACGGCGGGTATTACAGGGTCAACCACGGCTGAAGTTGTCAACAGTGCATAGCGCGATCTATCAAGGGGCTGTGTGGCACACGCGCCATTCACCGCGTGTTCACAAGTTTTCGTATAACGTGTTTATGATGTACCTTGATCTGGATGAAGTCGACGACGTCATGTCGCTGAGCCCCTTGTGGTCTGAACGCAGACTCGCACCAGCGCGTTTTTGTCGCGATGATTTTTTCAAATATACGGCGGCTGACGGGTCATTACCCCGCACGGATTCTATCGATAGCCGCAGTCGCGCCTCACGGTGCGGTGCGCACGATATAGAGTGTGCTGTCCGCGCTGCGGTAGCCGATAGGCTTGACTTCTATCCTCAGGGGCCGGTGCGGCTGCTGACTAATCTGCGCTACTTCGGGCACAGTATCAACCCGATCAGCTGTTACTACTGCTTTGCCGCCGACGGTAAAGCGCTGCAGGCATTATTGCTTGAGGTAACCAATACTCCGTGGGGAGAACGCACCTGTTATGTCCTTGACTTGCGTGAACATCAAACGGATCAGGCAATCGATTTTACTAAACGCATGCATGTCTCGCCGTTTATGCCAATGGATATGATGTACCGTTGGCGAGGTCAGGCACCCGGCGCAACATTGCGCTATTCCCTCAGCAATATTGCCGTCGCTGAGGGTAATAGAGATACCGATCAGCAAGGTGACGTTGACTCAGTTGAAAAAACCGGGCGGGTTGGTGAATCGCTTTCCACGGAGGCTGGTAACCGTGGTGCAACTGCGGCACTGGCCGAAAAAACATTTGACGCCGGAGTCAACTTCCAGCGGATAGAAATCAGCGCTGCGACGCTAAACCGGGTGCTGTTGCGCTACCCGGTGATGACGCTGAAAGTGGCGGCCGGTATTTATTGGCAGGCGGTGAAATTGTCTTTGAAGGGTCTCCCGTTTGTACCTCACCCGAAGCGGGCTCAACCGTGAGCCACAGGTACGGCAAAACAGCTTTCGCAGGTTACAGGACCGTTTGCGTAACGGGTTCGGCACGGGTAGAGTTTCGGCCTCAGTGTCGTTCAAAAAATCGAATTCCGGGTACAGGAGTATGCAGTTTGATCCATTCCAATTATTTTTACGTAGTGGCTTATAGGTGATGATCGTTTTTTCCAGAAGTATAAGCGCAAGCAGCCGACGCTGGAGTGTGAGCAAACTATGAGCGATGCAATGGAGCCGGACTCCACGTCATTGACACGGGGCGGAATTACTGAAACCGGGCTACCTGTGGCGGTAGGCAAATGGGTAAAAGCGCTAACGCTTGGCAGCGACGCAAAGAAGGCTGGTTCCGGCAGTACGGCAGAGCGCATGGCCAGAGTGCTGGTGCATCGGCATTTGGGCAAAATGCAGCGGGGAGTGCTGACGCTTGAAGAAAGCGGTGAGAGCAAGTTGTTCGGGCACCCGGCAGCGACTGCTGATCTGCCCGGCTCAAATCCCGGTGAGCCGGTCGTTGCACACATCAAGGTTGTCAGTCCATCGGCTTTCACAGCGATTGCTGTCAACGGTGTGGTGGGGGCGGCCGAGGCTTTTATGGATGGGCACTGGACCACGCCAGACCTCGTCAGCGTGGTGCGATTTTTTGTATCCAACATGAGCGCGCTCAAAAACATGGATAAAGAGCGGTCGTTATCCAATCGCCTGGCGCTCAGAATGCTTGAACGCTTTACCCGCAACAGCGTCAGTCGCTCGAAAGAAAATATCTCTGCGCACTATGATCTGGGCAATGATTTTTTTGAGCTGTTCCTAGACCCCACCATGATGTACTCATCGGCGCTGTTTGACGGCAAAGACATCACCCTCGAGCAGGCCTCGATAGCCAAGCTTGATCTGATCTGCCGCAAGCTGCAGCTAAAGCCCGACGATCACCTGGTTGAAATTGGCACTGGCTGGGGTAGCATGGCGATGCATGCCGCCCGGCACTACGGCTGCCGGGTAACCACCACCACGCTATCGGCGCAACAACACGAGTACACCCGTAAGGCCGTCGCAGACGCCAACCTTAGTGATCAGGTGACGGTGCTGATGAAAGACTATCGCGAGCTTGATGGCGTGTACGATAAACTCGTCTCCATTGAAATGATCGAGGCCGTCGGTCATCAGTATTTTTCCGACTACTTCAGCAAGTGCAGCAGTCTGTTGAGCCCGCAAGGATTAATGGCAATTCAGGCAATCACTATTGCTGATCAGCGCTACGAGCAAGCGCGGCGTTCTGTTGATTTTATACAGCGCTATATATTTCCCGGTGGTTGTCTGCCATCAATGGGTGTGATCGCCGAGCATGTCGCCAAAGATACCGATATGTGTATTCTAACCGTCTCCGATATGGCGCAGGACTACGCTAAAACCCTGCGGCTTTGGCGTGAGGCTTTTTGTAAAAAAATAGATCAGGCACGTGCACAGGGATTTGACGATCGCTTTATTAACATGTGGCTGTATTACCTGTGCTATTGCGAAGGTGGTTTTACCGAACGGGTCATCGGTACATCGCAGGTTGTCATGGCCAAGCCCGATTACCGTGCCAGCCACTAGTGCAACTTTTTGCCAGCAACCGTTTGCCAGCATCGTACCGGATGTCAAGCCGTCGGTGTCGCGTAACACCGCAGTCAGTTTGCGGTAGTGTCGCGTTGTGTGGCAGTTGGCTGAGTCCCATCTGTGTTTGATGCAGGTGGTGGCTAAGAGGTGATCACTCTGAAAAACCAACCAAAACCTGAAGCCGCATGCGGTGGTGACATATGACCCGAATCCAGAGGGTGATAGTCAACGCCGTGCTGTTTAATGTTGTCTGGTTGGTCTGTGTGCTGGGCGGCAGCACTGTCGCCGTCGTCGCGGTTACCGCAGCGCTTTTTTTTCATCAGCATTTTATCAGTGATGATCCGCGTGAACTGATACTGATACTGGCAATCACGATGCTGGGGGTCGCAGTGGACAGCAGTCTGATCGCAACGCAGGTGTTACTGAGTCCCGACAACTCAGTTCTGCCACCGCTCTGGCTGGTGTCGTTGTGGGCTATTTTTGCCACCACACTGAATCACAGCACTCGGTGGTTTCAGGCCAGACTACCAGTGGCGTTTATTGCTGGTGGCATTGCCGGGCCACTGACTTATATCACCGGTACCCGCCTCACCGACTATGACGTGGGCACACCCTGGCCGCGCGCCGTAGCACTGCTGGCAATTACCTGGGCTGTCGTATTTGTTGTCTGTATGCTCGCGGCAAGGCAATTGAGCTCGCGGCAGCAACAGGCGTAGCAACAGTCATCAAAAACCGCGAGTGACTGCAACACTGCGTCGATCTATCTTCCCTTAAACCGGTCCGGCCGGGCCGTGTCTAGATTCCGTACTCGCGTTCGACCCGTGCAATGCGGGTGATGAACGATGAATACCATCTACGGTGACCAAGGCGTTGTGCCTGCAGATGCTCGGCATTGTTTTTCCAGGCTTTGATCGACTCGAGGTCCGCCCAGTAAGAGACCGTAATGCCGACCCCTTCGCGTGCACTTTCGATCCCCAGAAAGCCGGGCTGTTGTTGGGCCAGTTCCACCATGCGGTTGGCCATATCGGCATAGCCTTCAGTGTTATCGGTTTGCAGATTGGTGAATATGACTGCGTAATAAGGCGGAGGGGGTGTCGTCGCAATGGGTTGCATGCTTGTCTCTACTGGTGGCAAAGCGCAGGTTATATACGATCAGTATATCAGTCTGCCCTGTAAGATCTAAATCGTCGCGGCGATGGTGGTGTGAATTGCGCCGTGGCAGATCGCGGTTGGCTTAAGGTGATACACGGTTGCGGCTGGACGGGTTGACAGTGAGTGTGTCACTGTAGGGCTCCCGTAGTCAGGAGAACACGATTGAACGCTATCAGCCGTGAACAGTATCGCCACGCGATGGGGCGTTTTGCCACCGGAGTGACCATTGTCACCACCGCAGACAGCGCAGGCGATCCTGTCGGTATGACCGTAAACAGCTTTAGCTCCGTGTCTCTTGAGCCGCCGTTAGTGCTGTGGAGTGTCGGGCAGCAGTCGCCGGAGTACGAGGCGTTTTGTCAATGCCGCTATTTTGCGATCCACGTGCTCAATGATCAGCAGCAGCAGCTGTCAAATCGCTTTGCGACGCCGGGCGAAGACAAATTCGCAGCGCTCGACACCCGCGAGATGAAAGTCGACGGGCAATCCGTTGGTGTGCCACTGCTGGCGGATATGATGGCCAGCCTGCATTGCCGGATTGAGCAGAACCACGCCGCCGGCGATCACAACATACTGGTCGGGCGGGTGTTGTCGGTCAATGTCGCAGCAGAGTCCGACAAACAGCACTATGCGCCGTTGCTGTACTTTGCCGGGGACTACGGCCGCATTGCAAGATAGCGTGCCGCTATTCGTCGCCCGGGTGTCATTTCCGTGCGACAGGCCGCAGGTAATTTTTACAACTGCTATAACATTAGCTGCAATCACACTAATAGAAACAAGGCAGCGGGGGACGCATGGCAGGTAATCATCTGGCCGATCTGACGACTATCATTGATGACCTGGATGCTGCCGGCAAGCTGGCGCATGTCAACTCCGAGGTTGATCTGCACCATGATCTGGCCGGTATTGCCGCGCAGCTTGAAGGGCAAGCGCGCGCGGTGATGTTCCATAAGGTGGCTGGCCATCAGGCCCCGGTGTTTACCGGCCTGTACTGGTCGCGCCCGTTGCTGGCGCATTTGCTCCGGCAGGACGAGGCAACACTGCCGCAATATGTCTCGGCTTGCATCCAGCAATGGCAGTCAGACCCACAGCCGCCGGTGGTGGTCGACGATGGCCCGATTCTGCAGGGGCAGTCTGGATTATCTCTGTCTGACCTCCCCGTGCCGATCCATGCTGAAAAGGATGGCGGCGCCTACTTCGATGCGGGTGTGGTGATCACCACTGACCCGGAAACCGGTGTGCGAAATGCCTCGATACAACGATTTATGGTGATCGATGATCGAACCCTGCATGTCAACATCGATGCGGGCCGGCACCTCGGTCTGTATCTCGAAAAAGCCAGAAAGCTGGGTAAAAGCCTGTTCCTGTCGATCAACTGCGGCGTCGGTCCCGGATTGCACTTTGCTGCCGCTACCCCGGCAGAGGCGGCTCCGCCGGAGGCTGATGAGCTAGGTATCGCCAGTGAGTTTCACGGCGCACCACTTGAGCTGGTGCGCGGCAAAATGACGCCTGTTGAGCTGGTCGCCAACGCCATGTATGCAATTGAATGCGAGATGATCCCCGGTGAACTCGGCGACGAAGGGCCATTTGCGGAAGTGACCGGATATTACGCGCGCAGCGAACCACGCCCGGTGGTGCGGGTGCGTGCTATTCACGCCAGACCCGACCCGGTGTTCCAAACAATTCTGTCCGGAGCTGAAGTCTGGAATTCAGTGGGCTTGCTTGGCGAGGCCAATGTGCTTGCCACTTTAAAAAGACAAATACCCGGCGTGCACGATGTGTACTTCACGCATGGTGGCTGCGGGTTTTATCACGCGGTGGTCAGTGTCTCGCAAAAGCGTGCGGGGTGGGGAAAGCAGGCGATTATGGCAACGTTTGCCGCATTCCCGCCGTTGAAAATGGTGACAGTGGTCGACGATGACGTAAACATCCGTGATGCCTCTGATGTTGAGTGGGCTATGGCCACACGGCTCGACGCCAAAAACGGTATTGTCACTATTGACAAAGTCTTCGGGCACGGTTTGAACCCGGGTTTCCCGGACTATCTCGGGTGCAAGGTCGGCTTTGATTGCACGCGTCCATACCCGCACAGCTATGAGTATGATCGCGTATCGTATAAGGCGGTATCACTGGACTCAGTAGATATCAGCACGTCAGCCACAGCAGCAAAAACCACTGACGAAAACGACACCGCCAGTCAGATCAATGCCTTGCATGCCGCCGACGGTGCAGCCACTACATCGGCGTCTTTGACGGCGGGTTATGCGTCTGCCGCCAACGAAAGTCACTCAGCCAACGGCGATGAACAAGACCATGAAAACAGCCCGCGTGTACTGGTTGTTTTTGCCGGCCGGGACGCTGCTAACGACGACCGTCAGAACGCGGCGGCCGAGCTGTTTCTAGAGCTGGAATCGCGCCTCGTCGATTGTGATCTGTCGGCCTTTGAGCGAGTGCGCACCGAGGTAGAGTTCAAGTCCACGTTGAAGGCCTATTGTGGTGAGATCACGCATTTGATTCTCGTCAGCGCTGGCAAGCATGGCCGAATCCGGTTTTCTGATCAGGCCACTGACGTAACTGCCAAACGCCTGGGTAAGCTGGTCGCTGGAGTGGTGGAAGAGCACCCATTGCAATTGCTGATCAGTCAGTCATCGAAGCGTGCGGAAAAATTTGCCAGTAAGCTGAGCGTGGCAGCTGCGATCCACGAAGTGGTGCTGATCGATCATAAAACCTCGTCGGACTGGCTGGCTCACCTGTTAGGCGGCTACTTTATGTGTGTGAGAACCGATGATCGTACTGAGGTCGCATTACGCGATGCGATGCCGCCAGCCTGCAATGCCCGTGTCAGTGTGTGGCGGGATGGCAATCCGTTTACGCGTTTGAATTCAGTCTAGATCCCGCGGGACCGGCTCTCCGCTGAGGGTTGCATGGTCGTGAATATTGCCTTGACGTGCAGGTCGCGGGTAGGGGGGGGCTCGCGTGCAGATCAGAGCGGTGGCGGCTATCATTATGCCGCCCGACGCCTTGGCGCCAACCCTCCTGCGAGCGGGAGGGTGGCGTTATCTTAAGTTGGCTGTTACGGTGCGTTAGCAACCGATGGCAGGCCTGCCAGCGCCATTGCCAGTTCTGATTCATCGTACGTCTGATCATTGAGCTTACCGGCAAAGTAGTCGGTATAGGCTTGCATATCAAAGTGGCCGTGGCCGCACAGATTAAACAAAATAGTCTCGCTTTTGCCTTCTTCCTTGCAGCGCAGTGCCTCGGCAATTGCACCGCGTACCGCGTGCGTGGCTTCAGGCGCAGGGATGATGCTCTCGGTGCGGCCAAACAGGACGCCGGCTTCAAAGCATTCCAGCTGATGAAGGGCGTGTGACTCGATCAGACCGAGTTCCTGCACATGGCTGACCAATGGTGCCATGCCGTGATAGCGCAGACCACCGGCATGGAAGCCGGAGGGAATAAAGCCTGCACCCAGTGTGTGCATTTTGACCATTGGTGCCATCTGAGCGGTATCGCCGTAATCGTAGGCAAACTTGCCGCGTGTCAGGGTAGGGCAGGCAGCCGGTTCTACCGCCACAATACGCACGTCGTGACCACCGCGAAGTTTCGCGCCAAGAAACGGAAACGCGATACCGGCAAAGTTGCTGCCGCCACCGGTACAGGCCACGATCACATCCGGGTAGTCACCGGCCATTTCCATTTGTCGCATGGCTTCCTGACCGACGATCGTCTGATGCATCAGCACGTGGTTGAGCACACTGCCCAGTGCGTATTTGGTGTCGTCGTTAGTGGCGGCCACCTCGACGGCCTCACTGATAGCAATGCCCAGACTGCCCGTGCTGTCGGGAGTTTTTTCTAGAATAGCTCGTCCGGCCTGAGTCAGTTCACTGGGGCTGGCCACACACTTGGCACCGTAGGCTTCCATCATGGCTTTGCGATAGGGCTTTTGCTGGAAGCTCACCTTGACCATAAACACCTGCACTTCAAGATCAAACAGTGCGGCGGCATAGGCCAGTGACGAGCCCCATTGTCCCGCACCGGTCTCGGTGCTGAGCTTTTTCACGCCTTCGTTCATATTGTAGAACGCCTGCGGCACAGAGGTGTTGGGCTTGTGGCTGCCGGAAGGGCTGACGCCTTCGTACTTGTAGTAAATTTTGGCCGGTGTATCGAGCGCTTTTTCCAGCCGGTGAGCGCGATACAGCGGGGTCGGACGCCACTGGCAGTAGGCGTTGCGAACCGGCTCGGGGATATCGATCTCACGCTCCTGTGAGACTTCCTGCATGATCAGTTCCATCGGGAACAGCGGTGCCAGATCGTCAGGCCCGATTGGCTGGCCGGTGCCCGGATGCAGTGGTGGAGCCATCGGTGAGGGCAGGTCTGCCTGAATGTTATACCAACTTTTTGGAATGTCTTTTTCGGTCAGTAGAAATTTAGTTTGATCGGTCATGTGCCCTCCGGAGAATTGAACGAAAAATCTGCAAACAGGGTAAACGAGTGCCGGTGTAAATGCACTGGACAAATTGCTTTCCTGAGCGGTGTCAAAGGAAGCATCAGAAGGATTCGTGCTAGACTGCACGGCTGACTGCGGCCACAAAATGTGCAGCCGTTGGCGGAGTTTTAATGGCTCATATGGCGGTTGCGGCTCAAGCATCGGCCGCGCGCAGTCTGCACCGCCAGCGCGATCCTCGACCCGATTTCCACAACTGATACCCAGGAACCTGATGACTGACCCTACTGAAAACACGGAGCCGTCTGTCGAGCAGCCGGTCACCACGGCGAAGTCGACAAAATCGCTGTACCTTAAAAAAAGCGAAGAGCGGCGGCTGCTGGCAGGTCACCTGTGGGTCTACAGCAATGAGGTTGACACCGCGAAGTCTCCACTCAAAGAATGCCAGAGCGGCGATCAGGTGCAAGTGCACTCCAGTCGCGGCAAGCCCATCGCTATGGCCTGTGTCAATCCGCAGTCACTGATCTGCGCACGGGTATACAGCTTCAAGCCCGGTGAAGCGCTGACAGAGCGGTTGATCGAACGCCGTATTGCCGCCGCACTGGCGTTACGCAATGCGGTGTACGATCAGCCCTGTTACCGGCTGGTGCATGGCGAAGGTGACTGGCTGCCAGGTGTGATCATTGATCGCTACGGTGACTACCTGGTGATGCAGATCAACACCGCCGGTATGCAGGCCGTCGAGGAAATGTTAGTAGCCGTGCTGGTTCGTCTGCTGAAACCCAGTGGCATCTATCTGCGAAATTCCAGCCCCTTTCGCGCTCTGGAAGGTCTGCCGCAGGAAGACAGTCTGGCGTTCGGTGAAATACCGGATACCACCACTCTTGTCGAAAACGGACTCAACTACGAAATTCCCTTGAAGACCGGCCAGAAAACCGGCTGGTTTTATGATCACCGCGATAACCGTCTTGCGCTGCAGGGCTTCTGCAAAGGCAAGCGCGTGCTTGACGCATACAGTTATCTGGGTGGCTGGGGCATGAACGCACTGGCGGGTGGCGCCGATCAGGTGGTTGCGGTGGACAGCTCAGCCGCCGCCGTCGAAGGCGGTCAGCGCAATGCAGCGCTGAACGGCTTTGCCGATCGCTGGACTGGCGTTAAAGGTGACGTGGCAGAAGTGCTCAAGGGTCTGCGTGACAACGGCGAGCAATTTGATGTAGTGGTGCTCGACCCGCCGGCATTTATTCAGCGGGCTAAGGACAAGCGCCGCGGTATTGAAAAATACCGAAGCGTTAATTCACAGGCGGCCGGGTTGCTCAGTCGCGGTGGCATGCTGGTATCAGGGTCGTGCTCTCATCATCTGACTGATGCCGAATTACAGCGTGCGGTATTGCATGCCGGTCGTAGCCGTGGCTTTGGCGTGCAGGTGGTCGCTCGCGGTCATCAGGGACGTGACCATCCGGTACATGCCGCGATACCCGAGACCGAATACCTGAAAGCCGTCTTTACCCGTATGCTGGGCTAGCCACTCGGGCATCCGGTCTAATTTACCGCATAGGCTGATGGGGCCTGTGCGGGAACATCGGCGTAAACAGCAGTCCGGTGGCGGGGTGATCGATACGGCACCACCCGGCAGCGTCTTCAACGTCTCTTTGCGGTGGTGGTTTGTACAACCGGAAATATCGTTGCACAGGCCACTGGCCGCCCGGCACAGAGCCGCGAGGCGCAGGGAACCGAAGCCGATTTCTGCAGTCGACTATCAACCGCTATAATAACGATAACAGTGTGACCGGCGATGGTCATGATTTACTACGGAAATACCCATGCTTGAATACCCAAACATAGATCCGGTGGCCGTTGCCATCGGTCCGGTGACCATACATTGGTATGGATTGATGTATCTGATTGGCTTCGTTGCTGCCTGGTGGTTGCTGAAAATACACACGCGCCGGCTTAACGCCAACTGGAGCAAAGATGATCTGGCCGACCTGATCTTCTACGCCGCTATCGGCGTCATACTCGGTGGCCGTATTGGCTACATCTTTTTCTACAATTTTGCAGCGTTTGCCGATGACCCGCTGATGATTCTGCGCATCTGGCAGGGTGGCATGTCGTTTCATGGCGGTTTTATCGGTGTCATTGTGGCGAGTTGGATCTTTGCCCGCAAAACCGGTCGAACCCTGTTTGAAGTGGGTGATCTGGTTGCGCCGGTCAGCGCCATCGGACTTGGTGCAGGACGACTCGGTAACTTTATCAACGGTGAGCTTTGGGGTCGTGTCACTGATGTGCCCTGGGGGATGGTGTTTCCGTTCCAGGGGGCCGGTGTGCTGCCGCGTCATCCTTCGCAGTTGTATCAGTTTTTCCTTGAGGGCGTTGTGCTGTTTTCGATCCTGTGGATCTACTCGCGCAAACCGCGCCCGACCATGGCCGTATCGGGCATGTTTCTGCTGGTGTACGGGGTCTCCCGTTTTATTGTCGAGTTTTTTCGTGAGCCCGACGATCACCTGTTGTACGTCGCGTTTAACTGGATGACACGCGGGCAGCAACTGTCAATTCCAATGATAGTGCTGGGGGTTTTACTGATCTGGCTGGCGTATCGTCGTGGTCATTACGCCCACCCGAAAAATGTAGCCACCAGTGAGTGATCCTGTGACCGAGCATCCTGAGCAGCAATATCTTCAGCTACTGCGGCATCTGGTTGAAAACGGTGATCAGCGCATCGACCGAACCGGCGTCGGTACCCGTGCCAAATTCGGTCACGAAATGCGTTTTGATCTCGACGCCGGATTCCCGTTGTTCACCACCAAAAAGGTCTACTGGAAAACGGCCTTCAAAGAGATGCTCTGGATGCTGTCCGGCGGCGACAACATACGCCAGTTGCTGGAGCAGAATGTTCGTATCTGGACCGACTGGCCACTGAAGCACTACCGTCAGCAAAACGGTAGTGATATCTCACAGGCAGACTTTGAAGCACTGATCCTAAGCGATGATGCCTTTGCCGCCCGCTGGGGCAATCTTGGCCCTGTCTATGGCAAGCAGTGGCGTCGCTGGAGTACCGCAGAAGGAGGTGAGATCGATCAGGTACAGCAGGTGCTTGACGATCTCAAAACCAATCCGACTTCCCGACGCATATTGTGGGACGGCTGGAACGTCGCCGAACTCGGCGAAATGGCGCTGCCACCGTGCCACAAACACTATCAATTCTACGTGAATCAGGCTGAAGGCAAGCTTTGCGGCGCGATGGTACAACGCAGTGCCGATGCTTTCCTCGGGCTGGCCTGGAACATCGCCAACCTGGCGCTGGTTACGCACCTGCTTGCACGGCAAACCGGCTACCAGCCCGGTGAAATTGTCTGGTTTGGTATGGATGTACATCTGTATTTAAATCATATCGACCAGGCCCGCACCCAGATCAGTCGTGACCCTTTGCCAATGCCCACGCTTGAAATTAATCCGTCGGTTGAATCATTATTCGACTACACCATTGATGATCTATCTGTGGTTAACTACCAGTCCCATGCCGCTATTGCCGGTGATGTAGCTGTCTAAATAGTGTGTCACCGCGTCTGTGTGAGTCGGTGGCAGGTAAACCAAAACACTGATTCGCTGCGAGTGATGAAACTATGCTGAAAGCCGTTGACTACCAGGATGCAGACGCACCAGCCCGATTCGTAGAGTCGCTGCGCGCCACCGGATTTGGTGTGCTGGTTAATCATCCACTGCCGCAAACAAAAGTTGATGCCATCTATAGCCACTGGCAAGCCTTCTTTGACAGCAGCACCAAAAGTGATTACCTCTTCGACGCCAGCCGTTACGACGGTTTTTTCCCGGCGCAACAAGCCGAAGCCGCCAAGGGCCGGATGGTACGCGATATCAAAGAGTACTATCACTTCTACCCATGGGGGCAGTGCCCCGACGCACTCCGTGACGAATTACTCGACTACTACACCGTTGCCGGCAACCTGGCTTCAGAGCTACTCGGTTGGGTCGAAACCCATAGCCCGGACGATGTAAAAAAACGCTATAGCGAACCCTTGCCGGACATGATGAGCGGCAGTGAGCAATCATTGTTGCGTGTGTTGCACTACCCGCCGCTACAAGGCGATGAGCAGCCCGATGCCATAAGAGCCAGTGCGCACGAGGATATCAATCTACTTACCGTATTGCCGGCTGCCAACGAACCCGGCCTGCAGGTGAAGCAGCGTGATGGATCTTGGCTGGATGTGCCTTGTGACTTCGGCAACCTGATCGTTAATATTGGCGATATGCTGCAAGAGGTCTCCGGTGGGTATTTTCCGTCGACGACGCATCGGGTGATTAACCCCGATGGGGCTAATCAGAATAAGTCCCGTATATCGTTACCGTTATTTCTGCATCCGCGGCCAGAGGTGGTTTTGTCTGAGCGATATAGTGCCGGGAGTTATTTGCAGGAGCGGTTGGCTGAGTTGCGGGATGTTGAGGAGTAAGGCATTTTGGATGGCAGAGGTGGTTTGCGAGGTAGCAGAGTCTATATTTGCAGTTCGGGCGACGGTCAACAAAATAAAGGGGTAGGCAACGCTGAGTGGTGTGAGTACTAAGTTGAGGCGTTCGTACGTCAGCTATTCCAGGGGGGAGGCGGATAATTGCCGTCTTGATGAAATAATTCCATCGTACTTTAATTCTATCGCTCTTTAATTCTTTGGGAGAGTTGGCGCATAGTTGTGAAGTAGAAAATGCAGTTTCACCAATATATATTGAAATAGATAGTGTGGTGGAAGTAAAGAACTCTATGGCGCAGGAAGACGGC
>CALKXD010000038.1 GCA_938003855.1 uncultured Granulosicoccaceae bacterium | reverse complement strand
GCACGATATACTGGTAGTGACCGATGAGGGTAACCGGAATATAACCGGATTTCCCTACGGGCCGGACGAGTTGATTGTCGGGGGGTAACAGGTGTGTGGTGGTACAGGTTATCTCTAAATAGCGATAAAATGTCACTCTGGCGAGTCCATCACTTTGAAATTTCCTGCGACGACGGCGTCACCCTTGAGAGGCTTAATGCTGGTGCAGCAAGGCGGTGAAATTGAGCCATGCGCGTTATAGCAAAGATGCATGCCGGTAATCAGGCGTTGTAAAAACGCTTGTATATTTTCCTTTTTGTCTCTATTGTTTTAACGTCTGGATGACAAAGTCCGGTATCTTCACGGCGTTACCGTTGCAATGACTCTACTATCTGAAAACTATCGTAATGGGCTTCTTAGCCTGCTGTGCCTGATGGTTCTTGTTACTGGAACCTTCGGTGCAGTAACGCGGACGACGATGATGCAGGGCGCTCCCCATAACCAGCATCATCAGGCGGCCGCTATTGCAGACCATAGCGGTCACAGTGCCCCTGCAACGCATGCCATGCATGAACATGGCGGCGCACTCAGTGATTGCTGTGAGCAAACCATCAGCGGTCACACTCAAAGCGCGAGTTGCCTGTCCGAGTGCGAAGCGCACTGCGGGTCGTCGTTAATCATCCAGCAACCGCTATTGTCAGTCTTTGGCACTGTTCATCGCTTACAGCCTGCAGCCGCTGTCCGTGTTGAATCCGCCGATGCGACAGACCACTTCCGCCCCCCACGCCGGATCTCCTGAACGGCTTGTTGTAGTAAACCTCTGCTGTCGTGCCTGTCGGCACGGTGGTGACACTGCACCAGAAAAATTACAGAAACTATCCAGAGTTCGCCTGCGTTAAATCTGACGCGTTGGCGTGCCGGGCTTTGTAATCGCACGGTTAAATACCGTCATGGAGATTCAATATGATCCAAAACCGTTCTATCAGGGGTAAATGGCTGATAGCGATGTGCTTGTTTGTGCCTGCTTTCAGTGCCATCGCAGCGTCACCGTTGCCGGCTCGTGACTATACCGACCAACAATTACTCGATGCCGGCTGGACAGAGCAGCAGATTGCCGTGTTGCGTGCCGCTGCACCTCGATTATCAAACGTAACCGATGTTAAACAGAAACCGTTACCGGCGCAGGAGCCCTATCGCTCCGTGTTCGATCAATACCTGTCGTTTGAGTATCTGCCGGATACTGATTGGCGCAAGGCCAATGACGAGGTCGGGCGTATCGGTGGCTGGAAAACCTATGCGCGCCAGGTGCAGCGGGAGCAGGCACTGCAGGCAGAGCAGAATAAGGGAGCAAAGCAATGAGCGCCTTGCGGACTTTGAAAACCTGCCTCGCAATTACGCTGGCCTGTGCTTCTCTGGGTATCACCGGATGTGTGCGTTTTAATCTTCAGGACTCGTTAGCCGAGGCTGGCGTTTCTGCGTCGGGTTTTGTTCAAGGTGATCTGCAGTTGCGGCAATCACTAGAGCAGCAGCAGTCAGCCAGGCTTCGCGCTGAAGAGATATTGTCGACAGAGCTCAATCAGGCCGATGCCATTGAGCTCGCGCTGGTCAACAGCCCTGCGATGCAGCAGTTACTTGCCAGCCATTGGTCTAATGCCTCAACTGCAGCGATAGCCGGCGGAATTGCAAATCCCGTGTTTGAGTTTGGTCGCTTCAGGACCGGCTCAGCCCTGGAGATAGAACGCGCTCTTGCAATTGGTTTGCTTGACCTGGTGCGGCTGCCATGGCAACGGGCCACGGCCAGGAAACGTCTTCAGAGCATGCAGCTGCAGCTGACAGCGAGCATTGTTGAGCGCGTCACCCGGATTCGGACATCGTGGGTTGCAGCGGTAGTTGCGCAGCAAAGCCGGTTGTATGCGGAACAAGTGTTTTCCAGTGCCGAGGCCAGTGCAAAACTTGCCGCAAAAATGCAGAGTATCGGTAACTTCAGTGCGATAGCGCGGGCGCGTCAACAGGCCTTTTATGCGAGCGCTGCCACCGGGTTAACGATCTCCCGCCACAACGCGCTGGCAGCGCGGGAGCAGTTGGTCCGCCTGCTAGGGCTTGATCAGGCACAGGCAAGCGCATTGCGCTTGCCAGATCGTCTGCCTGATTTGCCAGAGCTGCCGGTGTCTTTCGCCGAGGTTACCAGCATGGCTGGTGACAGTCGTCTCGATGTGGCGATGGCGATGATCGCAGTGGAGTCCGCCTCGGCACAGCAGGGTATTCAATTGCTTGCCGGGGTCACAGATATAGAGCTTGCGCTGGCGCGCAACAGCGAGTGGGAAGACGGTGCGGGCGAGACCGTTCGCGGCCTTGAACTCGGTATCGAATTGCCGTTGTTCAATAGTATTGGTCAGTCCCGTAACCGCTTGAATGCGCGCTCACTGGCGGCGGTGAATGAGCTTGAGCAGGTCACACGTGCGGCTGCTTCGCACTTGCGCGAAGCGTACTCCGCCTACCGGAGCAGCTACGATATTGCGCGCCATTACCGGGATGAAGTGGTGCCGCTGCAGCAATTAGTCTCTGAAGAAAATGTTCTGAAATACAACGGCATGATTATCGGCGTTTTTGAGCTGCTGGCGGATTCACGCAGACAAATTGAAACCGTGCAGGAATCTATTGCCGCGACCGGCCAGTACTGGATGGCGGATGCTGCACTGCGGGCATCCATGATCGGAAAACCCGTGGCCGGCGCTATGCTAATGGCTGACGCGGGCGGGCCACCGGAGGGAGAGGCGCATTGAACACTGACAAACAGCGCATGCATTCCGAACCACCATCTCTCTATTGCTTCTACAGGAGACTACGATGATTTCAAGAAGGACATTTATGGCCCGAACCGCGATAGCCGGTAGTGCCACCGCCGCGCTGAGCGTAAATAAATCCGCACTGGCGGGACTACCCGAAATTATCCATCAGGACTCCACCGCGACTGAAGCGCCGTTAATACCACCTAATGGCAGGCCCTATAACCCCGTTGTCACACCGAATGGCTGGACATTGCCGTGGCGCATGAATAAAGGCGTGAAAGAGTTTCACCTGGTGGCGGAGCCCGTGCTGCGGGAAATGGCAGAAGATTTCACAGCGCACCTGTGGGGCTACAACGGTCAGTCTCCCGGCCCGACGATAGAAGTGGTGGAGGGCGACCGCGTTCGTATCTTTGTGACCAATCGCCTGCCGGAGCATACCAGTGTGCACTGGCATGGACAGCGCCTGCCCAATGGGATGGACGGTGTGACCGGGCTTAATCAACCGGGTATTCCTTCGGGTAAAACCTTTGTCTATGAATTTACAGCACGGCGTCACGGCACATTTATGTATCACCCGCATGGTGATGAAATGACGCAGATGGCGATGGGCATGATGGGATCGTGGGTAACGCATCCAAGACACACGGTGGAGAGTGAGGCGGTGGATAGGGACTTCTGCATCCTGCTGGCCGGTTTTGATATCGACCCCGGTAGTGCGACCCCGAAGATCATGACCATGCTCGATTTTAATCTGTGGGCATGGAACAGCCGGATATTCCCGGGTATCGACTCCCTCAACGTGCGCAAAAACGACAAAGTCCGAGTGCGCATCGGCAATTTAACCATGACCAACCACCCGATACATCTGCACGGTCACGAGTTTGTTGTCAGCGGCACCGATGGGGGCCCGACAACTCCGGAGTCACGCTGGCCGGAAGTCACCACGGATATCGCAGTTGGGCAAATGCGTCAGATCGATTTTCTAGCCGACGAAGAGGGCGACTGGGCGTTTCATTGTCACAAGAGTCATCACACGATGAATGCTATGGGCCACGATGTGCCGACTCTGATCGGTATCGATCACACCAGCGTTGCCCGCCAGATTACCGATCTGATTCCGGATTACATGGTGATGAGTGAACGCGGTATGGCGGATATGGCCGAGATGGAAATGCCGCTGCCCGACAACACCGTGCCAATGATGACCGGTGAAGGGCCGTTCGGATCGGTTGAGATGGGCGGCATGTTCTCGATGGTCAAGGTGAGAAAGGATCAAGCGCCGGGTGACTACTCCGATCCCGGGTGGTTTGAGCATCCGCAAGGCACCGTGGCCTATGAGTATGAGGGCGACTTGCCCGAGGTGAGCTGGGCAGAAGAGGTTGCCGGACAGTCCATGCCCAGAGCCAATAAAACGGCCGGGCCGGTGGAGGTGAGCGTTGCCGGTGCCAGGAAAAAAAATTGACTGCATCTTGAGTTATGTTTTTACCCGTAAAGGCAGCCCGCTTGACGGTGCGGTTTTCATAACGCTCCACGGTCTGACCACAATCCGTAATATTTTTTTGGAGAATGAAATCATGAAAAAACTCTATACATTGTTAACTGCTGTGCTGATGTCTTTTTCGACAATAGTGTTGGTGCCGGTACCGTCCAGCGCCAGCGATCTGCCACTGGTTGCCGGAGAGGTGAAAAAAGTAAAGCCCGGGTCCGGGAAAATTACCATCAAGCATGAGCCCATCCCCAACCTTGATATGCCGGGCATGACGATGGTGTTCCGTGTCGACGAGAGCACCGATATCAGTCAGTTTAAAAAAGGCGATAGCGTTGAATTCACTGTGGTGGAGAAAGACGGGAAGATGTTCATTATGACGATTAGCAACGCAGAATAGCCAGCTTAACCCAATAGGAGATATCCAATGAAGAGAGCAATTACCTTGTTGTCGCTAGTGATGTTATTGGCATTTGCCATGGCCGCTACTGTGTATGCGCATGGCAAAAAAGCGCACGGAGAAGCGATAGAGTACGATCCCGCCGTTGAAGCATTCGGTGAATACCATCCCTCATTTGAGGCCACAAAAACCGTCGACGTCAGCATGGCTGACAGCATGCGTTTCAGCCCCGATGAACTGACCGTTAATGCGGGTGATGTGGTGAAGTTTATTGTCTCAAATGACGGGCAACTTAAGCACGAGTTTGTCCTCGGAACAGCAGAGTCGCTGCAGGAGCATGCCGTGTTAATGGAAAAGTTTCCCGGTATGGAGCACGAAGAGCCCTATATGGCGCACGTTGATCCGGGTAAGACTATGGAGATTCTCTGGAAATTTACCAATACCGGCAGCTATGCGTTCGGGTGTCTGTTGCCCGGGCATTTTGCCGCAGGAATGAAAGGTCGGATTACCGTAAATTGAGCGCACGGTGGCGACCCGGCGGGCGGTGCTGCCGTAGTTGCAGAGACCGCCGGGCGCTTAAACAGATGTGCACCGCTCAGGGTAGCTTTCGGCGTTAGTGGGATTGTCCGGTGGCCATCTGATAGTGATGAGCCTGATGATGCGAATCGAGCGACATAAAGCCATAAAACCCCAGTGCGTACAGACGATCGACGGTGGCCGGATGGTCCGCCGTAATAGTAAGTATTGCCCCTCTATCGTTGAGTACCGGTTCGACGCTCCACCCGCGTGAACGGCTGATAAAGCGGGCGTGCGCGGTCGTCATTCTGTGGATCGACGGCACCGCTGCCAGCGTGCCGTGGATCTCGAAGCGGATTCGCGTTTCGGCGAGTATCGACTTACTGGCGGTGGTGTCGAGCATCAGTCGATTCATGTCCAGCAGATGCTCTCGCAGTGCGTCGATATCGACGTTGCGCCAGTCGGTTTCGGGATCGCTTTCCAGTAACGCCACTATTTCAATCAATGCGGCAAACGTTGCCTGCCCGTGTTGCAGTGGTGTATTGCGGCTGTTGCTGTGGCTAGCGTGATTGTGGACGGCATTACCGCTATGCTGTTGCCCGGCAGCCTGCTGCGAAAGTGATAAAATTGCCAGAAAAACACTGCAAACCGTGATCAATCGATGTGACATTATAATTTCTCCTCAATAGCGATGGAATCAATTATGCGTTGTCATTTGGTTAGCGAATATGATCAGCATCATGTCCGATAAGTGTTTGCCGCCGCCTTTCAACCGACTGGCGGGTAAGGACACACCGATCCGCAATCTTACCGGCGGCGAGACCCTGTTTGTGCAGAGCAAGGCTGCGGCTGGTTTATTCTATCTGGTGTCAGGGGTAATTGATTTGCGTCGACTGACGCAAGCCGGGCACAGCGTGTTGATTCATCGCGCCCGCGCAAAGCAAACGTTTGCCGAAGCGTCACTTTTTTCGCAAGACTATCACTGCACTGCCACCGCCGTTTGTGATTCTGTAGTGATTGAGTGCAAGCGCGCAGCAGTGACCGCTCTGCTGCATTCCGATATTGAGTTTTCCAATGCGATGGCGTCACAATTTGCGTTGCAGATACAGGAGAACAGGCGGCGGGTGGAATTGTTATCAATTCGGGAGGCCGATGCACGCGTACTCGCCGCGCTTGGCGACGGCATGCTGGTCGATGAAATCACCACGTTTGCCGACATGATCGGACTGGCACCGGAAACCGTCTACCGTGCATTGGCTAAGCTTACCGGCAAGGGCTGCGTGGTGAAAACTGCGCGTGGCCGCTATCAGCGCGTGGCGGGGCGGAAATTATAGATCTATACCACCGGCTCAGTCCCCGTGGCGGGTCTATGCATTGTGCAATGCGCACAGACATTGTGGAGTAGCAGACCCCGCAACGGCCCGCGCTTTGTTGTGCTTCAGCCGTTCAAGTCCATGGCTGCGGTGAGACCAATTGCACTGCTGCCGCTGTCAACGACACTGTCCTGCCGTTTGATCCAGCGGCTTTCCGTTGAAGCCGGAAAGGTGAACACTTAGACTACTTCGCGTGGCTCTCCAGGCCTGCCGATACGCACCACGTTTCCAGCGACCTAGCCGCTGAAGGCGGCGGCAAAGTCGGGCGGTATAGCCGCCCAACTCGTGGCTGATCATTTGACTGGTGTAGGCCCATGACAATCACAGCTTCCCTGAGACAGGTTGTAAGCGCGCAGGGCTGATGCCGCATTGCATTATGACGCCGGGCAGGTCGGCAGGATCGAGGGCCATCAGTGCTTTAACTTCGGTTAGATTCTCACGTCACATCGCCCCGGCGCGGGATACGGTGCTGACGATGGAAGCACCGGCTGACAGGTGGTTGAGCATCCCGTCGGGGGGACAGTGTCAAGCCAACATAGTTGACCTGCAGAATTTTCCAGCCGGCCGTCTCCGGGTGGCATGCCCGCGTTGTTTATCGCTATATCGCAGCGGTCGCCGTTAGCTTTCAGTGCAGCGCTGACTGAACGGGGGTTGCTGAAATTGGTTTCGACCGGGTGATCGATAGGTGCAGTTGGTTGTGCAATATCGAAGACGGTGATCCCGTGCCCTTCGCGCGGAAGTTGTGCGGCGACTTGCGCGCCGATTCCCATGGCCGCTCCAGACAGTGCAACTCGCCTGTCAGATACCTTGTGTGGCCGTGGTCAGCAGCAGGTGGTTTAGCGCATAGTCTGTTGCAGTCTGCGTATAGCGTTATGGCCGCAGTTGGGCGTTTGTGTACCGTATAGACGTGCAGCGCCTTTAATCGTCGCCGTTTATAAATCCCGGTTGTTTGTTAGGGGCAGCAAGGGTTTGTTGTGCTCCGCGGCAGAGCATGCCGGTGCCACGGGGTTATGAGTGATGTTCATCGGGTATGAGTAAGTTTGCGCAGTACTCAGCGTGTCGCTTGATAGCGGCTTTTGACGTGGGGTCTTTACCGGTCAGTTGTCGGCATTCATTGGCGGCGCAGAAAATAAGCCCGCTGGCGCCTACCAGAACGTAGAACGCATGCGGCAGATCAATGTCCGGGATGTCACTCATGAGACTGGTGAATTTTTCATAGAAAGGGCGGCAGTGTGTGTCGACCAGCCAGCGCGAGCGCTCGGTGTCTTCTTTGCCGTTCTCGATCATAAAATGCATTAGTTCCGGGTGTTCAGCGTTGAAGTAGACCATCTGCCGGATCAGCGTGCGCTGTATATCGCGGGGGTTTTTGGTTTTTGCCGAGCTTAGTGCTTTTTCGAATTCGATATTGGCCAGCTCGAACATGTGATCAGCCGCTGCATGCCATAGAGCGTCTTTTGATTTAAAGTGATAGGTCAGCAGCCCCTGGCTGACGTTGGCACGCGCGGCAATCTGCCGTGTGCTGATGCCGTCAAACCCTGCTTCTGTGATGGCAATCAGTGCGGCGTTGACAATCTGCCTGCGGGTATCTTCGCTGTGCTCTCTTTTCATTGAACGGCTGTCTCATGCTGGTGCAGTTTATAGGTTCTATTGCAGGCGTCCGCCTTGCCGGCAACCCGTGTGAGCATGCGTCCGGGACTGGATCGGTGCCACGTTGCTGATGATTTATACGATCTGCTTAACCAGGGGATTGATCGACTGCTAATAGTTGACTGCGCAATTTAAAGTTACTATAGTCAGAGAATTAGGTCAATTGACAAGTTACGATTACTTGCGCCGTCGCTGTGATTCAACAAGGATAGAACACTGCATGTTCAGACAGTATCTGCTGTCCCGCATCGGGTTGCTCACCCTCTATATTCTGGTTTGCCTGCCGGTGTCGAATGCCCACGCGCGTGAGGTGGGTGTCGCGTTTATCGAGGATACCATTGGCGAGACCGATCCGCGCCTTGCGAGGTTGATTGTCGATGAGTTGCAACCGCTGCTTGACCGCAATGATACCGTCGTGCCGATCTATCTCAGTGTTGGTGGTGCCGCAGGATCAGTACAGGATGCAGTGGCAAAAGCACTCGCAGCACCGGGGGTCGACTACCTGGTGGCCACCGGCCTTATCGGCAGTCAGGAAATATACCGGCAGCAGCGCTTTGCCAAACCGACCTGGTTGTTGCGGGTACTCGACCCGGCTCTGACTGGCGCGCCGGTGCGTGACGAGGTGCAGAACCTGCGAAGCTATAGCACCAGAAATGAACTCGTCGATATCTTTGCACGATTGCGAACGCTGTTTCAGGCAAAGCGCGTGGGTATTATTGTGCCGGGTGAAGTAGTCACCGCACAGCGATCGGTCGGCGGTGCGGTTGCTGCAGCGGCCGCGAAGTCCGGTATCGACGTGCAGTTTCTGCCGCTGGATTTCAGTCGCCCGGTGGACCCGCAGCTACCGATGGTTGATGCGATTGTTTTACCACCGGTAAGTTTTACCGCACAGCAAAGCGGTATGTTGTTGCAGGCCCTGCAGCGGCGCAATATACCGAGTTTTGCGGTTGGTGGTGATGCTATAGTGCTGCAAGGCGCATTGATCAGTGACACGCTCGACGAAGATGAACGGGTCTTTGCGCGTCGGGTCGCGCTGGATATGCAATTGGCCATCAGTGGCGAAGGGCCAACCCGGGGCATTCGCTGGCTGGAGCCAAAAAAACGCACCACAATAAATATAGACACGGCCACCGCCATGGGGGTCGACTTCACCCTCGACGAGTTACTGACCGCGCGTGTTGTGCAAGGTAATCGCAGTGGCCTGTCTCTGGGTTTTCTGGCGGCGTTGCAACTGGCCACGGACCAAAATCTCGATCTGCGCGGGCAGAACCAGCAAGTACGGATTGATCACGAATCCTTACAGCAGGCACTTGGTGCCAGGTGGCCGCAACTGGCTGCACAAATCGGTGCAACAAGGCGCAGTGAGCTAATTCCGCCAGTGCGTGATGCAACGGCGACAGTCAGTGTCAGCCAGACATTATATTCAGCGTCAGCCAATGCTGATGTAAAAGTGGCCAGACTGGGGCTCGATGCATCGGCGAAAACACTGGAGCAGCAAAAGCTCGATACCGTGCAGCAGACGGCAGGGGCCTACTTTCAGGCACTGCAAACGCAGGCGCAGTTTGAAAGCAGTCTGAGGGATCTGGCGCTGAGCCGTGAAAACCTGAGTCTGGCGGAGCAGCGCAAGCGCAGCGGCAGCGGCAGCGGCGCTGAAATATACCGATGGCAGGCAACCATCGCCAACAGTGAAAGTGCCTTGCTGCAGGCCTATACCGCTAATACCCGTGCCCAAAGCCAGCTTGCGCAACTATTAAATATGCGTCTGCAGATACCGTCGCAACTGGCGGATGTTGATCTCAATCAGCCGCCCTTTGATTTACTGCATGAGACGATCAAAAATTATCTGACAAGCACTGGCAAAGCCGAGATGCTGCGCGAGGCAAGTGCTGCCAGGGCATTGTCGTTATCACCACAGATTGATATTGCGCAGGCGAACGTGGCGATCAGCAACACCAGTTTAAAGGCGTTGCGCCGCGCCTACTATACGCCGGAGTTATCGCTCACGGGGCAGTATTCAACTTATCTGGACAGCACCGCTAATGCGGGCGGTGCGGTGCTCGACGGTGAAGATTACTGGACTCTGTCTTTGAATGCAGAGCTACCGTTGTGGCTGGGGGGAACACGCAGCAGTCTGGTGCGGCAGTTCCGTGCGCAAAGCGAATTAGCAGAGACCCGTTTGCAAGGCGTGCGCCTGGCCCTGTGGGCCAACAGTGGCGATGCGGTGAATGCATTGATCGCTAACTATAGAGCCATAGGTCTGAGTAAACTGGCCGAGACTGCTGCACTCAAGAGTCAGCAGATCACGCAGAATGCGTATCGGCTGGGGGCGGCCAGTGTTACCGAGTTACTGGATACACAAAATGCCTGGCGCGAGGCTCAGGACAGCGTCCACATTGCCAGGTACCAGTATCTTGCGGCCTTGGTTGATTTTCAATCGCTAATGGGTGAGATGCCGATGCTATGGAGCGGTGCCGAACAGCAACAGTGGTTGCAAAATTTTACCGACAGCATGACCGGAGAGGCCTCCATGCGGGAAGCGGACACCGGTGTTGTGCAACCGGTTAAGCAAACTATACCGATGACTGACATTCAGGTGCCACGCGGTGGCGTACCGATAGAGTTTGTTCTGGAAGATGGCGAAATCAAGGAGGTTGTGCAATGAACAACAACGCAACCCGGAGCCGTGGTCTGCCTGCATGCGGCTGTTGTCGTCTACGGTCATTACTGCTGTTCTGTAGCTTTTTACTGGTGGCCTGTCAGCCGGAGGTCGACCCGGCAGCAGTGCCGGGCGCGCCACTTCGGTCGGTGAAGGTGCTTGAGGCCAGCGCGGGTGATGCCGCGGTACAGCGGGTGCTTGCCGCCACCGTTATTTCGGCCGACAGTCAGGATCTAAGCTTTAGAATCGGCGGAGCTATAACGTCTCTGCCGGTCAATGTGGGTGACCGCCTGGCAGCGGATGCGCTGGTCGCCACACTGGATCAGCAACCCTTTGAGCTCAGTGAGAAAGAAGCCCGTGCTTCTCTGGCGCAGGCCGAGGCGAATTACCGCAATGCCGAGAGCCAGTACCAGCGTATGCGGGAACTCTACGCCAGCGAGGCGGCCAGTTTGTCAGAACTCGAGAACGCAAAGGCCAGTGCGTCTTCGGCGCGAGCCAGTCAGGCTCTGGCGCGAGAGGGGGTAAACTCTGCACAGCTGAATCTAGGATACAGCCAGTTAAAAAGCCCGGCGAGCCGCTGTCAGGTCGTTAGTATTCCAGTAGCCGTTAACCAGAACGTCAGCGCCGGTCAAACTATCGCAAGTATCGCCTGTGGCGAGCAATTGCGATTGCGTACCGTGGTGCCCGAAAGTCTGATTAACCAGATAGCCGTCGGTATGCCGGTTTCCGGTGCGCTGCAGTCCGGCAATATTACGCTTGCGGGTAAGGTTGTCGAGGTGGCGGTCAGTAATGAAAACAGCACCGGTTATGTGGTGGAAATTGAATTGCAGTCTCCACCCGCCGAGGTCAGAGTAGGCATGGCGGCGCAGGCTGTCTTAAGTCTAGCCGGCGGCGAAGAAAGACTGTTGGTGCCACTGATAGCAGTGATGAGCGACAGCGACGACAAGTTTGTCTGGATAGCCGAGCCTGAACAGAACCATTACCGGATTGTTCGCCAGGCGGTGCAAATCGGTGAACTCGACAACGACGGTATAGAAATCCTACAGGGGATAGAACCAGGGCAGCAGGTGGTCGTGGCCGGTATGTCCAGATTGAGTGAGGGCATGAACGTGACGCTGTATAGCGGCGTCAGGCAGTGAGTCTGCGAAGATGAACCTGCTATCCTTTGTTTTTGCTAACAAGCGTGTGTCACTAACACTGCTTACACTGATGACTCTGCTCGGCGTGCAGGCGTATTTTTCGCTGCCCAAAGCCGAGGATCCCGGGTTTATCGTGCGTCAGGCAACGGTGGTGACTCAGCTGCCCGGTGCCAATGCACAGCGCATGGAGGAGCTGGTCAGTGCCGTGCTCGAGAAAGCCATCGTTGAAATGCCTGAGCTCGACAACGTCAGCAGCACATCACGCAACGGTATCTCTATTGTCAGCGCAGAATTCAAAGCGGCGTATACTGATATGCGACCGATATTTGATGACCTGCGGCGAAAAATAGATTCTGCCAGTGCGGATCTGCCAGCCGGTGTTCTCGGGCCGGTAGTTGATGATGAGCTGGGCGATGTGTTTGGTATTGTCTATACGTTGAGTGGTGAAGGTTTCAGCTACCCGGAACTCAAAGAAGAAGCCGAGCGTTTGAAAGACGATCTGCTGCAGTTGAGCGATGTTGCCAAGGTAGAGTTGCAGGGACTGCAGGATGAAACCATCTATGTTGAGTACAGCGATGCCACATTGCGTGAACTCAACATCACCCGAAACGAGCTTGCCGCAGCGATCACCAATACCAACACTATCAGCAGTGGTGGTCGGATGCTGGTGGGTAACGAGCGCCTGAGTCTGGAGCCGTCGGGGGATTTTTCCGGTGTCGAGTCGCTACGTACCACTGTGCTGCGTAGCTCCAGCGGAGAGTTGTTGCAATTGCAGGATCTGGCGCAAATCGAGCGCGTCGTTGCCGATCCACCGACAGAACTGGTTCGAAGCCTCGGGGCTCCGGCCATTTCAATAAATATCAGTATGGTGGAAGGCGGTAATATCGTCCGGCTCGGTGAGTTGCTGGGGCCGTTTGTAGAGCGCATCGGGCAGACGTTGCCGATAGGCATGTCCTTGCAGAAAACCGCGTTTCAGCCTGATATCGTCAACGCAAATATAACTGATTTTATCTCCAGTATTGCCCAGGCTATCGGGATTGTCGGCGGCGTGCTGTTGTTGTTTCTTGGTCTGCGGACGGGGCTGATAATCGCCACGTCTATTCCGATCACCATGGCGTTGACGCTGATGGTGATGGAATGGCTGGGGATGACCATCGATAAGGTGTCACTGGCGGGGTTGATTATCTCTCTGGGATTGCTGGTTGATAACGGTATTGTGATTGCCGAGTCGATTCAAAAACGACTGCAGGCGGGTGAACAACGTGTGGCGGCAGCGATCACTACTGCCAATACCATGCGCCTGCCTTTGCTGGTAGGGTCCGCTACCACGGTGGCTGCATTTTCACCGATTGTGCTTGCGGAATCTGCGGTCGGCGAGTTTACCGCGGCAATTGGCTATATTGTCGCTATATCACTGAGTATCTCGTGGCTTATGTCGATGACGATCATCCCGATGGTGGGGGGGTTGTTACTCAAAGCGGCCCGCGACAGTGGCGACAAAAAAACCAGCCTGTTTGAACGTTGGTATCGTGCCGTGCTCGACAAGGCTATCCGTTTCCGGTGGCTGACCATCGCGGTAGCCGCGTTGCTGTTTTATTCAATGACGTTTGCAATGGGGGTGTTGCGCAATGAATTTATTCCGCCATCGGATGAGCCTATAGTCACGGTCGAACTAGACCTGCCGCAGGGGGTTGATATCAGTGTGACAGAGCGCACGGCCGACAGTATCAGTGACTTTCTGCGGTCATCGGTTGCGAAGGAAACCGGTGTGACGCACTGGACACAGTACATTGGTGTGTCTGCGCCTAAGTTTAAACTCGGGTATAACCCGGGGCAAACTGATGCGGCCCATATGACGGCGCTGATCAGTGTTGCATCGACGGCCGATCTCGATCCGGTGATTGATTTGCTGCAGCAGCATATCAGCAGTCATTATCCCGATGCTCAGTACAAGGTGAGCCGGCTTTCGCAGGGGCCACCGGTATCCTATCCAATACAGGTTCGGCTTTCGGGGCAGAGTATCGAGACACTGGAGCTGCTCAACTCACAACTGAAAAAGCAACTCTATGCGACCGACGGTGTGCTCGATGTTATCGATGACTGGGGAATACGCTCTCGTAAAATCGGCGTGCAGATCGATACTGATCGCGCCAATGCGGTCGGGTTATCGAATAACGATATCGCAGATTCGCTGTTTGGTGGTATCAGTGGCACTACGGTCAGTGAATTGCGGGAAGGCGAAGACCGCCTTCCAGTAGTGCTTCGGTCGAGCAACGATGACAGGCACGATATCAGGCGTTTGTCCGATCTCACTGTGACCTCATCAACCAGTGGCCGTTCGGTGCCGCTGGCGCAGGTTGCCGATGTTGCTGTCGCATGGGAAGTTCCGGTGATCAAGCGCCGGGACCGGGTGCGTACCGTGACTATTTCGGCCACGCTGCAGCCGGGCTACAGTGCCACTGATATCAACAGAACGTTGAAGCCCTGGCTGAAAGACTGGGCACTACCCGCGGCATATTGGTACGAGGAAGGCGGGGAGGCCGAGTCCTCTGATGAGGCAACGAAATCCATCGTCGACAAACTGCCGATCGCCGGACTGGTTATTGTGTTGTTGCTGGTCGGGCAGTTTAACTCTTATCGCAAAGCGGCCATTGTGTTGATGACGATTCCGCTTGGCCTGATTGGAATGTCGTGGGGGCTCGCGGTCACGGGAGTGGCGTTTGGATTTTTCACAATCCTCGGGATTATCTCGCTGGCGGGTATTGTGATTAATAACGCGATTATCCTGATTGATCAGATCAGTATCGAGGAGGCGTCTGGTACCCAATCGCGGGAGGCGATTATTAAGGCGTCGGTACAGCGCTTCAGGCCTATCCTGTTGACCACGGCAACGACTTGCGGTGGCATGCTGCCGCTGGCAGTGGTGCCGAGTATGTTTCAGACCATGGCCGTTACCTTAATAGGCGGTATGCTGGTGGGAACGGCAATAACACTGCTGCTGGTTCCCGCGGTGTACTCGTTGTTGTTCAAGGTGCCGGGCAGAATGCCCCCGGTAGCAGTGCCGCCACCCACAGTGCCTGCCGCGCAGGGTGGGTGACTAACACAGGCAGAGCGGACCTGACAAGCGCGCTGCCGCAAGCCGTTGGCGGGCACTGAAACCGACGCCCGCTGCACAGCAGCGTCGAGGCGATTGGCGCCATCATTGTCGGAGGCAGGGTGGCGATCAAGCCACTGGCAGGGACAAGGCGTTCCGGCTGTGAGGTAATCCAGTACCAGGTGAGTGACGTAGTTAGAGAAATTGCGTGAGCGTCCAGTGACCGTTCAGCAATCGATGTGTTTTTGGTAGCTGTTAAACTTAGCGCTCCCCTGTCGATTCCTCTGTACGAGCCAATGTATGTATTGCTGGGCCTGTCGCCTGATTTCCCGAACAACCGCCGCGCAAACGCTAAAGTTATTTATTGCGTGGCCGTTGCTTGCGTTCGCATCACAAGTGGCTTCTCAGACTGTCGCCGAACCGGGGTCGCTTGAAACCGGTCAAAGCAACAGCGTTCTGGTAGAGCGAATAGAAGGCGAGCGAAAAAATGCCTTCAACCCGTATTTGCTTAACGCGCACAGACCAAACTACGTTCTGCCACTGAGTTTCACCGGTGATTTAAACACCGGAGTGTACGATGCGCTTGATGGCGATGGTATTCAGGAGTACTTAAAAAAGCACGAGGTGAAGTTTCAGCTAAGTGTGAAAGTGCAACTGAACGAACGCGATTTGCTGTTGCCAAGCGATGGTTTGTTCCTTGGTTTTACGCTCAAGGCGTGGTGGCAGTTGTATTCAAAAGATGTGTCCAGCCCGTTTCGCGAGACTAATTACCAGCCGGAGATTTTCTACACCACTCCCATCAAGTGGAAGCCCTGGGGTGGTAACGTGGCATTGGCGTTCGGCCTTGAGCACGAATCAAACGGGCAGAGCCAGGCGTTGTCACGGAGTTGGAATCGCCTGTACGCGGCAGCATTGTATGAACGCAACAATTTTTTTGCGGTGGTTCGTCCCTGGTATCGAATTCCTGAAAATGAAAAAGAAACCCCTGACGATTCCAGGGGTGATGACAACCCTGATATCGTTGATTTCATGGGTCATGGTGAAATGATGCTTGGCTGGCATGGCGCTCGCTATGAGGTCACGGCAAAATTCAGGGGCAACACCCGATTCAACAAGGGTGCGATTGATCTTGCGGTAAGCTTTCCGCTTTATAAAAGGTTCCGTGGTGTCGTTACCTATTTTAACGGCTACGGTGAATCGCTGATCGAGTACGATCATCATCAACACCGGCTGGGCTTAGGTGTGCTGTTATCTAATTTACTGTAGTAAAAATGACTTGTGAACACGCTGTATTTTCTCCGACTGTTTAGTTTTTCCCTCCCTGTGTTACCCCCTGTAGATCAAGCTGGATTGTCAGGTTGTGGTGGCCGTTTGCTCTGTCAGTTTTCAGGCAGGCCGTGCTACGCCTTGCACGCCCGTTCAATTCTGCATAGTGGAATCGAAACACCCCGGAGTCAGGTCTTGAAACGCCTTTCACTGCCGATGTGTATTGGATCGGCCCTGCAAAAATGTGCACCAGATCACCATTTGCGCACTTTTTTTGCTATGTCTACCACCGATAGCGCTTTTTCAGCGCCTCAATTTTAGTAACAGATGGAACCACCTGTGTACTTTCCCTCCCAGTGTCGATATCTCAGATGAGTGTAATTAATATAAAAAAGGGCCTGAATCTGCCTCTTGAAGGGGATCCGGTCCAAACGATTCATGACGCCCCGACCGTCAAGACCGTGGCATTAATCGGTCGGGATTACGTCGGCTTGCGGCCCACTATGGCGGTCGCGGTAGGTGACCATGTGACGGCTGGGCAAACCCTGCTAACCGACAAACATGATCCGGTTGTTAAGTACACCAGTCCCGGTACGGGCGTGGTGGAATCAATCAACCGCGGTGCGCGCCGGGTGCTTCAGTCTGTGATTATCAAACTTGATGATCCCGAGCCTGATCAGGCCGCGTTGATGGGCGGAGTTGATCCCTCTGCACTGGCGGGTCTAGAGCCGGAATCAGTGCGTGATGCGCTGCATAGCAGCGGCTTGTGGACCGCGTTTCGAACCCGCCCTTACAGCAAGGTGCCACGTTCCGATACCACACCGGCTTCTATATTTGTCACCGCGATGGACAGTAATCCGCTGGCGGCCGATCCTGCGGTGATTATTGCCGAGTACGCCGATGATTTTTCGCATGGGCTTGAGGTTCTGACCACGTTGACACCGGGTGCGGTACACGTGTGCAAGGCCCCGGGCACAACGATAAAGACGCCATCGCACAACCGCGTTGAGGTGACAGAATTTGCCGGTCCTCATCCGGCGGGGTTGCCTGGCACGCATATACATCATCTGCACCCTGTTAACGCGACCACCACGGTGTGGCATATCAATTATCAGGATGTTGTTGCTATCGGCAAGCTGTTCACCACCGGTAAGTTATGGCTGACAAGGATTGTGGCGTTAGCCGGACCAGTGGTTCTGGAACCGCGATTACTGCGGACCCGGGTTGGGGCCAGCACCGAAGATCTGGTGCGTGGTTCGCACCAGAAAGTTGAGTGCCGGATTATCTCCGGGTCGGTTTTATCCGGCAGGCGTGCTAACAACTGGGCCGCGTATCTGGGCCGTTACAATACGCAGATTTCACTACTGGCCGAGGGGCGTGAACGCGAGCTGCTCGGCTGGATCAACCCGACCAGCAGCCGCTACTCGTTTGCGAATATATTTATCTCGAGCTTCAAACGCGCGCGGCAGAAATTCGACTTCCATACCTCGGTCAATGGCAGCCCGCGCGCAATGGTACCTGTCGGTATCTATGAGCGGATGATGCCGTTGGATATATTGCCGACCCAGTTGCTGAGGTCATTGCTGGTCAGTGATACCGACATGGCGCAGAAGCTGGGCTGCCTTGAACTCGACGAAGAAGACCTTGCGCTGTGTGCATTTGTTTGCGCGGGAAAATACGACTATGGGCCCGCGTTGCGGAGTAACCTTGAACAAATAGAGAAGGAAGGCTAATGGGTTCGATGCGACGTTGGCTGGATAACATGCACCCCCACTTTGCCAAAGGGGGGCGTTACGAGAGTTACTATGCCCTGTACGAGATGGTCGATACTTTCTTGTATACCCCGCCCGATGTAACGCGCACCTCACCGCATTTGCGCGACGCCATCGACCTCAAGCGGGTGATGAGCTATGTGGTGGTGGCTACGCTGCCGTGTATTTTGTTCGGGATGTGGAATACCGGTTATCAGGCGCACCTGGGAATGGCCGGTATGGGCGTCACCGAGGTATACGGGTGGCGTGGTTCGCTGCTGTCGTTGTTTGGTGTTGGCTTCGATCCAGCCAGCTTCTACGACAATATCATGCACGGCTTTATGTACTTCATGCCGATCTATATCATAACGCTGTTGGCGGGTGGCTTCTGGGAAGTCTTGTTTGCCGGAGTCCGCAACCACGAAGTCAATGAAGGCTTTCTGGTGACATCTATGCTGTACGCGCTGATCCTGCCGCCGACAATACCTCTATGGCAGGCGGCGTTGGGCATTTCGTTCGGTGTGGTCATCGGCAAGGAAGTCTTTGGTGGTACCGGTAAAAACTTCATGAATCCGGCGCTGACCGGTCGAGCATTCTTGTTCTTCGCCTATCCGGCGCAACTGTCAGGTGACTCTGTGTGGACTGCGGTCGATGGGTTCAGCGGTGCGACCGCGTTGAGTCTGGGACAACAGGGTGGCGTGGAAGCGATTAACGGTGCCGGCATTGAATGGATGGATGCGTTTTTCGGATCAATTCAAGGCTCACTTGGTTCTACCTCGACGCTGGCATGTTTGTTTGGTGCGGCATTCCTGATCTACACACGGATTGCCTCCTGGAGAATCATCGCAGGGGTTTTTCTCGGCATGGTGGCAACCACACTGGTACTGAATGCCATAGGCAGTGATACCAATGAAATGTTCGCGGTGCCGTGGCACTGGCATTTTGTTCTTGGCGGCTTTGCGTTCGGAATGGTGTTTATGGCAACCGATCCGGTCAGTGCAGCACATACCGATACCGGCCGCTGGATATTCGGTCTGCTGATCGGTTTTATGACCGTCATTATCCGGGTCGTGAACCCGGCTTATCCGGAAGGCATTATGCTCGCTATTTTGTTTGCCAATATTGTCGCCCCATTGATTGACTATGGAGTCGTGCAGTCAAATGTACGACGACGCCTGAAACGCGTTGGAGCATCATCGTGACAGATCCAGCCAAAGAGAGTAAAGCACCGGCACCGGATGCGGTAACGCCGCAGCCGGTTGTTATGCACGAAAACACACCGGGCAACGCCGCCATTTCTTCTGATTCGGGTCTGATGGCACGTCTCAAGGGGGTTATGGCACAGCCCAACGACAGCACACAGAAAACACTGCTGGTCACAGTGATTATGTGTCTGGTGTGTTCGGTGGTGGTGTCGGCGGCAGCGGTTGTACTGCGCCCGACGCAAGAGGCTAATGCAGCATTGGATCGCAAGCGCAATATAGTCCAGGTCGCAGGTTTATTGGAAGAAGGCGGTGATGTAGAAGCGGCTTTCAAGAATGTTAACGCGCGTATTGTAAACCTGGATACCGGCGAGTATACCGATCAATTCAATGACGTCGGCTACGACCAATACGTCGCGGCCCGTGATCCGAACCTTAGCATCGAGTTGACAAAAGAAACGGATATTGCCGGTATCGGCCGCCGTGCGCAGTACGCCGAAGTGTATCTGATTGGCAGCGAGGAGAACTTCGAGCAAATCGTACTGCCGGTGCATGGGCTGGGGCTCTGGTCAACACTGTACGGCTTTGTCTCACTCGAAAGTGACTTGCAGACGATCTCCGGATTGAAGTTCTATAAGCACGCAGAAACTCCAGGCCTGGGTGGTGAAGTTGACAATCCGGTCTGGCAGGGCAAATGGAAGGGCAAGCTGGCCTTTGATGAGGCCGGCCAGCTACAAGTTGAAGTTGTCAAGGGAGTTGTCGACCCGGCGTCGAGCACGGCGGCCTATCAGGTCGATGGTCTGGCCGGTGCAACGCTTACCAGTCGCGGGGTGTCACAGTTGTTGCGGTTCTGGCTCGATGAGCAAGGGTTTGGTGGTTTTTTGGATAAGCTCAAGCAACGGGAGGCTTCCTAGATGAATGCTCACGATAGAGAGATGGCCAAAAAGGTGGTGCTCGACCCATTGGTCGATAACAATCCCATCACGTTGCAGATACTGGGTATTTGCTCGGCACTGGCGGTAACCACAACATTGGCAGCATCGCTGTTAATGTGCCTGGCACTGACAACGGTGGTGATGTTTTCCAACGCGTCAATCTCGATGATCCGAAATCACGTGCCGTCAAGTATCCGGATTATTGTACAGATGACAATCATCGCCTCGCTGGTGATTGTGGTTGATCAGCTGCTCAAGGCTTTTGCCTACGATATCGCTAAAACACTCTCTGTATTTGTCGGGTTGATTATCACCAACTGCATCGTACTGGGGCGGGCAGAAGCCTTTGCGATGAAAAACCCGCCTATGATCAGTCTGCTCGACGGGCTTGGCAACGGACTCGGTTACAGCGTGATTTTAATTCTGGTTGGGGCAACGCGTGAGTTGTTTGGATCAGGCACCTTGCTGGGCTACACAGTGATGACCTCAGTGAATGATGGTGGCATGTACTACACCAATGGACTTATGTTGCTGCCACCGAGTGCATTTTTCATTATAGGACTGATGATCTGGGGAATTCGCAGCTGGAAAACCGCTCAGGTTGAAAAAGCAGAGTATGAAATCCGTCAGTCTCATCACAGTGAGGTGATCTGATGGAAGTCTATCTGAGTCTGTTTGTTAAATCGGTATTCATTGAGAATCTGGCGCTATCGTTTTTTCTCGGCATGTGTACCTTTCTGGCGGTGTCGAAGCAAATCGGCACGGCCATCGGTCTGGGTGCCGCAGTGATTCTGGTTCAGGCGATCACGGTTCCAGCGAATAACCTGATCTTTCAGTACCTGCTCAATGACGGCGCGCTGGCGTGGCTGGGGTTGCCTGACGTTGATTTGAGTTTCCTCGGTCTGATCTGCTACATCGGCGTTATCGCGGCGATGGTGCAGATTCTGGAGATGGTCCTGGATAAGTATTTTCCGGCGCTTTATAACGCGCTTGGTGTATTTCTGCCATTGATCACAGTGAATTGCGCCATTCTGGGTGGGTCACTGTTTATGGTAGAGCGTGACTATAACCTGAGTGAAAGTGTGGTTTACGGGGTTGGCAGTGGTGCAGGCTGGGCACTGGCAATTACCGCGCTTGCGGGTATTCGTGAAAAGCTGAAATACAGTGACGTACCCGATGGCCTTCAGGGGCTGGGTATCACGTTTATCACTGTCGGACTGATGTCGCTCGGCTTTATGGCGTTCTCAGGGATTCAGCTTTAATGAGCAGTTCTATTCAGGAAGGTGGACGATAAAATGGCTGAGATTCTAGTCGGTGTGGTGCTATTCACCGTAATTCTACTGATGCTGGTGTTTATAATTCTAGGCGCCAAGTCGGTCCTGGTGGCCAGTGGCAATGTTGAGGTTCTGATCAACGGCGAGCGAACGGTCAGTGCGCCGGTGGGCTCAAAATTACTGGGTGCGCTGGCAGAGGCCGAACTCTACGTCGCATCGGCGTGTGGCGGTGGTGGTACTTGTGGTCAATGCCGGGTGAATGTGCTGGAGGGCGGTGGATCTATACTGCCAACGGAAACCAGTCACATCAACAAGCGCGAGGCCGCTGAGGGCGGGCGCTTATCGTGTCAGCTGACGGTTAAGCAGAACATGCAGATCACGGTGCCCGATGAAGTATTCGGCGTGCGCAAGTGGGAGTGCACAGTGCGCTCAAACGACAACGTTGCTACTTTTATCAAAGAGCTGGTTCTGGAGTTGCCGGCCGGAGAGACGGTACCGTTTCGCGCCGGAGGCTATATACAGATTGAGTGTCCGCCGCATGAAGTGGACTACCAGAATATTGCCGTCGCTGACAAATTCCGCGGTGACTGGGATCGCTTCAATCTGTGGAAAATTAAATCTCAGGTGCGAGAGCCCGTGATGCGCGCCTATTCTATGGCGAACTACCCACAGGAAGAGGGTATCATCATGCTGAACGTGCGCATTGCAACGCCTCCACCGAGCAGTATCGATGATGTTCCGGCTGGAGCGATGTCGTCGTGGATTTTTAATCTGAAGCCAGGTGACAAAGCCAATATATCCGGACCCTTTGGTGAGTTTTTCGCCAAAGAAACCAGCAATGAAAT
The DNA here is from genome assembly GCA_938003855.1 of uncultured Granulosicoccaceae bacterium. GTDB lineage: Bacteria > Pseudomonadota > Gammaproteobacteria > Granulosicoccales > Granulosicoccaceae. Next base: position 6,361 of record CALKXD010000038.1, on the reverse strand, counting down.
GGTCTTTATCGGTGGCGGTGCCGGTATGGCTCCGATGCGCTCGCACATCTTTGATCAGCTGATGCGCCTTGATAGCAGCCGAAAGATCAGCTTCTGGTACGGCGCACGCAGTCTGCGGGAGACCTTTTACGCGGATCACTTTGACAAGCTGCAGGAAAAACACGAAAACTTTCAATGGCACCTTGCCTTGTCAGATCCACAGCCCGAAGACAACTGGACGGGCTACACCGGTTTTATTCACAACGTGTTAAATGACAACTATCTTAAAGACCACTCAGCACCCGAAGACTGCGAGTACTATATGTGTGGTCCGCCAATGATGAACGCGGCGGTAGTCGATATGTTGCAGGAACTCGGTGTGGAAAACGATCACATTATGCTAGACGATTTTGGCGGATAAAAAAATGGACAGACGTTCTTATTTAAAAGCTTCCCTGGCGCTGGGCGGCTCCTTGATGCTTCCGGCTGGCGTATTGGCGCTGGTCGGGTGCAGCGGTACGATGAAAACCCCCGGCCTGGCTGGATTTGACGGGCGTAGCATGGGTACCGGTTACAGCGTGCGGTTCGGCGGTAAGCAACACGGTATCACTATAAACGGTGCGCCTGTTGATCAGGCAAAAATTGATCAGCTTGCCGAAAAAGTCCACGCTATGTTGCTTGATGTTGACACCCACATGTCTACCTGGCGTGCTGATTCCGAACTCTCGCAGTTCAATGCCAGTGCCAATACCGACTGGCAACCTTTGTCGGCACCGACCCTGCGTGTGATTGCTCAGGCGCTCGATACCAGCGCTGACAGCAATGGCGCCTTTGATGTTACCGTTGGTCCGTTGGTTGATTTGTGGGGCTTTGGTGCAGGCGCTGAGACTTCTGCCGGTGGTGACAGGAAGCCCGCCGGGTCCGATATCGTTAAGCGACTGGCGCAAGTCGGCTACGGAGCTATAGATATCGATCTCACGGCAAATGCCGCGCGTAAGCGCAATCCGCACACCCGCCTTGATTTATCGGGTATTGCGAAGGGGCATGCGGTTGATCGTGTCGCTGCTTTGCTGGATCAGGAAGGACTGGACAGCTACCTGGTTGAAGTGGGCGGTGAGTTAAAATCACGCGGACGCAAGCCCGATAATACGGCGTGGAAAGTCGCCATTGAACGACCCAGCGTGGGTCGCCGCGAAGCGTTCCGCGCACTTGAGCTTAAAGATCTCGCAATTGCCACATCCGGTGATTATCGTAATTTTTTCGATGATGCCGGGCAGCGATACTCGCACTCTATTGATCCGCGCACCGGTAAGCCCGTCAGTCACCAGCTGGCTTCAGTCAGTGTTGTGGCCGGGTCGACGATGGCAGCCGATGCACTATCGACGGCGCTGATGATTCTGGGGCCTGACGAGGCAATGGATTTTGCCATCAAACACCAGGTTGCAGCCCACCTGATCGTGAAGTCCGGCAGTGCACTGAAAGAAGTCTATACGCCGGCGTTCGAACCTCTGGTAAGCTAGCGTAACAGGTATCAGGCAGGTAACCTATGGCACTATTTTTTGTAACGTTCGGCATCATGATGCTGGCGATCTGCGGCATGGCTATCGGGGTGATCTTCGGACGCACGCCTATCGCCGGAAGTTGTGGCGGTCTGAACGCCGTCAATGGCTCGAGCGCCTGCCAGTCCTGTTCACGACCCTGCAAGTCACGTCAGTCGGCTAGGCAGGCAAATGCAGAACCAGAACAACAACCGTAACAACAGCGGAGAGTGCAGATGTCTGACACATCTTTCACAGGGCTAAAGGTGGGCGACTACATGGCGGCCAGCCTGACGACCTTCAAGCCGGAAACTGAAATGCGTAAAGCCATCAGTCACCTGGTGGAAAAACGCATATCGGGAGCGCCCGTGGTGGATGACCATGGCAATCTGGTCGGGATGCTGTCTGAGCAGGATTGCATGCGAGTGGCGCTGAGTGCCGGTTACCACGGCGACTACGGTGGCATGGTGAAAGACTACATGAACCCGACGGTCACGACCATCGATGCCGATACCAGCATCCTCAAGCTGGCGCAGATGTTTGTTGATTCACCGTATCGTCGCTATCCGGTGCTGCAAAACAACCGGCTGGTCGGGCAGGTCAGTCGCCGCGATGTACTACGTGCGCTGAAAAGCATCGGATAGCTGATGCTGCCATAGCAGGATGCTGCGCTACCGGTTTGTCCGTTGGCCACATTGTCAAACATGTGGCAACTATCGCACGATGAAGGCATAACCTTTACATCCGGGTGACGTCACCTGGAAACTTCAGTTTTCCGTATCAAACCCGCAGCTGCAAGGGCGCAGTCATTCCGACGACAGCTTTGATAGATCGAGGCTGCCATCCTTGTTAAACGGGTCTGACCATCGTGGATCCGTGTACAGGTTGGTGCCGCTGAGCGTTTTCATGAAAGCCAGCACGGCGCTTCTTTCGGTCTGAGTCAACAGCAGTTTCTGACCGGAAGCGCCTAGTGCACCATTGGCCGTTCCGCCAGATCCATTCAGTCTTTGATCCAGGTTGGTGTTCACTCGACGATCTGCATTGATATCATTGTAGTGATCGAGCACATCTTCGAAGCTGGCCAGCGACCCGTCATGCATATACGGGCCGTGTTGCACACCGTCCGGTGAAAACAGATCTCGCAGTGTTGCTGATCGTGTAATGGTCATGTCCTGTTGCAGGGGTCTCTCGGCGACCGTAATCACGCCGTTGTTTCTGCTGTTGTTATCGATAGAAAATTCCGGCGCGCGATGACACAGCTGGCATCCGAGGCCGCTGCCCGCCAGGCGCTCGCCGGTGGTCGCGTTGAATTGCGCGTTTTCTATAAATAGACGCTTTCCTTCGTTTTCCTCTGCGGTGAAATTTGCAAACGATAAGCGGTCGTTTGCAGTTGAGGCACGGCCTTGATCATAGCGACTGTCAAATGACTGAATACTGCGTATAAATTGAGCCATTGCGGTTTGCATGCGCTGTTCAGTTATGACGGAGTTACCGAATGCCTGGGTGAACAGTGAAGGATAAAAATCGGTGTCGGAGAGTTTCACCAGCAGATCATCAAACGAGGGTGCGCCTTGCAGGCCGCTGAATCCCATCTCTGCCTGATCCCGGATTGGCTGAGTTGTTTGCTGTTCAAGCGTTGCTGCTCTTTCGTCCCAGAAAAAACGTGCCTCATCCGAAAAACGTGCATTGACCAGGCGCATGGAATGGCGTGCGGTGTCCGCATTAGCGCCGACACTGACGATAGCTGAATCACCAAAGGCTAGTTCCTGCTGGTGACAGCTGGCGCAGGAAACACTGTCATTGAATGAAAGACGGGTGTCGTAAAATAATACCCGACCAAGGGTCGCGCCAGCGTTGGAAATACTATTTACCGCAGTATTGTCAGATTGAATGTAGAACGGTACCTGCTGACCGGCATAGTCGTACAGATTGGCCGGAACGATATCCGTTGTTGTGGGGCTATCGGGTTTGGTGCCGCCAGCCTCGTTGTCACCCGATTCGTTGCTATTGTCTGTGGGGGCCGTTTCAGTCGGCGCAACGGTTGCTGGTGCGGTGTCGGCATCCTCTGGGTTACCGGAGTCCGGGTTGCACGCTGCCATCAGCACGCAGACTGTGATCAGGCTTGTTACCCTGATTGCGGGTGTCTTCATCAAGCGGGTCGAAAATCTCGAGATCATAATCGGGTGGCAGCTGACTTCGGTCACAGGGTATCGGCAGGCAACGGTTAAAATTGGAGTGGCATGGCGGTGGCTGTGCTGTAAACCACAGTATCCGCAGGGCTGCCGGTTGCTAACGAGCAGAATAAAGTTATACAGTACTGCACGATCAGCAAGCCGTTTTAACTGTCCAGAAGTGCTGCGTTGAATGCAGCGGGAGCAATCACCCATTCGCCATCAATTGCCATTGTACTACATCGATGTGGTAGCCCGTGTTGGTTCTATCCGGAAAGCTGCCGAGGAGCTGGCTATTACTTCGACGGCGTTAAACCGGCGAATCCTCGGTATGGAAGATGAGCTTGGCGTTCCGATATTCGACCGTCTGCCATCGGGAGTGCGGCTGAGTGTGGCGGGCGAGCTTTTCATTCACCATGCGCGCAAGCAGTTGTCTGATATGCAGCGGGTGAAATCGCAAATTGCCGATCTGGCGGGCGAGCGTCGGGGCCACATCTCGGTGATATGTGGTCAGGCCCTGATGAACTCGTTCATGCCGGAAATGATCTCCCGCTACCGCAGCGAGCACCCGGCCGTTACCTTCGATGTTCGGGTGTGCAACCGCGATGAGGTAGAGTCAGCGCTGGTTGATTACTCTGCCGATATCGCACTGATATTTGAACCGAAGTTGTTCAGCGATTTTCATTGTGTGATGGATGTTCCGCAACAGGTGAACCTTGTCTTTGCCGCAGGTCATCCACTGGAAGGCAGAAAGTCTGTCCGACTCAGTGAATGCGCAGAGTACCCGATGGTGCTGCCTACCCGTGCCAATGGGGTCAGGCATATGCTTGAACAGTCTGCCGTTCGGTTGTCCCTGACGCTGCCGGTAATGATTGAATCCGACAGCCAGGCGTTGATACTGCAGAGTCTGATGCAGCACAACATGGTGACGTTTCAGATTCCGGTGGGTATTGAATTATTTGGTAGCACCGCCGACGTCAGCCACTGCACACTCGACAGTCGCGATATTGGCGAAGGGCGTTTGCTGCTGGGGCAATTGAAGGCTCGTAACCTACCAGTTGCATCGGCGCGTTTCATGGAGCATCTGGCCGCAAACATTGATGATATGTTTGGTTTGTCGCAGTAGCCTTTGGCTGCCATTGAGCGGTGCCCGTTTGATGCGAAATCAAGTGGCTGTGCCGCGGTGCTGCAAAATACGCAGCAGGCCGAAACGTTTTTAGCAGTATCAGCACTACACCCGGAGCGTTAATCTCCCACCAGCTTTTTAACCTGGTGGGTATGAATGAAACGAAAAAACGCATTACTGAGCTTATTGTTGGCAGCCGGAATCACCATTACCCCGCCTGTGTTGGCGGAAGAAACTATTAAAGTCGGGGTGCTGCATTCGCTGTCCGGGACAATGGCTATCAGTGAAACAACACTGAAAGACACTATGCTGATGCTGATCGAGCAGCAAAACGCGAAAGGCGGATTACTCGGCAGGCAGCTAGAGGCTGTGGTGGTAGATCCGGCTTCGGACTGGCCATTGTTTGCAGAGAAAGCACGTGAACTCATCGAGGTAAATTCTGTTGCTGCCGTGTTTGGTGCCTGGACGTCAGTATCCCGAAAATCGGTTTTACCTGTTTTCGAAGAACTAAACAGCTTGTTGTTCTATCCAGTGCAGTACGAAGGAGAAGAGTCGTCGAAAAATGTTTTCTACACCGGTGCTGCTCCTAACCAGCAGGCGATTCCAGCGGTGGATTACCTGCGCGATGAGATCGGCATTGAGCGTTGGGTGCTTGCCGGTACAGACTACGTTTATCCCCGTACAACCAATAAAATTCTCGAAGCGTATCTGATGGACAACGGTGTTGCTGCTGAAGATATCATGATCAACTACACGCCGTTCGGGCACTCTGATTGGCAGTCTATTGTTTCAGACATCAAGAAGTTTGGCGCAACTGGCAAGAAGACAGCAGTTGTATCGACAATAAACGGCGATGCGAATGTGCCTTTCTACAAAGAGCTTGGCAATCAGGGTGTTTCTGCTGAAGATTTACCTGTCGTTGCGTTCTCGGTTGGTGAAGAAGAATTGTCCGGTATAGACACCGCACCTCTGGTGGGTCATCTGGCGGCGTGGAATTATTTTATGAGTGTTGAGTCTGCTGAAAACGATGAGTTTATTGGCGGCTGGCACAAGTTTATCGGTGATGACAATAGAGTATCAAACGATCCGATGGAAGCGCACTATATAGGATTTAACATGTGGGTTGAGGCGGTTGAAAAAGCCGGCTCCACCGACCCGACTGCAGTCCAGGAAGCCATCATAGGTGTCACGGTACCCAACCTGACCGGTGGTACCTCTGCGATGCTGCCAAACCACCATATTACCAAGCCGGTACTGATCGGTGAAATACAGGATGACGGGCAGTTTGATGTGGTCTGGGAGACAACAGGGCTGGTCGCCGGTGATGCATGGTCTGATTTTCTACCGGGTTCTAAAGATATTATTGCGGACTGGCGCAAGCCGATGTCCTGTGGAAACTACAATGTTTCTACCGGTAAGTGCTCCGGTCAGAATTTCTAGAATCTCTGATCGTTGTAACTCAAGGTGTCCTGGCCAAATGGTTCTTTTGACCGCAGCACGGCGCTGATCGCCTGCTGATCCTGTAATTAGGGTGGAACGCCGAAGAC
>CALKXD010000037.1 GCA_938003855.1 uncultured Granulosicoccaceae bacterium | reverse complement strand
GTATCTAACAGATGACGAAATCAATTGTTTAAAAATGCTCTTTCCAGGGCGTTACAAGGCGTAACGCAGGCGAATTTGAAACTGCTTTTCGGTTTTCCGGGTGGGGAATCCATTGTATGCCCACCCTGGTCGTCTGGTCTCAATGCTCGTCCACTCGGTGGACACATTGAGGCGATCTGAAAACTGAAACCGGTGGCTCAAAGTCCAGGCAGTGCCTTTCTCATTATTATTGTCCGCCGTTATGATATCGACGTCGTTCACGCGAAACTGGTCAAACCGCGCGGACAATCTATGTCTGTGTATTTTTTTGGATAGCAGAAAATAGTAACTATCGAAGTCGTTGTCGACAACGTGCTTCCCGGACATCAATGGACCCATGCTCGTATTGCCTTTCATCCACTGGGCAAGCAGCGTTGTCTTTCGGGGCAAAGCGAGCTTTAATCCCAGATTCCAGAATCGCGTATCCCACGCATATTGCCCGTTCTCCAAAGCCTCCGGGTTCCCCCGGTTATCATGGTACAAGCCCTTTACTGAAAACCGCCCACGGACACGCCATTCGGCCGCAGTGTAGAAACCCAAGCGGTTGTCTACTTCCTTGAACGGCTTAGCGACGGCAGCTTGCTCTTCGAACATTTCGCCTGGCCGGTTCAAAGGTAAATCCTGCAAGGGTAGACTGTCACCGTACCGACTCTGACGTTCGTGCACTGACCAACCTCGCCAGGCGAGTATTGATCCCGCCGGGTCATTCCAACCAAACACCGATCCTTGCAGGATCAGCCGGTGGTTCGGGCCGATCCGGGGAAGCTTCCTGATTGCGGTCAACTCCACACCGGTTGCGCGCAATTCCTCGGCGACCCACGAATTAATCGCAGAGTAATTAGCGGTATAGGGACTTCGCCAACCTGGCTGCGTGTTCTCCAGCGATACGTCCGGGTAAAATGCTCCTACCTTGAATCGGTAGCGCGTCTCAGACTGCGGCACTGGCCGCCAATGGAAATAGGCCTCCGTTACGCTGATCGGTTCCCCGGGTTGATCCCCTGTCACTTCCAGCACCAGGTTGGTTTTAACAGTATCAGTCAGCTGCTTTGCATGCTCGGCATATCCCCGCACCTGCAGTTCTGTTCCGTTGCTTACTAATTTTCCAACCGAGCCGTCCACCCATGGGGGTAGGCCGTTGGCGTCAACCGCTGCCGCCTCGAAGCCGAATTTAAGTTGATGCGTACTGCTCGAATCCTGCGCCAGTGTTTTTTGGGCGCAGGCAAATGCTGACAGCGCGACGACGACTGTTAGTATTCTTCCCATTCTGCGGAATCTATAGGTTGAGGATTGTAAGCCGGTTTCAGTTTCTTCTTCAGTGCGAAGCGCAGAGGCGCGGCGGCGGAAGCATCCTGTACAAGCAGGTTTTGCTTGTCCCGAATTCGAGGGCTCCAAATGCGAACTTGTATGTCATCCAGATCACCATCGACGGTCAATTTTGCATTGCCACTCGAGTCGGTCCTGGCATGTTGGTGGGACTCTGCAACGACGATGTAAGCCACCATGTTATCGTGGATGTTGCAACCCAGGGTTACGATGCCAGTCGATTGGAACACAACCGGGTCGGGCGCTCTGCTTTTGTGCAGCGGTAGTGCGAAGCGGTTCGTTTTCGAAAACGAGTACACGTGGTGGGCAGTGGTATCGTTGTTCAGGAAATTGACGGTTGCTCCAACCGGCACTACCAGTACATAGGGGTCAAACAGCAGGTTCTGCTGGTCCATCTCGAAGGTAGTCTGCTGACCCGCACCGAGCGTGAGAGGCTCTTCCGTTTTGGATTCAGCCAAAACTATGACGTCTGCCACCGGGTTACCTGCCCGATCCAGTACCGCAACGTCAATTATTGCCGCTGACACCGTCCCTGCACACACCGCCATAGCCCCCAACCCGTAGGCGCAAAGTTGAGTAAGAGTCCTGATCACCGCTGTTCGCCGCGCATTCGCCCGATAATGCAGTGGCCCGCTAATTGCGGAACACAGTGGAATAAAAATCCGTTCGACGCACCTATCTTGAACCTGGTTTCTAAACACGATATCGATCCTTGGCTATTCGACTGAAATTTCTGCACAAGCTACTGATCTTGACCGTAACCCCGGTCTTGATTGCTCAAGTCGGCACCATGCTCGCTGTACTGCAGACGTCGACGCAAGAGATCGAGGCGAGTGCAAAGCATGCGTTGATAGTGGGGTCGGCGGTTGCAGAGCAACTTGTTCGGACGCACAACCAACAGATTTCTAGAAACGTTAAGTTGCTTGCCTCCGACTACGCTTTGAAGGAAGCCATTGCAATATCAGATCCAGAGTCTGCCCGCTCCGCTCTGAACAATCACTCCAATCGTATCGGTGCTGATGTCTCAACTTTCGTCTACCTGGATGAAGTGGAAGAGATTGATCAGTCCGCGTCTGAGATCGAACGAGACATCAAGAACCATGTGCTCACAGTACTCGACAGCGACGAGCCACTAGCCGATATTTTCTCAATCGTGCTCGGCGAATCTGTTTACCAGATTTACACCGCCGAGCTGCGGGCCCCCACCACCATCGGGTATCTCGTGCTTGGCTTCAAAATTGGCGAAAATGTTGTAGAACCCATCAGAAAACTGACAGACCTGAATGTCGCCGTGCTACAGACCGGCACAGCCGGCATCAACGCCGCTGTGAGCATGTTCGATGCAGCGCATGACCATATTGCGGCGCCGGATTTACTGGACAACGGGAATAAAAGCAACACGGTCTATTCCGCACTGGTGGGATCAGACGAATTCTGGGTCACCCACTTGCCATTGACCAGA
>CALKXD010000036.1 GCA_938003855.1 uncultured Granulosicoccaceae bacterium | reverse complement strand
CTCATTAAGAATAGAAGTACGAGAATATGCAAAAACCAACTCCAATGGCTGAGCTTTTAACAGCGACTAACAGTCAACACGCTCAATTTAAGATTCGAGCTATTGCGGCGGAAATACGGCAGGCGCTTCTTGGCGTGTCGAGTCAGGTAAAAGTCAGTAAGAGTCACTACAGGCCGGTTATTGTTGGATTGAGCCTATTTGCCACAACAGCCGTCGCTCAGACAAACGTAATAACGGTAACCAACCCGATATTAGTCGGTGAGGAAGACACTGCCATCCCATTGGGTATATCAATAGATCGGGGCATACTGGACGGTGGCAGTCAGCTTGACGTCGTTGCTACAGAGGCGGGCTTTCGCGATGCTTCCACAGGTGCATCACCGGTTGAATTCACAGTTCCTCCCAATACCACTTTCGTGCGGATCACGGGCGTGGGTGGAAACGACAACGGAGAGGTTGCGGGACTGGAGGAAGAATACCAGCTCACCAATCTGATCATAAATTTAGGGGCTGAAACCTACTCTGGGCATACGGCTATACAATCAATTACCAGTGCAGATAACTACACTTTTAGTAATGTACCACTAGGATCATCAACGACAAGTGGCGAGTATGACGGGGACTTTTCCGGACAATTAAATACCCTGACTGTGTCTCTTGCGGGCAATACCTTGTCACTGACTGAAACTCAAAACTCTCTAGACCAGGCGTATTTGGTTGAGTACCTCACTAACAGCGGAACTTCCAGTGATTTCATTGGCGTCACAGGGGCCGTCATGAACAGCGGGACTATCAGCGACTCCATTGCCCTTAGCACTGGCACTGACTTTTCGATTGCCTCCTTCGGATTTGCATCGAAAGGCTCCAACTTCCGCCATGAAGACAAAGGCTCGGGTGTTGTTGTTATTGATGTAGCTACGCAGACCGCATCTGGAGTATTTTACGCCCAAGCGGGACGTGGTGATGAGAATAACTCCGGCTATTCATTCACCGGTTACGATTTAACCAGTGGTGACTCAATACTGGCGAGCACTGCAACCGTGATCGGCGATACAGTCGCATTAAGCAGCGTTCTCCCGGACCCGATTCTCACACTGAGCGGCGAGGTGTTGACACTAACCCACTCCACTGATTTTGCGAATAGGTATAGCTCGCTAATAAACCTGAGTAACTATAAAAGAATATCGGAAGGTTCGATCGCTGCGATCGTAGGCAATGCCACCGCAGCCGAAGTGTCCTTAGCCGCCAGCGGTGCTACTGATGTATTTGATTTATTGCTTCCCCCTACCGCGGAAACCGGCGGCATTTCAGTGTATTTAATGTCGAGTGGAGAGAGTACCGGTGGTAGTAACGAGAATACGGGGTCAGGCTATGTGTTTGTTGATGTGATCAATCAGACGACCTCCGGATCACTTACTGCGGTTAGGGTAAGCAATCCGGATATGATCAGTTGGAGCAATGTACCATTTGGCACGCGATTGATAGATCATCCGTCAACCATAGCAAATAAAACCAGTGCAACTGATTTTACCGACCCGCTGGTTGCGGTGTTGCAATTTGATCTCGCCCTGGATGCGTCGGGTTCGCAGGTGCTAAGAGGTTCGGCAGTTCACCCGACGAATAGTTCAAAGTATCAAGTTGTAATGAATGCGCAGTGGTCGGGTCGTGCACCAGTCAAGCTGAGTGGAGCATCCACTGCCGGAGTGTTTACCGCAGGTACTTTAGATCCGGTTTCAGATCAGTGGCTGGTTGACATTGAAGATATCGATACGCTTGAGTTCGTTCCAAACACGCATACTTCAGGAAATAGCACCGCACTCACGGCGACTCTTGGTGAAGAAGAAAATGTTGTTGGTATTCACATAACCCGGGTAGCCGATGAACCAAGCCTCACGACCGCTGATCAAACAGGTGTACAGCGTGTAGCGCTGGATATATCCACCGCTCTGTCAACGGCACTGGTCGACCAGGACGGTTCAGAAGCGATTACAGAAGTTGCATTGACGATAACAGAGGGACATACGATCAGTTCGGGCGTTGACACCTTTACGGCCAGTGGTGGCTCGGGCACAGTCAATGCGGTGAACTGGGATTTATCATCACTAACGTACCAGTCCGATGATGCCGGTATGTTTCCCGTGGGCGTTCGGGTGGTAACGGAAGACGATGACGGGTTCTCGGCAACCACTGACACTGCAGAGACCCTGAGTTCGTTTGATGTGACATTGCTACTGGATACTGATTCCGATGGAACTGAAGATACTGCCGATCTGGATGACGACAACGATGGCATACCCGATAGTATAGAGGGCACTGGTGATAGTGACGGCGATGGCATCCCGGATAATCTGGACACCGATTCCGATGGTGACGGTGTCCTCGATGTCGATGAGGGTGCAGGTGATACGGATGGCGATGGTATTCCCGATTATCTGGATTCAGATGCCGATGGTGATGGGATCTCCGACGCAGATGAAGGCTCTGCTGATACCGATGGTGACGGCATCCCCGACTACCTGGATACTGATTCGGACGGTGATGGCATCCTTGATAGCCTGGAGGGTAGCGGTGACACCGATGGTGACGGCATCCCTGATAATCTCGATACTGACAGTGATAACGACGGCATCCTTGATATCAATGAAGGTACGGGCGACACCGACGGTGACGGCATTCCCGATAATCTGGACACCGACAGTGATAACGATGGCATCCTTGATATCGATGAAGGCACGGGTGATACCGATGGTGATGGCATCCCTGATAATCTGGACACAGATTCAGACGGCGATGGCATCCCTGATATCGATGAAGGCACCGGCGACACTGACGGCGACGGCATCCCTGATAACCTGGATACCGACAGTGATAACGACGGCATCCTTGATATCGATGAAGGTGC
>CALKXD010000035.1 GCA_938003855.1 uncultured Granulosicoccaceae bacterium | reverse complement strand
AGAAACACAACTTTGAGCTTGTCACCCACGCGTTCGTCAGCGTTGATGCGCTCGGCCACGCGATTGATGGCGTAGATAATGTCTTTTGCGAGTTTGTAGCCAGGCGCCGCTTTGGCGCCGAACAGAAAAACTCTTGGGTGCACATCCAAATCAGGGTTTTGCAAAATGCGGTGGTACAGCGTCAGGATGTGCAGCAAATTCAAGTGCTGGCGCTTGTACTCGTGCAAGCGCTTGATTTGCACGTCAAAGAGTGCGTTGGGGTTGACTTCGATGCCAGTCAGGTCCCGGATAACGTCAACCAGCTCGTGCTTATTTTGCTGCTTGATTTCGAGGAATCGGTGTTGGAAGACTGGGTCGTCAGCGTGATCTTGCAATTGGCGAAGCTGCCTTAAGTCAGTTGGCCAAGTGTCGCCCACAGTCTCATCGAGCAGGGACGCGAGCCTTGGATTGCAGGCTTTCAGCCAGCGACGCGGTGTCACGCCGTTGGTGACGTTCGTCAGTTTGTCAGGCCAGAGTGCGTGAAACTCGGGGAAGAGGTCGCTCTTGACAAGTTCGGAGTGGATTGCGGCAACGCCGTTCACTTTAAACGAACTGATCACGCACAGGTTCCCCATACGCACGCTGCGCTCGTTGCCTTCTTGAATGATTGAAAGGCTGCGTTTTTTGGCGTCATCGCCAGGCCACCGCGCCTCGACTTCTTTGTTTAGGAAGACGTCGTTAATTTTGTATAGCAATTGCAAGTGGCGGGGTATCACACGCTCGAATAGCCGAACTGGCCAGGTTTCGAGTGCTTCCGGCAACAAAGTGTGGTTGGTGTAGGCAAAGACTTTGCGGACAATCGCGAAAGCGTGATCAAACGCCAGGGCTTCTTCATCAACGAGGATGCGCAGCAACTCGAGGATAGCGACAGTCGGGTGGGTGTCGTTGAGTTGCACAACCGCTTGGTCAGGCAGGTCATCCCAATTGTCGTGTGTGCGGCGGAAGCGGCGCAAGATGTCTTTGATCGAGCACGCGCTGAAAAAATATTGCTGAATCAGTCGAAGCTCTTTGCCAGCTTCGGTCTCGTCATTTGGGTAGAGCACTTTTGAAACGGTACTCGCCCGAGTTTGTTCGGCCTGCGCGTCGGCGTAGGCACCTGCGTTGAAAGCGTCCCAATCAAAGTGCTGCGATGCGCGACTCTCCCAGAGACGCAGTACATTCACCGTTTTTCCACCATAGCCGACGACCGGCACGTCCCACGGTACGCCGCGAATGACAAGCCCGGGGTGCCAGACTTTGTGAGGTCTGCCCAGCTCATCGTGTTCTATTGCCACGTGACCATAGAGTGGGATGTCTTGCACTGACTCCGGGCGACAGATTTCCCACGGATTGCCGTACTCGCGCCACTCGTCTGGGCGCTCGATCTGCGCGCTCTTGTGAAATTCTTGGCGGAACAACCCGTGCTCATAGTGGATTCCGTAGCCTACGGCCGGGTAGTCAAGTGTGGCCAGCGAATCGAGATAACACGCGGCGAGCCTGCCGAGGCCGCCGTTGCCCAGGGCCATATCCGGCTCTTCCTCGATCACACTTTGAATGTCCAGTCCGAGCTCGGCCAGTGCATCGCGGGTGACGTCGAACAGGCCGAGGTTGTGCAGGTTGTTCGAGAGCAACCTGCCCATCAGGAATTCGAGTGAGAGGTAGTTGACCGCGCGGGTGTCGAGCTGCCGGTGGCGCTGGTGTGTGTTGCGCAGTCCATCGAAGACGTGCTCGTTGATCGCCATGCAGGTGGCGGTCCACCAGGCTCGCTGGGTTGCTGTGTCGGCATCTGCGCCGAGGGTGTGATCGAGATGGCGTTGAATGCGCTCTTTTAGCGCGTCGACTGACGGCGCATTGTGTACCGTACTTTGGCCTTTGGACACCGGATATACCTACAATTTCTGGGTGTAAAGAGAGCGGATTGGCTCCGCGCTAATCGAATCAGGTCAGCAAGAGCCGAGCCGTTGCATAGAGTCTGTCGGCCCCGTTTGGGTTAACTAGATGTCAGTTTAGTTGGGCTAGTGGTTTGAAGAGTCGCGAACTGTGTCATCAAGCGCGTCATCTAGGCGGCGCTGGCAACGTGCCTCGATGGCCGTGAGTTCGCTTTCGGCGCGATCGATGTCCTCGCGCTGCTGTTGCAAGAGCTGACGGGTTTCGGTCAATCTCGACAGCATTGCGCGAAGTTGTGCGGCCTCACCAGCCTCTGTGTCGTACAGACCAATGAGCTCCCACGTGTCCTCGAGCGACCAGCCCAAGCGACGGCCGCGCAACAGAAGGCGCAGGTGAGTTCGATCGCGTCGGGAGTAGACACGGTTTCGACCGACGCGCTCGGGATTGAGGAAGTTCTTTTCTTCATAGAAGCGAATTGTGCGCGTGGTGACGTCAAACGCCCTGGCGAGCTCTGAGATGGTGTATGTGGTGTCCTTGTCATTCATGTGGTGCCAGAGCGTGAGGGGAGCAGAAACGCTGTCGCAGTTTACGTTACGTAAACTGATGTCGCTACGTTCGCGTGTACGCACAGCACGTTTTGCTTTGGTTTGGTGGCATTTTCGACGGTGATCTTGAACGCAATGCGACTCAGGTTTTGTCCGATTTGTGCCGATAAGCTGTGCTCAGTCCATCTTTTGAGGCAACTATGGGTGCACCCAGTTCTCGCGCTCAAAAGCGCACACGCCCGAATGTTCCAGCGCCAACCTTCAGGCCCGGCATCGCGAAGTTGTATGAAGAGCAGGAGCACCACTCGGACAACCCTGATGCCGCGCTAAAGCGTTGGTCCGGGGTAGGTCAGGGGTCCGATGCGACTTTTGAACCGCGCATTGGTGAGGTTTACGAAGAGCTTGAAGCCTCTGGGCAGCTGCGTGTTGACAGCATTAATTCCCGGGTTCGATGGGAAAAAATAAACGGATCGGACAGTGCCAAATCCACACCTGGCAGCAAGCAGAGTGCAGCTTCCGACGCCAGTGCGGAAGGCGCCGTCAAGCGCGCGGTCGGCGAGGCCGTCTCCACCGTCAAGCGTTGGCTCAAAAGCTCGGATTGAGCCAGGCTGCTTCGCAACGCGGTCCCAGTGTGAGCGGAGGCCGCGTTGGTGGTTGTCGGTGAGAATGCTGTGTTGGTTGTGCAGTGGTGATCGGTGTGACGATACTGTGAGACACTCGTCTGCCGCTGTTGCAATCTGTCTGTAACGGTCTCTCTTTGCAGCCTCACAGGATTTCTACGATGGGTCGAGCCGTGGTGTTAACGGCCGTGGCTATGGTGGCTTTTGCAGCCAATTCACTGCTAGCACGGCTCGGCGTGCGCGACGGTTTGATTGACGCAGGCTCTTTCAGCGCACTCCGTCTGATCAGCGGTGCCGTCGGCTTATGGCTGCTTGTAACCTGGCGCTCTGGGCGACTTCAAGCGGTGGCTGGCAGTACGACCGGCGCGGTTGCGCTGTTTGTTTATGCCGCTGCATTTTCCTTCGCCTACCTCAATGTCTCGGCCGCAATGGGTGCACTGATGCTCTTCGGCGCAGTTCAACTGACCATGGTTGCGGTCGGCTTGTGGCAAGGTGAGTCGGTCTCTGGAGCCCAGTGGCTTGGCTTGTCCGCTGCAATGGCAGGACTGGTGGCGTTGCTGTTGCCAGGGTTGAGTGCACCACCAGTGGGCAGCGCATCGTTGATGTTGCTCTCGGGTGTTGCCTGGGGCATCTACTCGGTGTTGGGGCGTGGTGTCAGTGACCCGCTTTTGTCCACCACGGGTAATTTCATACGTGCAGTGCCACTGGCAGTGGGGCTACTTTTGGTGAGTTTACCGGCAGCCAGTGTGAGTGCGCTCGGTGTAACTTACGCGGTCTTGTCTGGGGTGGTTGCGTCAGGCGCGGGCTATGCAATCTGGTACACCGTGTTGCCAGCACTGTCATCGCCGGTTGCTGCAGCGGTGCAACTCAGCGTGCCGGTGATCACGGCAATCGGTGGTGTGCTCTTGCTTGCTGAGGATGTGTCTTTGCGTTTGGTTGTGGCGTCTTTCGCTGTGCTCGGCGGTATCGCGATTGTGATTCTGGCGCCGTTATTTTCAGCGCGCGCGAAAAAATAACAAACTCAATTTGGCAACTGTAATCAAGTTTTCGAGCAAATCAGCTCGGGAAATCCGCTCTATTGCCGTTACATAGCGCTGAGGTGTGTCTCATTTATGTTGCCGCGTTTTTCACGTGATTTGGACCCGGCGACGTCAATTTTGTGTCCGGTATGTCGCATTAGTGTTTTGTTATGTGAACATTGAGTGGTCCGTTGCTGTGCAAGCTAAGCTGTCGCCGGAATCACGATAATCACTATTGGATAAGCTTCTAGCTTGTCTACCGAGCGTACATTTCATGCCCCTGCCAACGCCCCTGCGAATAGCCATCCTCGTGAACAGCGAGTACCTAGAGGCTTGGCAATCTCAAATGCTGGAGAAAATTCAGGCGAACGGCACGGGTGTCGTCGTGTTGGCAATCATTCGCGGTGAGGAGGGCAATTCGCCCGCGCCACCGGTAAAGGATCGGCTGGCACAAAGCCTTGTCCACCGTTACCTAGCTTGGGACAAGCGGCGTTTTAAATCGTCGCCCGATCCCTTTGCCAAGCAAGCTTTAACACTGCTGAATCCGGACATGGTTCAGCTGCGCATGACGCCAGAAACCAGCCAATGGACCGACAAGTTGGCAGCCGAAGACGCACAGACATTGCGTGGCTATGACATTGATGTTGTGGTGCGGCTCGGTTGGCGGATATTGAAAGGCGACATTCTGCGGATTCCGCGCTGTGGTGTGTGGTCGTATCATCACGGTGATAACACTGTAAATCGTGGTGGGCCGCCTGCGTTGTGGGAGCACTACCATAACCATGAGTGCACTGGTGTCACATTGCAAATTCTCACCGAGGCCCTTGATGACGGTGTGATACTCGCGCAATCTAAAACCGCCACGGACCCGTGTTCAATCGAAAAAACGCGTTGCAAACTCTATTGGCGCTCCGTCGATTTATTGCCGCGAAAGCTTGCTGAGATGCATCGAGTCGGGTGGGCAAAATTCAGTGAGCAGTTAGCGGAAAACGACTGTGGCATTGAGTATTACTCACAGCCATTGCTGACCGAAAAATCGATGGACTTAGCGCAAGTTCTGCGGTTGGTGTTGCGTGGTGTCGTTTGTTACGTGCGGCAGGCACTCTTTGCTCGGCGGTATATCGAAACTTGGAAGCTGTATTTCCAACTCGACGAGAAGCCGGCGACATCGTTGTGGCGTTTTAAAGAGATCAATCCACCCAGCGACCGTTACTGGGCTGATCCACACGTAATCAAGCGCGACGGCTGCTTCTACGTGTTTGTCGAGGAGTTGATGTTCGCGACCCATCGCGGTCGAATTGCTGTGATTCCAGTGCACGAAGACGGCACTGTTGGCGAGTCGCAGACAGTTCTCGCTCGCGACTACCACCTGTCTTACCCCTTTGTTTTTGAGCACGACGGTGAGACTTTTATGATCCCTGAATCGAGTGAAAACCGCTCGATCGATCTTTACAGGTGTGCGCGCTTCCCGGATCAATGGGAACACGTGAAGACGTTGATGGATGGGGTTAGGGCAGTCGATACAACGCTGTATCAATCAGACGGTCGATGGTGGTTGTTCACTAACCGCTGTGACACAGAAGGTGGTACCACGCACGATGAACTCCACCTTTATTCTGCGGAACATTTCATGACTGATTCTTGGCAGCCGCACGCGTTGGAAGTGGTGAAATCAGACGTTCGCAGTTCACGCTCAGCAGGCGCCATTTTTGAGTACGAGGGCCGAGTGTACCGGCCGGCCCAAGACTGCAGTGTGGATTACGGATTCGCTGTGCAATTGCTCGAAATCAACGAGCTCAGTCAAGATCGGTATCGTGAGACTGCAA
The DNA here is from genome assembly GCA_938003855.1 of uncultured Granulosicoccaceae bacterium. Lineage (GTDB taxonomy): Bacteria > Pseudomonadota > Gammaproteobacteria > Granulosicoccales > Granulosicoccaceae. The sequence continues at coordinate 4,514 of CALKXD010000035.1, read as the reverse complement.
TCAGCAAGATTACGCCCGACTGGACACCAGAACTCCGCGGTGTGCACACGTTCAATTACGTGCCCGGTATGACTGTGGTTGATGCCAAAATTTTTGTGAGTAAACGCGACATCAAGTGATCCTCTGTGGCGCGAAGGCGTCACTTGCTTGCAGCACAGTTAGCGCATCGCTAGCTCGAGCACATTAGGGATAACTACTTAACTTGCAAATTATTGGGTACAGAACTGAACCAGAGTGAATATCGCCGCTCAGAGTTGAGTGTTCCAGGAGCGCTGAACTATGCCCGATAGCATCAAACTCACTCGTCGTCGCGTGCTCGCGGCCTCAGCCGGTATGGCAGCGCTCGGCGTCGCGCCGTTCCTGAAGGCGGCGCCTGAACAGGGTATTGCTGGCAGTATTGCACCGGCCCTAGATGTCAGCTTTTGGCTCGATGCGTCGGGTCAGCAAGGTGGCGACTTCGATGTGACGGCACATCGGGACAAGCTCATCGTGTTGAAGTTCTGGCAATCCTGGTGTCCTGGGTGTCACCGGCACGGATTGCCCGCGCTCAAAAAAATCAGTGACACGTTAGCGGATAACCCGCGTGTGGCCTTTGCTGCTGTGCAGACGGCCTTCGAAGGGCTCAATACCAATTCGGTCGACAAGGTTGAGAAAATTCAGACTCAATACGAATTACGCATGCCTGTTGGTCACGCCAACCCGGCTGCCGAAGGTGCGCGTGTGCCAGCTGTGATGGCTAAGTACCGAAGCGGAGGCACGCCGTGGTTTGTCGTGGTCGCTCCCGGCGGCGAAGTCCTTTACAACGGTTTTCAGCTCGACGCTGACCGGTTTTTGGCGTGGTTTGCCAAAACACCGATTGCGTCTGCTTAGGCGGCGCGCGCTGCATTACCCCGATTTCGACGCGCGCAACGCGCGTCGGCGTTGCAAAAAACGCTCGTGTGACGCCTCAGTGCCGTCGTGAAAAGAGCCAAATGCCTTGTCCCATGGCACCTCCAGATTGCCGTAATTACACTCGTAATAACGGTGGTGCATCTGATGGTGAAAGTTGCCAAGAGAAAGCGCTTTGGTGTCTTTCATTAATAGATCGTCAAAGCCAGAGTGAGACGTCACAGCCGTCAATGCCTGATGCTGCATGTGAAAGAGAATATGTATTGGGTGGGACGCGACAACCCAATGGATCAGGATCGAGCTGAAGAATAAGAGATGCTCAATCGGGTGCATTGACAGCCCAGACCACGGGCCCACGTTGCTGTTGCGGTGGTGCAACGCATGGGCGATGCGATACAGAGGTGGCCAGTGCAGCGCCCGGTGTATCCAGTAGAAATGGAATGATATCCAAATCGGCGTGAGCAAGAACAGCGCGAGAAACCACACAGGATTTTGCCCAAAGCCGAGCCTCGGGATCACGCCATTGGCCATCGCCCAGAACATCAGCACCTCGAAGGCGGTCCAGATCGGGACGCCGCTAGCCAAGGTCCAGAACTGATTGTCCCGAAGCTGGCTGCCAAAGGTGAAGTTTGGGCCAGTGGCGTCGAGCGTTCGAGGGTCGAACTTCAGCTTGTCACCTTGCGTCTTGCGCACGTGCAAGCACAGGTGAAGTCCTCCTGCCACGATGCCGATCAGCAGGAGGTTGCGGACCAACAATTGGCTAATCCAGCCGACCGATAGCGTGGTCATTTCAACCAATGGTGGCTGAAGCATTGCCCAACAACACCACGCCAGCCCGGCGATGATCACGTTCTCGCCCATGACCAACCAGCGAGCCGCTATCCATCGTGCCCAGTTGGCGGGCGAGGGCGGACTGCGGAACAGCGGTGAGGTCTGGATCGGAGTGTCCGGTCGGTAGTGCCACTGCTGAGTAAATCGGCTTGCGCCGGTGTTGCGTGCGGCCATCGCGTTGTGACCCTGTGTTGCGGGTAGGAATGAGATCGTGCACCATGTCATAACCGTGGGAAAGCAGAAAATTGATAGCTTTACCCTCTGATTTTTTGAGGTAATAGACCATGGGGCCACAACCCACCATCAAATCGATGCGGTATTTCCTCGAAGCTGTCGACACCTGTTCACTGACCCGTGCGGGCGAGTCGTTGCACGTTGTGCCGTCTGCTATCTCGAGTGCGATAGACAAGCTTGAAGCGGCTTTTGGCGTGACGCTTGTTCATCGGTTTCCGGCCAAAGGCATTCGCCTCTCTGCATCCGGGGAAGCCGTGGCTCGACGGATTCGGCATGTCGTGGAAGAGTACGACAGCCTGCTGCTTGCTGGCTCTGTCCATCGCGACAGTTTGTCCGGCCCGCTGAACATTGGTTATTACGCGCCTGTAGCCCCGGCCTTTTTGCCGAATGTGGTGCAGCCGCTGTTGGCAAGTAATCCTGGTATTCGGCTGCACTGCGAGGAATGCGACAACGAACGGGCCCAAGACGGATTGTTGTCTGGTCGATACGACGCGATTCTCTTTGTCGCACAAAATGCCAAGCCCGGAATCTTGTGTGAAACCCTGATGGAGGTGCCGCCCTATGTGCTGATGGCTGCCGATCACAGACTCGCGTCTCGCAATTCAGTCGATATCAACGAGCTGGAACGAGAGCCGATGGTGTTACTGGATCTTCCGTTCACGGCGCAGTACCTTCAGGGACTGTTCGACAGAATGCCGTCGCAACCACTGATCGTGGCAACAGCCACCAGTGCCGAAATGGTGCGCAGTCTCGTTGGTGCCGGGGTGGGTTGTTCGGTATTGAACATGCGACCTCACACACCAATCAGCTACGCGGGCGACGCATTGGTCTCAATTCCAATTGAACCTGCGCTTCCAGGCTTGCGTTTGGCGCTTGGCTCACTCAGCGGCAAGTCGCGCCGGCTGGTGGACGTCTTCAAGGATTCGTTGATTCAGTCTTTTGCGACAGAATTGGTATCGGGGCTGGTCACGACGGCAATACCACCGCGCAGCGACTGATTACCTGGAAGGATCGGGGAGTTCGGAACCTCGCGCATTGCGCGAGAGATGCACAACGAGACAGTATCAATGTGCTCTGTGAACAATCAACGACATCGGGGTCTTGATGAGTATGCTTAGATCCAATGCAAGCGACCAATTGCGAATGTACTGAATATCAAAATCAATCCGATTCTGCATCTTCTCATCCGTGTCAGTGGCACCGCGCCATCCGTTGATCTGCGCGAGGCCGGTGATGCCCGGTTTTAGCAGGTGACGGTCTTCATACTGGTTTATCAGTTGGCGATAGTGGTGATTGTGATCAACAGCGTGTGGTCTTGGGCCAACTAAAGACATATCGCCTTTGAGCACATTTATCAGTTGTGGCAGTTCATCGATTGAAGACGATCTCAACCAATGCCCAATTGGTGTGAGTCGCCGGTCATTTACCACAGCCTGGATGGGCTTGTTCTCTGATTCGGTGTTCGAATGCCACATGCTTCTGAACTTGTAGATATGGATCACCTGTCCATTTAGCCCGTGTCTCTTTTGGGTGAAAATGACAGGACCGCGTGATGTGAGCTTGACTGCCAAAGCGATGATTAACAGCACAGGAGAGAGCAGCACTAAGGCCGCGAGCGCACCCACACGGTCCAGCACGGCTTTTGCGATGTATTCCCTTCGGCTGGCCGAGTCGGGACGCTCCGATACGGCGATCATGGGCATGCCCGCTACGACCCCGACCGAACTGTTCCATCTGTTTAAGCGCCCCATGTCTGGCGCCCAGAACAATTCAATATTGGACGGCAGTAAGTCGCGGCTGATGGTCTCGACAAGGTGATTCGACGCCATCGGAACAGCAACGTAGACGCGATCCACGTCCGCTGAAATGCACAGTGCCTGCAGACGGCCCAATCCGCAAAGCACAGTGGCATCCGCACTGTCTTCGGCATGTGCTCGGTCAGATACTACGCCGATTGAGGTCACGCCCATGTGGCGCGATTGATTTAGCGTATGGTGAAGGTGTCGCGCCTGTTCCCCCCGGCCGACAACCAATGCACGCGTCGCTCGTGATTGAAAGACTGGCCGGGAATTTCTGAGCATTGCGAACGCGACAAACAGGCACAGCTGACACATCAATGCGGCGATTGCCCAACTGAAGAAAACCAGTCTGGAGTACGAATCAGTGGTCTTTGTTGCGGCTCCGAAGAGCAACAGAACACCAAGCACCACAGCCCAGGCCAAGACCAGTCGCGTGCCGCTTCGAAACACACCGTGCACGCGGTACACGCCGAGTGCGCGATAAACCACGATGCTCAAAAGCGCGGCAAAACCGGCAAGTGTGACGTAGCGCGCGTGCACTTCGCCTTCGAGTAACCATGTCAGACCGTACAGTGAGATCACAATTACAAGCATGTCTAAGACATGTTGTAGGTAGTGCAGTGCGCTGGTGTCGCGCCTCAGTGTCACGTTCAGAGAATCCGCGGCACCTGACGTGATGTGCTGCATCCGAAGGTTTCTTACAAACTGCATCGCGTGCGTTGTCGTTAATTAGAAATCACTGGCATTGACCTTAATGGAGCT
>CALKXD010000034.1 GCA_938003855.1 uncultured Granulosicoccaceae bacterium | reverse complement strand
GGTGGTTGGGTTTGGTGTGGCGTTTTTGTGGTGGTGTGGGGCTTGTGTTGGTGAGAACGCTTGAGCGTTTATCCTTGCTTACGCTGCGGGTTTCCGGTGTGGGTGGTGGTTGTGTTTGGTGTGGCGTTCTTGTGTTGGTTTGTGGGGCTTGTGTGGGTGAGAACGCTTGAGCGTTTCTCCTTGCTTACGCTGCGGGTTTCCGGTGTGGGTGGTGGTTGGGTTTGGTGTGGCGTTTTTGTGGTGGTGTGGGGCTTGTGTGGGTGAAAACGCTTGAGCGTTGATCCTTGCTTACGCTGCGGGTTTCCGGTGTGGGTGGTGGTTGTTGTTGTGTTTTATGTCAGCGTGGTTCTTCGGCAGCTATGTGCCGAAAATAATTGTTTAGTTTGTTGGGATCTTGCGCTGTGTCGGGTCAGGCGTGAGTCTGGCTGGGTTGGTTGAGTTTTTCGCGGTCGCAAAACGCGTCAAATGTCGCGCACAGTTTTGGTATATCGATTTCCGGTGCTATTGCTACCCGCACAATATAGTCTTTGTCGTCTTCTTTTGTAGTGCCCTGAGTTGAGGTGGCCGGTATCGTCCAGTAGCTGCCTTTCAACTGACCATAGCTGACGCAGTGTTTGCAGTCGGCAGGCAAGCTTTCAACCATGTGCTCTATAAGTTTGACGTTAAGCAGCCTTGCGCTTTCTTCGGGTGAGGATCCGCCGACGGGTAAATCCAGTGAAAATACAGAGGGTGTGAAGCCGCGTTCGGCCAGGTCATGCGGGATGAAATTAATATTAGCTGTGGGTAGTACACTCTGTATATGATCGACGAATGCCCGTGTCTTGTTGTAGGCTTCGGTAATACGTTCTGGCATTGATGGCATATATTCAGCCATGGTGTTTAATTGATTGGCGGTCGCGCCGTTGTCGGATAATGTCAGGTGCTTCCCGATAAGCAGTTGCGCGGACTTTGCTGCATTGTTAGTGGTGCAAAAGCCACTGTTGCATCGCCCGCCACTGGGGAATTTTGACGCGCTTGTGTAGGAAACAGTTTTTACTGCGGCTAGTACGCTTTTATCGTCCAGTAACTTAACATTCGGGCAGAACGTTTGATCCACCGTAAAGACCGGTGCAACCGCGTCTGTGCCCCGGCGTGTTTTTCGCTGTGTAGATAGCACTGATGCCAGTTGATTCATGTCTGGCACTTCAACCCTGGGGTTGGTGGGGATTTCCGCCAGTATAATAGGCACGCTATCGCTGTCAGCAGCTTCTTTCAAGACAACATCAAGACTACTGACCAGATCCTGACCATTGTCGACATATAAGTCGACGATCTCAACCGTCGGGATTAATGCGGCGATGCGTCTTGCCTGATCGTTGGTACCACCGTAACAATTCGGCGGGATTATCATATTGATGTTCCTGCCCGGGTGCCGGGTCATGGCGTCCTCAACCAGTCCCATCATCATGGCGTATTGAATCGATAATCCACTCGATGCGATCAGGGGTGTCACCGCACTGCCGGTATTCTCTTTGATGCAGTCGTAGACTATCTCGAGGTTTTGCGGCGTGCAGAGTTCGGCCGGTGTGGTTTTGTCGTTAACAATCTCATGCAGAAGATTTAATGCGTTGAGCGGGGTCATTGCGATGGTTTCGCGTCGTCTTACGTGCTGTAGGTCGCTGACCATATCGGCAATCTGAGTGTTGTGAATAATAACAGTGCTACCGTAGAGAGGGTGAATGTTGATTGCAGCATCAATATTCTCATTGCACTCCAGTGGGCTTTCATACGATCTTTGAGTGATGAAAATCACTGTGGCGTCGCGGTGCTCCGGTATCTGTGTTGTGTTATCAATTTTTTTTGATTGAAATTTATAACCGTAAATTTTCTCGAGCCGCTCGGTGTCAATGAGCGGTGATGATTCGGTATCGTGATACAGATAGGTTGCACCACCGCTTAACGCGTTTTTGCGCAATATCGCCAGAATCGGCATTGTTTTGGACGAAAAGGTTATCACGTGTTCTGAAGATGCCTGATTGATTTGGGCAACGGTCCACTCCAGAACACAAGACAGCGGATGACCCAGGCGAGTGTAATCGTAGGCGGTCGGTAGTGTGTCCAGCTGAGCCGTGTCGTATTCAGGGGTTGATGTCAGGACGTGCAAATGTTGCAGGAACTGCGACTTCGCCTGTGCTTCGTCGTAGATATCCAGCCGGTGTGTTGTCAGTTCTATCCAGCCCGCGGGCAGGTTTTTGAGAATCTTTCTGACAGTACCAAAGCAGGTTGCTATCGAACTCAATGGTGATCTCCTTGTTGTGCCTACGCCGTTAACATGTTGTGGTGGCGCAAGCGCATATGGTTGTTACCCGGGTACAGAAATACAGGTCCGGATACCGTCTTGTTATGTAGCGTTGCAATAAGTCACAGCGGCGACTGTCAAACGCGTTGGCATTGCGCTCCGATGTTGCGGGCAGTGAATTGTGAGCAACGGTGTCATTGGGTGTAAACTATTGTGTCGTGCGTACTGTGCCTGTTGGATCCGGTGATACTGGTCGACTGACACTAGCTGGTGTCAGGCATTGTTCGTGAACATTCTACACCGCATCAGGGAAAACATCCCCGGCCTGTACGGCTGATCTTCACGGGACAGTGCTGGCGTGATTCCAGCCAATTTCTCCAGGCAGCGGTCTCTACCGGCCTTCGCGCCAACCTGGTGGTCGGGTGTGTGTTCAGGCACGCACTACGGTGTTAAATCCCGCGCGGTAAGTTCGGATGTTGCCAACGTGTTAGAGTCACAAAGGCTCTTTCGGCTAAATTTGTCGGCTACATTGTTCGATTGCAGTCAATGGCCGGTCTTGCCCGACTGTCATCTGCGTGTGTCGTGAGGATATCAGGCTGGAACATGGCGTTTCGGGGTCTCTTCCGGACGCCGGAATCGCATTCCACTGGTCGAAAATGAGGTAGCAAAGCCGATCTGGAGCAAAGCTTGCGAATTGCAGCTAAAATACGAAGAAGTAAAACAAACTTACCGCTGTACGGCTTCCCTCATAGAATCGATACTGGTTAACCGATAAACTCAGGTGCCAATGGGTGGCGTGATCGGTAGGAAATAAAAAGGCAGTGACAACAGTGATTATTTATCTGAACTTGTCAGAAAATTGTTGTCAATAATTAGGTCAGTGGTAGTTTAAAGAGTACCCCTCGCGCCACAGCAGAGCCCTTACGTTAGACACCGCCTGGTCAGGCTGGAGATAATTTGTCAGTGAAGCATTGTACCACTAAGGCCTTTCCCGCGAATTCGCAGAGAGTATTACGGGCAGGGCGGCTGTTTGTGCACGCGTTGGTGTTCATTGCTATCGCGTCGTGCAGCGTTGTCGGTTTGTCAGACAATCGTAACGTCGCTGTTGACACTCTCGGGCCGACCCCTGAACATCGCGAGGCAACAGCGGCTATCTTGCAGTTGATGCAGCGTTACCACTACAAGCGGGTGGCTGTTGACGACGAATTGTCAGAGCAGATTTTCGATCGGTTTATCGAGGCGCTGGACCCGCAAAAGAGCTTCTTTCAGGCCAGTGACATGGAAGAGTTCGATGATTTGCGCGGAAAATTTGACGATGCCCTGCGTAATGCCCGCTTGCAACCGGTGTTTGATATCTTCAAGCGTTACCGGCTTCGGGTAGAAGAACGTGCGGCATTTGCGCGTGATCTGCTGAAAAGTGAATTTGATTTCACCATTGATGAGTCCTACACGTTTAATCGTGAGGACGCCAGTTGGTTGCAAACCAAAAAGGCGATGGACGAACTCTGGCGAAAGCGCGTCAAGAGTGACGTACTTAATTTGCGACTGGCTGACGTAGACGCGGAGCAGTTGGTTAAAACCCTCGACGCTCGTTACGAGCGCATGTCGCGCCGGATCAGTCAGCTCAAACCCAATGACGTATTTCAGTTTTTTGTTAATGCCTACACACTGTCAGTAGAGCCGCATACCTCTTATTTTTCACCACGCGGTTCAGAGGATTTTAAAATCCGTATGAGCCTGTCCCTTGAAGGGATTGGTGCGGCGCTGCAAACGGAGAACGAGCATACCGTCGTGCGGCGTATTATTGCCGGTGGACCTGCTGCTATGAGTGAGCAGCTAAGTGTTGATGATCGGATTGTCGGGGTTGGCGGAGAAAATGAAGAGATAGTCGACGTGGTAAGTTGGCCATTGGCCGACGTCGTTGATCTTATTCGCGGACCAAAAGGCTCGACCGTGAGGCTGAAGATCTTATCCGATAATGCGCCGGTGGGCTCCCCGCCTAAAGTCATCTCGTTAGTCCGCGACAAAATAAAACTGGAAGAACAAGCGGCCAAACGTTCGGTGGTTGAAGCATCGGTTGGCGGCAAGACCCGGCGATTCGGCGTGATCGATCTGCCGACTTTTTATCTTGATACTGCCGGTCGCGCCCAGGGGCTGCCGGATTACCGTAGTACCACTCGCGATGTTCAACGCCTGCTTGGCGAACTCACGACGGAAGATGGCGGTGTTGACGGTGTGATTATCGATCTGCGTGGTAACGGTGGCGGGTCACTGGTTGAAGCCACGCAACTGACCGGCATTTTTATTGAGTCAGGTCCTATTGTTCAAATAAGGGATTCCGGTGGGCGGGTACAGCTGGAAGAAGACAAAGATCCGGCGGTGGCTTACGATGGCCCGCTGGCGGTTCTGGTTGATCGGGGCAGTGCCTCCGCATCAGAGATTTTTGCAGCCGCCATACAGGATTACGGGCGCGGTGTTGTCGTCGGTGAGCCCACCTTCGGCAAAGGCACCGTGCAAAACGTGGTGCCGCTAGACCGCGAAGGTTTGCTGGGTCAGCTGAAGGTAACCATTGCCCAGTTTTTCCGTGTCAGCGGTGACGGTACTCAGCATCGAGGGGTTGTTCCTGACGTGTTGTTTCCAACTACTCTGGACTCTGACGCACAAGGGGAGCGAGGGCTGGACAACGCCTTACCGTGGGCCGCAGTTCCTGCAGCGAAGTTTTCCAGCTGGACGGGAACAGAGCCCGACTATGCCCGCGCGCAAGTACAGCATGACGCCCGGTATGGAGCTAGCAAATCCTTCAAACTGCTGATTGAAGAACTCAAAACTCAACGAGACTCGCGCGCGCAGCGCGATGTATCGTTAGTAGAATCCGTCAGACGGCTTGAGATCGATGAGCGAAGAGCTGATCGTGACGAACGAGAGGAGCTCTATCGCAAAGCATTCGGGTTTTCGACCAGTGACAGCGACACTGAAAACGGCGAAGAAGAATTTCCCGATATCATTCTCGAAGAAGCGGCAAACGTACTAAGCGATATTCTGGCAGAGCGATAGACACAAAAATGACAGCTGGTGACCTGCACAGCACAGGCAGGGGTCGCTGTTGGTCCTGGTGAATTTATCGTTGCTGCGCCCCGGTCACAGCACACAGACAGACCTCCCTGCGGGGAGGGGGCAGATCGTACAAGCCGGGCGGCTTTTGTCTGTCCGGTTATTAAATCAACTGGAAACACGTGACTCAGTATGGCCGAACAATGTAAATCAAAGAGCCCGGGGGAAATACGACCGGTGGTCCGGGCTGACAAGTGTGAAGGGAAAGCCGCGTGTGTTGAAGTTTGTCCCTACAATGTGTTCGAAGTCGTTTCAATGCCGGATGATATGTACCGCGCTCTGTCTTTCATCGGCAAGTTAAAAGCCCGGATCCATGGCATGAAGACCGCGGCCACACCCAATGCGGATCAATGCATGAACTGTGGGCTATGCGTGGCAGCCTGCCCTGAAAAGGCAATCACGCTGCAAAAATTTGCCGGGTAGCATTTTGCCGCGGCAGCTGGTCGGGATTTATTCCGCTACCGGCCTGCCGTGTAATGTTTTGAAAACACAGGTCGGGTGTCTCTGCCGGGGTAGTTTGCGCCGTAGGGCTAGATAGGGCGGATTCCGGTGAAGGTATTTATACCGGGTGAGTCGTGGCGAAAAGCCTGTCTGGCTAGACTTTCCGAAAGATCAGCCTCACTCAGCGGTTTACTGATAAGAAACCCCTGTGCGTACTGACATCCTTTTTGTTGCAGCCAGTCAAGTTGCGCGTTTGTCTCTACTCCTTCACCCACACAGACAAGCTGCATATCCGCTGCAATGGTGAATATGCCATTGACCACGGCTTGCTTGCATTGATCATGCTCCAGCCCGTTGACAAAAGAGCGATCAATTTTAATGGTATCTATAGGCAGCTGGATCAAATAGCTTAGTGAGGCATAGCCGGTTCCGAAGTCGTCCAGGGCAAGTCGAATACCGGCATTGCTAAGTTGGTGAACCAACTCAGCAGCTTGCTCGGGATGGCTTAACAGTGCGGTTTCGGTTAGTTCCAGTTCCAGTACGCTTGCAGGCAACCCCGAATATTCCAGCGCTGCGGTGACTCGCTTGTAAAGTGTGCTGCTTCCGGAGAATTCTCTTGCGGACACATTAATCGCTATACGCAAATCAGGTTGGATCTGATGCCAGTCAGCCAGGGCGTTGAGGGCATGTTCCAGCACCCGGTTGGTAAGCTCCGTTATCATGCCACTGGTTTCGGCGATCGGAATAAACACATCTGGAGGAATATTGCCTTTTTCAGGGTGCTTCCATCGCAAAAGTGCCTCTATCGATACAATGCAACCGGTCGTGATATCGATCTGGGGCTGGTAGACGAGATAGATCTCGTTATTTCGAATTGCACCCTGCAGGGCACGCCCCAACTCGATCTGCCGGGACAGCGCTACACCCAGCTCTGATGTGTAAAAGTGAACCTGGTTTCGGCCTAGATCTTTGGCACGATACATGGCGATGTCGGCATTCTTTACCAGATCGTCAACACTGCCGCCGTCGTCCGGGAAACGGCACACTCCAACACTGGCACTGACCTCAAGTTCAAATGACCCGACGGTTACCGGTTGCTTTATCGCATCAACGATTGTAGAGGCAATACGTTGTAGCTTGTCGACTTCAGTCTCTCCGGGAAGAAGTATAATGAACTCGTCCCCGCCAATTCGTGCCACCGTATGCGCCGGCTCTAGCACTTCTTCTATGCGCCGCGCGACCACCGCCAGCACGGCGTCGCCGACTGTATGCCCCAGTGAATCATTAATTAGTTTGAACAGGTCGAGATCCAGATACATAACGCCGACTTTACCGGCCTGTGTCTGAGCCTCATTAATAGAGTCTTGCAGACGTCGACGAAACCCGGTTCGATTGCAAAGACCGGTCAATTCATCAGTGGTTGACTGCCGGACAAGCTGGAGCAGGACTAACTCGGTTTGCTGCCGGGCTTTGATGCGTTCGATGGTTGACCCCGTCAGACGTGACAAGGTTTCAACGACTGAATAGGCGTCATCAGTGTGCAGCTCAAACGACGGAGAGGCAATATTGACGACGCCTTCTATATCACCGTCACAGATAATAGGCAGAGACCACACATGGTTTAGTCCGCTGGACCTGAGGCTGCGTCCCTTGGCAGTGTGGGCGTGCTCGAGGATATTCACATAGCGCCCGCGGCCGGTGGTAAATGCTGGTGAGAGACCGGATTCCTCCAGGGAAACAAGCTCTCCGGTCTGGTCCTTGACGTTTCCAACAAGCCCGATCAGGCGAATATTTTCGCCGTCGGGTTCCAGTTCGCAGTAACTCACGCGCTTTGCGCCGACCAGGTTCTCTGCGCATACGGCGACCTGATCCAGTACTTCCGGTATGGTTGCCGACAAGGCTAATTGCTCAGCGACGAGATTAAGTTGCTCCAGGTGTTCTGCGTACAGCTGGTGGCGCATTGAGGTTACCATGCCGGGGTAGAAGTCGCGGTTTGTCGTCGGTGGAACAACCCGCCATCGGCAGTGGTTTTATAGGTGTTAACGCTTGACATTGATAACGGCGTTACCCTTGATCGTCTGTTCAATCGCCTGGTGCTCCCGCCGTGGTCCGTTTAATGGCAACGACGCCCAGGACGGTAGGATTTGCAACTCCCTGTCGCCTTTGAACTAATCGTCATCCGTAATAGTGCCAGAGTCACTGCAAGGACATCACACCGCGATCAGCGCTGAAACCCATGCAGTTTTTTTTATCGGGTCGAGGTATACAAAAATCGCGCCAGGGGGGCAGGTGGTGCGCAGAGTGCAGAGCTACAGAAGTTAATCCGGTCGCCCGTGTGTTGCTTCAAGCCGCCGTGAATTGCCGGCATCACGCGGCTTGTATGCAGAGCTTGTGCATATTGGTAACATGCAGTTTACTTCTGAGGAAAATCGAATTGATCAAATTCAGCATAGGTCAGGATGCAGCGCGGCTCGAAGATCAACGGCTGGTGACCGGCACGGGCCGCTTTACCGATGATAGCTCCGCCCCATCGTCGGCGCGTGCCTATATTCTGCGTTCGAATCACGCACACGCGGAAATCACAATCAAGAGCACAGTTGCAGCGGGCGCAGCACCGGGAGTCATCGCTGTTCTCACTGAGCGTGATCTTGCCGCAGACAACATCGGTGACCTGCCTTGTCTGACCGAACTCGACAATCGCGATGGCAGCAAGCAGGCCTATACCGAATGGCCTGCCTTAGCGCGTGGTCGTGTGCGCTTTGTCGGCCAGCCAGTGGCGTTGGTGATCGCCGGGACTGCGGCCCAGGCACGCGATGCCGCAGAACTGATCGAGATAGACTATCAGCCGTTGCCTGTCTCGCTGGGTACAGAGGCGACGACCAATGACGACGCGCAGCAGATTTGGCCTCATATTAATAACAACAAGGCATTTGACTGGCATTTGGGTGACAAAGAAGCAGTCGATGAAATTTTCGACAAGGCCAGCCACATAACCCGTTTGCGTTTAGAGAACAATCGCGTTGTGGTGAATTCTATCGAACCAAGACCGATATACGCCGAATACGACAACGCCACTGATCGCACCACACTGCATAGTTCAACCCAGGGGCCCAGCTTTATACTCGAACCACTGGCCACCCGTGTGCTGAAGATAGACGCCAGTAAAATCCGCTGCATCACCGGTGATGTCGGTGGCGGATTTGGTATGAAAGTCTTCCTGTATGCCGAGCACGTTCTGGTCACGTGGGCCTCGCGCAAGCTAGGGATAGATATCAGTTATCTGCCGACACGCTCCGATGCTTTCGTCAGTGATGTGCACGGTCGCGATCTGGTCAGCCACATAGAAGCGGCGACGGATTCCAATGGCGTCCTTGAGGCGCTTCGCGTCAAGACGTATTCTAATATGGGGGCGTATCTGTCCAACTTTGGTCCGTACATACAGACCGGTTCCGGTGGGCACATGATCCCGGGCTGCTATCGTGTACCCGCCGTTTATAATCGTGTGATCGGTGTGATCACCAACACGGTACCGGTCGATGCTTACCGCGGCGCCGGTCGTCCGGAGGCAACCTACCTGATCGAGCGGCTGATGGACGTTATCGCCGATGACCACAAGCTGACGCCGGATGAAATCAGGCGTCGCAATTTTATTCGACCGGAGCAAATGCCCTACACGACGCCACTCGGTAATACCTATGACAGCGGTGACTTCAAGTCCGTTATGGAAAACGCCATGCAAAGTGCTGACTGGTCGGGTTTTGAGCGGCGCAAAAAAATCTCGCAAGAGCACGGAAAACTGCGCGGTATCGGAATGTCCGTCTACATTGAACGCTGTGGTGGCGGTGGAGGCATGCCTGCCAGAATCGAGTTCAACGACGACGATACATTAACTTTGTTCAGTGGCAGCCAAACCAACGGTCAGGGCCATGAGACTGCTTTTACGCAGATTCTATCGGATCGTTTTGGTATCGCTATCGACAAAATCCGCTTTGTACAGGGTGATACCGATCGCACCCCGGCGGGGTTTACCGGGGGCTCCCGGTCGATACCCATTGGCGGCAGTTCTGCTCTGGTTGCCGCTGATACTATTATCGATAAAGCGCGACGGATAGCATCGCATCTGATGGAATCTGCCGAGGTGGATGTCGAGTTTTCCGATGGCACGTTCCGGGTCGTTGGCACCGACATGCAAATGGATCTGTTTGCCGTGGCGCGTGCGGCACGCGACACATCAAAATTGCCGGAAGGCACGGAACCCGGACTCGACACCGAGCAGGAATTTACCTCCGACGAAGCCACTTATCCCAACGGTTGCCATATCTGTGAAATAGAAATAGACCCGGACACCGGGGTCCTTGATATCCTTCAGTACCGTGTCGTGGATGACTTCGGGAGCGTCGTCAATCCAAGCTTGCTGGAAGGGCAGGTTCACGGTGGTATCGCGCAGGGGCTGGGTCAGGCACTGCTGGAGCACACAGTCTACGATGGCACCGGCCAGTTGCTCACCGGTTCCTTTATGGACTACACGATGCCGCGCGCGGATACCATACCCTCGATAATATTTTCCACTCAAAATATACCTTGCAAGAATAATCTACTGGGTATTAAAGGGGCAGGAGAGGCAGGCGCGATAGGGTCACCACCGGCGGC